>JAICUQ010000182.1 GCA_025935755.1 Chthoniobacterales bacterium | reverse complement strand
TCCACGTGGACACTGGCTATCCGACAACGGTCGGTGAACTGGTCACGATCGGGCACACCGCGATTGTTCACGCGTGTAAAATTGATAACGAAGTTCTCGTCGGCATGGGATCCATTATCCTCGACGATGTCGAAGTCGGCGCGCGTTCGATCATCGGCGCAAACGCGCTCGTCACGATGGGAATGAAAATCCCGCCGGGATCGCTCGTGCTTGGCTCGCCCGCGAAAATTCGCCGCGAGCTGACACTCGACGAGCAAAAGGACATCGCACGCTGGGCGTGGAGCTATGTCGAATCAGCGAAGGAGTATCGGGAGTTCTACTGAAATTCGCCACATACGCATCCAAAGACAGAGCGCGTCACTGTAGTTTCGGGTGCGCTATATCTGGCGACGGGAGAACCGATCGATCGGAATAGCGCGAGAAAACTTTCCGCCGGCTCCTTCGGTTACTGGCCTGCGGGGATGAAACATGCCGCCTGGTCTGAGGGCGAAACAATCATTCAACTTCACGGCGTCAGCCCGCGGCAGATCAATTATGTGAAGCCCGCCGACGATCCGCGGAACGCAAAGAAATAGTTTTGGGACGGCGTCGGACACAGACGCCTCTACAATTTCCGGCGCCTAACGAATGCTCACAGGCCGACGCCGAATGTGTCTGCCAACTCCCTCGCGTTTTCGCGCAAAAGTTCCGCGGCGCGTTTCATGTTTTCCTGCTGGGTCATTCCCGGGCGCGCGTTTTGATAGATGCCATCGAATAGTTCGCTCAGCTCTCGGTCCTGAGTGACGCGGCCAGCGATGGCGAACACCGGCTTGTGAAGTCTTCGCGCCAGCCGCGCTACGCCCGCTGGCGTTTTTCCTTCGAGTGTCTGCCGGTCCAGACTCCCCTCGCCTGTGATCACCAGGTCTGCATCTTTCATCCTCTGTTCAAGGCCGGCTGCTTCAGCGACAACTTCAAATCCCGGCCGAATCGTCGCGCCGCCAAAAGTAAGCAAACCAAAGCCGAGACCGCCTGCGGCGCCCGCACCCGGCTGATTGCGATAATCAAATCCGAATTCTCTGGCGACTACGTCTGCCAGTTTCGTCAACGCGCGTTCTAATTCATCGAGGTCGTCTTTGTTCGCTCCTTTCTGCGGGCCGAACACTTGCGTTGCGCCATTTTGGCCGAGCAATGGATTTTTGACATCAACCGCCGCAACGATTCGAGGCAACACCACATCGGTCGGCCGCCGAATTCCTTTGAGCTCGACCAAATCACTGACATCCACCTGCTCGTGCTCGTAATCGAATCTATAGCCTAACGAGCGTGCCATGCCAAAACCACCATCGTTGGTCGCGCTCCCGCCGAGGCCGATGATGATTTGTTTCGCGCCCCGCTTGGTCGCATCCAAAATCATTTCGCCTACCCCGAACGTCGTGGCACGAAGCGGATCGCGTTCAGTTTCGGAAAGCCGCCGCATGCCGGCGGCCTCGCTCATTTCCATTACCGCAAGTTTTTCCTGGTCGAGCCAGCCGTAGCGCGCGTTGATCTCGCGGCCGAGTGGATCGTGCGCTTTGCATTCGACCCAGGAACAGCCGCGCGCCGCACAGATCGTTTCGGCTGTGCCCTCGCCGCCGTCGGCCATCGGAACAATTTCAATCTGCGCGTCCGGCAAGACATCGAGCAACCCTTTCGCAATGTTTTCCGCGGCGTCTCGCGCGTTCAGCGCGCCTTTGAATTTATCGGGAGCAATAAGGATGCGCACACCTGTAATTTCATACACCGCGTACCTTCTGTCATCCTGCGCGAATCCGGCAGACGCGGGAGCAGTCGAGGAATCTCTGGAAACAAAAATCAGAGATGTCTCGACTTCGCTCGACGTGACAAAGGGCTGGAGGATTAGGAGCTTAATTTCTTCTCCAAAATTTCCCCCACCAGTTGCGGATTAGCTTTGCCTTTGGACAATTTGATCACTTGTCCCTTGAGAAAATTCAGTGACGCAATGTTCCCTGCTCGAAAGTCTGCTACCGGTTTAGCATTCGCTGCGATCACTTGATCAGCCAGTGCTTCAATCGCGCTAACATCGCTCAGTTGTTCGATGCCTTTTTCTTTCACAATCGCGGCCGCGGTTTTTCCGGTCGCGAACATTTCGGCAAAAACGTCCTTGCCCTGTTTGCCGCTAATTTTGCCCGTATCGATCAAGTTCACGAATTCATCCAGCATGGCGGGTTGAATCGGACAATCGGTTATCTCTTTACCCGCAGCGCTCAGCGCGTTCTGCAAATCGTTCAAGATCCAATTCGCTATGATTTTTGGTTTCTTGGCGTGTTTGGCAGCCGCCTCGAAGTAGCTCGCTAACTCGAGGTCGTCTGCCAATACGGCAGCATCGTACGGGCTCACCTGATATTGTTCGACAAACCGTGCCCGCTTGGCTTTCGGCAACTCCGGCACTCGATGCCGCACCTCAGCCACCAACGCGTCTGTTTTCACCGGAACGAGATCGGGATCAGGAAAATACCGGTAATCGTGCGCGAATTCCTTGGTTCGCATGAGGAACGTTTCACCGGCAACATCGTCCCAGCCGCGCGTCTCCTGTTCTATTTCTTCGTCGCGCTCCAGGATGCTGGTCTGACGCCGGATCTCGTATGCGAGAGCGCGCCGGACACCGCTGATGGAATTCAAATTTTTGAGTTCCACTTTTGCTCCGAGTTCGGCCTGATCGTCGGGACGCACGGAAACGTTGCAATCGCAACGGAGTTGACCTTTTTCCATATCAGCATCACTCACCGCGCCGTAGATCAGGATCTGTTTCAATGCGGTCAGGAAAGCAAACGCTTCCTCAGGAGAATTGATTTCCGGTTGGGTCACGATTTCCATCAACGGTGTGCCCGCGCGGTTGAAATCGATGCCGGTGTGGTTCTCGAAATGGAAACTCTTCGCGACATCTTCTTCGAGATGGATTCGCACCAGGTGCACTTCCTTGTCACGCGTCAGAATATTCTTCTGCGCGTCTTTGGGATAAGCGAGATCGTGCAGCGACACGGTGCCGTTGGTGCACAGCGGCATGTCGTACTGCGAGATCTGATAATTTTTCGGCATGTCCGGGTAGAAATAATTTTTGCGATCGAACTTGCTGACCGGCGCAATGTTGCATCCGAGCATCAGCCCTGTTAGCAGCGTCATGCGCAACGCTTCCTCGTTCACCACAGGCAACGCACCGGGGTAGCCGAGGCAAACTGGACACGTGTGCGTGTTCGGCTCCGCGCCAAATTCAACCGGCGAAGCGCAAAACATTTTCGATCGCGTCTTAAGCTGGACGTGCACTTCGAGACCGATGGTGGCGACGTATGGAATTGCAGATTTCAAATTGTAGATTTCAAATTTGAAGATGCCGATTTACGCGAAGCTACAAAGATCGCGACTAATTCGGTGGCTTCCCCAAGCAAAGGCTCAACTCGTTTTAGTGGAAGCAATTTCGATTCGATGATCAATTCGAGCCAGAGCTGAGTCTCGTCTGCTTCCTCGAGGATGACGCCTATTTTGGCAACAAATTCACTTCGAGAGCGTGCGCGACAAGCAGCGCGATAATTCGCAGCCACCGACGTGCCGCAGCGAACTAGTTGGTTGGCAATCGCCCGTCCTTCTATGGTTTTTGGCAATGCGCCCACGAGCCGGATGACTCGCAACGCGAACTGCTTCGTTCGCAGTTTTAACTCGTCAGATGTCACAGCTCACAATTTGCAATCTGAAATCTGCAATTTGCAATCACAGTTGGACCGCGTTTTGCCTTAACGCGTGATCGCAAAGCACCAGCGCAGCCATGGCTTCAACAATCGGCACGGCTCGTGGAAGAACACAAGGATCATGGCGTCCGCGAGCTGCGAGTTTGGTCTGCTCGCTTGAAGCGGTGACGGTTTTTTGTTCGAGCGCGATTGTGGCAGGCGGTTTGAAGGCAACCCGAAAATAAATCTGTTCGCCGTTGCTGATCCCGCCTTGAACTCCTCCGGAGTTGTTGGTGGCCGTCCGAATTTTTCCAGCACGGGTTTCGAACGGATCGTTGTGCTGTGAACCGAGCATCCGGGTCGCTCCGAATCCCGACCCGATCTCGAAGGCTTTCGCCGCCGGAATGCTCAACATCGCTTTCGCCATGTCTGCTTCGAGCTTGTCAAAGACAGGCGCACCAAGACCCGGTGCGATCCCACGCACGACACATTCGATTACGCCGCCGACCGAGTCGCCTGACTTTCGGACCTTTTCGATCAACGCGATCATCTCTTTGGCAACAGCAGGATCCGGACAGCGAACAATGCTTTTCTCAACATCGCTCATCTTGACACTGGATCGGTCAACGTTCGCGGCGACTTCGTGAACTTGAGTCACGTAAGCGACCAGTTCGAAATCCGCGTACAACGCCGACAATATTTTCTTTGCGACTGCGCCGGCCGCGACGCGACCAATCGTTTCGCGCGCCGATGCGCGACCGCCGCCCTGCCAATTCCGAATTCCGTATTTGGCCTCGTACGTGTAATCGGCGTGCGACGGCCGGAATTTTCGCGCAATCTCGCGGTAATCTTCAGGTCGAGCATCTTTGTTCCTAACAAGAATGCCGATCGGCGTGCCGAGCGTTTTTCCTTCAAACAGGCCGGACAGAATTTCGCACCGGTCTTCCTCTCTGCGCTGAGTTGTCAGTTTGCTTTGACCGGGGCGGCGGCGATCCAGGTCGCGTTGAATTTCCGTTTCGGAAATCTCAATACGCGGGGGGCAACCATCGATCACCACGCCGATGCCACCGCCGTGGGACTCGCCGAATGTGGTGACGCGAAACAACTGGCCAAATGTGTTGCCCATTGGAATGCCAACACTAAACGAGACGCAGCAAGATTTGTAGGGCGTTTGTGTCAAACGCTGGTGACTGGCACAGCCGCCCTATTCAGATCGTCCAGGCCGTTCTTACATCATCGCTTATGCCAGTGGGCAATCCCCCGTTCCGCATCTGGTGAAAACAGGGTGCCGGTGAAAAAAGGATCAAATGGCTTTTCAGGCGTTCTTTGAATCACGGTCAAGGCGCGCTCCCCAATCGCACTGGCAATCTCATTAACACCTGACTTCAGTCAGGTGCGAACAAACAGGAAAGCTTGAGAGCCGTTTCAACGGCTTCTTTCTCGAGGTAGCGATATGAAGCTGTTAAAACAGCTTCTTGTGTTCGCTCTTGCGAGCACCTGGCTAAAGCCAGGTGTTAATGAAACGCGGATCAGATTGCCTTAAACGCGTTCTCAAAATATCGATTTAGTCGCTGTACATTAACCCATAAGGCTTAATGTCCGCTCTAGGGAAGCGCACGCGGCTCACGTGCAACATTCGGCAGCCTCGCCGAATCACCTAACGAATAGTCGAGCAGTTTCAAAATGCAGAGGTTTCCGGCGAGCCGCCGGAAACAGCACGCTAGGGCACGTGCACTCCCCGGAAGCGTGGTTCCGCATTTTAAAACCAGGGTTCCGGTGAAAAAAGGATGAAATCGCTTTTTAGGGCGTTCTTTGAATCACGATCAAGTCGCGCTCCCTAATCGTAACTGGCAATCTCATTAACACCTGACTTCAGTCAGGTGCGAACAAATAGGAAAGCTTGAGAGCCGTTTCAACGGCTTCTTTCGCGAGGTAGCGATATGAAGCTGTTAAAACAGCTTCTGTGTTCGCTCTTGCGAGCACCTGGCTGAAGCCAGGTGTTAATGAGACGTGATCAGATTCCCTTAAACACGTTCTTCAAATATCGATTTAGTCGCGACCTATTAACCATAACGCGCAATGTCCGCTCTAGGGAGCGCGCGCTCTCGCGTCCAACATTGGGCAGCCTCGCCGAACGACCTAACGAATATTCGAGCGGGTTTCAAAACGCAGAGGTTTCCGGCGAGCCGCCGGAAACAGCATGCTAGGGCGCGTGCGCTCCCCGCAAGCGTGGTTCCGCATCTGGTGAAGCCAGGGCGCCGGTGAAAAAAGGATGAAATCGCTTTTTAGGGCGTTCTTTGAATCACGATCAAGGCGCGCTCCCCAATCGCAACTGGCAATCTCATTAACACCTGACTTCAGTCAGGTGCGAACAAACAGGAAAGCTTGAGAGCCGTTTCAACGGCTTCTTTCTCGAGGTAACGATATGAAGCTGTTAAAACAGCTTCTGTGTTCGCTCTTGCGAGCACCTGGCTGAAGCCAGGTGTTAATGAGACGTGATCAGATTC
>JAICUQ010000104.1 GCA_025935755.1 Chthoniobacterales bacterium | reverse complement strand
AGTCCTTGATGCCGGCATGATCGTTGCCGCGCAAAAAGTGGAACATTACGAGATAGCCAGTTACGGCAGTGTTCGCACCTTCGCCAACCTGCTGGGTAAGGACGACGAAGCAGAGCTTCTGCAAGCTACGCTCGATGAAGAACGTGAAACGAACGAGATTCTAAACCAATTAGCTGAAACTGTGGTCAATCCGGAAGCAGTTACCGAAACGGAGTTGGTAGAGACTGGTTCAAAGAGCTAACTGATAAAACAAACTTTACTACTCCTGGCACGTCTTAGCACAGTCAGTTTGGGAGCAATGGGTGCCGACGATAAGACATAGCTGACAACATCGCATCAACCAGCCGGGATCGCTCCGGCGAAAACGACGACGTCCGAGCCAACGGCCGCTACCCGCGTTCGCTTGAGACTTCGGCGTGGCAAGCAGAGCCGTGACTAACAGAGAGAATGGCAGGCGAGACGCCCGCCACTACATTTCGCTAATCGTGACCGAGATTAATTCGTCACCCTGGCGGATTGCGTTAACGACGTCCTGACCGGTTTTGACTTGGCCGAACACAGTGTGTTTGCCGTTCAGCCAGTCGGTTGCGATGTGGGTGATGAAAAATTGGCTGCCATTGGTGTTGGGGCCGGCGTTCGCCATCGATAAGCTGCCGACCTGATGTTTGTGCGGATTCGTTTTCACCTCATCTTCGAATTGATAACCGGGGCCGCCGCGGCCGGTGCCAGTCGGGTCGCCGCCCTGGATCATGAAGTTGTCGATCACGCGATGAAAGACGGTGCCGTCGTAAAATTTTTCCCGCGCTAGAAACACGAAATTGTTTACGGTTTTCGGCGCGTCTTTGGCAAAGAGATCGCACACGATTTCGCCGCGCGAGGTCGTTAGGGTGACGGAGTACTGCTTGTCAGGGTCGATGGTCATCGATGGCGGAGAGGAATAATTTTTCATTTAGTGAGTTAGCGATTTAAGGATTTAATGATTAAACCAAAGCCTGCACCTGTTCGTGCAAAAGATCCAACGCGGGTACGGCGACCAACTCCATGGGCGCCGCTCGCCGGGCGTGCAGAGGATTGTCCGTCCTACGGCATCTAACACCCGTAACGGATGCCAACGACGGCAGGTAAACTGTGCAACGGCGGGCTTTTTACGCCCGACAATCGACGATTGCGCGGACGGGTTGAGCGCCTCGCGCCCGGGTGCATGCAAGCCAGAGGCTCGCCCTACTTTGGTTGCGGTTAATCCGGCTAGAGGGCGATCTCCAGTCCTTCGCGGGCCAACTCCGAGTCACGGAATCGTCTCTGGCATAATTTTTCCATGCGCAGAAGAAAATCGTCGTCGTGTTCAGGGTCATGATGAGTCATGACCAGACGTTTGACCCCTGCCATTTCCGCCACCTGCATGGCCTGATCGAAACTGCTGTGACCCCAACCGCGATGTGTGCGTAGTTCTTCCGCGGTGTATTGCGCGTCGTGCACCAGCAAATCGGCGCCACGGCTCAACTCCACCACGTGCGGATCAATCTGTTCGCCATGCTCAACATCGGTGCAAATGACGAGCACCTTGCCGCTGCGTTCAATCCGGAAGCCATACGCGCCGCCCGGGTGATTGTGCCGTCGACCGGTGACAATCGTTTCCACATTGTTCACGGCAGTGAAGTGCGCGCTGGCGTCTTCGACCTTCAGAAATTCAAATTGGGCTCCCATCTGGTCCAATTGCACAGGGAAATACTGCGTTTGCAGCGGCACCTCGAAGATCTCCCGCAGATTACCGATAGTCTGGCCCTCGCCCAGCGTGAGAATAGTAATCTTTTGCTCCGGGTTATATGCGGGAGAGAAAAAGGGAAATCCCTGCATGTGATCCCAATGGAAGTGAGTGAATGCGATGACCAGCTGGTCCTGGCGATGCCCGATCGCGCGCATGTCCCGGCCGAGATTACGGAGCCCCGTTCCGGCGTCGATGATGGCGATGCGATTGGTGTCTCCGAACGTGATTTGAAAGCAGGTCGTGTTGCCGCCGAATTGCTGAAAGCCAGCATCACACACGGGGACGGAGCCGCGGACACCGTAAAATTTTAGCTTCATGGGTGGATTGTAGCGAGAAGTTGGTGGAGACGGCAATAATGGCGCAATTGACGGGTACTCAGCAAGTCTCTAAAGGCTAGCGTCGCGCGTGTACAGTTCGCGGGCGACAGGACGTGCCTCCACAGCGGCGCGGCTGACACTTTGCAAGATGTGACAATCGGACGAATATGGAGATCTGTGGGACACAATTACGGCAGAGATAACGTCAGGAAGCGAATCGTTCGTCATAGAAAGGCGGAGCGCCTCGCCGCTGCAAAGAAGCAATCTTCGTCCCGCAGTCGCAGGACTAAAGCTCGCCAGGTGAAAGAAACCGCGACATAAGACCGGCGATCGAAGTCGGGAAAGAATCCGCCAGTTGTGTTCTGGCGATAAGCGACGATACTGGACGGTTAGGCTGCGATTCCCTGAAACGCCATAGAGTCGCATTCCGTTTCGGAATTCAACTTCGTCAGCCTGATTGGACCATCATCAAATTATGAAAGCAGATCTAGTGAAAGCCGCTGCCGAAGTTATTCCTGATCCGAAAATCCTGGTGAACGTTGTCTCCCGCCGCGTTAGACAGCTTTGTGTGGGGCATCGACCCATGGTGGAATTTGTTCCCGGGTTCGGTCACCTTGATATCGCGCTCTCGGAGATCGCTGCCGGGAAATTGACGTACGAATTGCTGGTGGATCAGAGCGGGAAAGATGCAGCACCGCAGGTGGTAGAGTTCCCGCCGGTCGCTGTGAAGAAGCCGAAGAAGAAGGCAGCCTAGCAAGTCAAGGATTGCGACGCGATCGCCGGATGTCCCTCTGCGGCGTCCAGACAAATGCGAAAGAGAAATCATGAAGGCGCTCCGGCGCGACCCAGGTTGCTGGTGCTCGTTGATGAATCGAACATCGGCAGTTCGGTGCGCACTGCCGGGCGCGGCCTGGATTGGCTAAAGCTGCGTGATTTTCTCGCCGGTCCTGCGACGGGACGTGACTTGATCGAGATGGTGGTGTATGCCGGGCTGCCTCCAGCCATGGCCACCTGGCAGGAAGAGCGCGACAAGAAAAATAAGTTCGTCCAATGGTTGCGCACGAATGGGTTCATGGTGGTCACCAAAGACGGGTCGCCGGCCGAAGAAGGCCGTTATAAAGCGAACGTTGACGTCATGATGGCAATCGACGCGCTCGAGCTGTCGGTCGAGATGCGGCCAGATGTGGTGATCCTGGTAACCGGTGACGCCGATTTTGCTTATCTCGTCACGAAATTGCGGCGACGCGGGATCCGCGTGGAAGTGGCGTCGGTCGCGCCAAATTTAGGAAACATGTTGAGAGCTGCTGCGAGCGAAGTGATCGATCTCGCGGAATTATTCAGGACGTTCGAGATGAAAAACGTCCAGGACTCTGCGACGCCAGTAGCCCGGGAGCCGCAGCCATCCGTGTCACCGCGGCACAGCCAGCGCAGACGGCGGCCGAGATTTGCTCAACGAAAAGTCGACGTCGGCGCTGACCAGCCACGCTGAAGCCGGCGGAATGTTTGAGACTGCGGCGTGAAGCTCGGCGGTGATAGACCGCCGCTACAGTATTGGCGAGACAGCTTGAGAAGCCACGGCTGTGCGAGAGGAGATTGCGCGACGGGGGCGTGGCGTCCATCGCTACTGCTTTTGGTCTTTGATCCAAGCTTCCACTCGTTGTTTCAACAGATCTAACGGCATTGCGCCACCGTTCAGGATTTGGTCGTGGAATGCTTTTAGATCGAATTTTTCTCCGAGTTGTTTCTTCGCTTCGTCGCGCAGCTTGAGAATGGTTAATTGTCCCATCTTGTAAGCGAGCGCTTGTCCGGGCCACGCGATGTAACGATCGGTTTCAGTTTGCGCCAGCGCATCGTTGATATCGTTGGCGTGCATGTAATCGATCACCTGCTGACGGCTCCAATTTTTGTCGTGAATCCCGGTATCGACTACCAGCCTCACGGCGCGCAACATTTCCGAATTCAGCCGTCCATAGTCGGAAACAGGATCCTTGTAGAAACCGATCTCTTTGCCTAACACCTCGGAGTACAGCGCCCAACCTTCGAGATACGCGCTGAAAAAGCTGTGTAACCGGAACTTGGGCAAACCTTCCAAAGCCTGGGCAATACTAATTTGCAGGTGATGACCGGGAACGCCCTCGTGATAAGCAACTGCTTCGTCATCGACCAGGGTTCGCTTGGTGGGATCAGAAACGGCAACAACCACGCGGCCCGGACGTTTCCCATCCGGCGTGCCCGGAACGTAATGAGTCGCAGCCGCTTTGGCAAAATCGGGAATCGGTTCCACAGTGACCGGCGATTTCGGCAATAGTCCGAATAGCTCCGGCAGCTTTGGTTCCATTTGACCAATGTATTTCTTGTAGTCGTCCAGAATTTGTTGTTCGCTGGTCGGCTTCCACTTGGGATCGTTGTTGATCGCTTCGCGGAAGCTGGCCAGATCCTTGTAACCCTGGCTCTGAGCGAGCCTCGTCATCTCGTCGGTAATACGCGCGACTTCCTTAAGCCCGATCTCGTGAACTTCAGCTGGCGTCACGTCGATCGTTGTCATCGTTTTCACCGCTTCGGCATAACGCCGTTTGCCGTCAGCGAGGCTTTCGATGGCAAGCTCGGTACGTCCTTTTGGTGCGTACTCGCTGCGTAAAAACGCGGCGAATTTCTTGTAGGCAGGCAAGACATCGTCGTTGACGGCCTTGGTGATCTCGTCGGTCAGGCGTTTCCTGTCCTCCTCCGAAATTGTCGCCGGGAATTTTTTAATCGGTTCGAGGAAAGGATTTGCAGCGATGATGCCGTCGCATTGGCCAGGCAATTTTTCGGCCACGAGCTTCGGCGGCATCAGGTGATCTTTCTCGCCTTGTCGCATCACTTCGGTCGTTTGTTCCAGCACACGCGGGATCTGACGCAACCGCGAGATGTAATCCTGGTAATGCTGCACGGAATCGAACGGCATCGCGTTCGGCAAATCGGCCAGCTGAGTGTGCACACCATTCTGCTGGTTCACCGGCATCTCGTAATTTTTCAGCGCGTAATTCACGTCTGCGCGCTCCAACTGCTTCTCGAGAATCCGATGACTCAGGAGATCCTTGTCGCTCATGCCATCTGTTGGGATCGCCTTCAGTCGAACCAGGAAGTCATCGTCTTGCGCGTGTTGCCGCGCGATGTCCTTGAGCGAAACCTGCGAGAGCTGTGAGTTGTAACGGTAATCGCCGTACGCAGTAGCGCGTTCAGGATTATTTTTCAGAAAAGCTTGATAGTACTCTTCAAAAAGCGCGTTCTGTTTCGCCACCCGGTCGGTGAGTGATTCCGTTTCCGCAAAGGCAGAGCAGACGAACACAACGAACAATCCCAAAATCAGTTGCCGCATAATTGTGGACGTTAGCAGAGGGCTGTGACCACGCACCTCGCGATTCGGTCGATGTCAGGTTCAAGATTGCAGGTTGTAAGCGCGCAGATTGTCCGGTGATAGCTTGCGACCAGAAGCCAATGCCAACTCCGAAACTTTCGCGAGCGCTGCGGCTACGGCTGCAGATTGCGAGATATAGTGCGGGGAGAGCTCGCCGGTTACTTCGCGGCGGTTACCGCTTTGAAAACGCCACGATTCTGCGAGAGCAACTGCGCGACGGAGGCGTCGCGTCGCGTCTACGGCTTTGAAATCCGAATGGATCGAGTCTTGCGTGGTGTCACAAAATCGCGTCTGATCATCGCCGAAAGGTCGCGCGGCGCATGAAGACCTACTTGATCAAGTTGTCGGAGAGTGAGGAAGGACCGTACGACGAAGCAGACGTTGCGCAGATGTTTGCGAACGGGCGCATCGATCGAGACACGCCGTGTAAACCTTTCGACCGAGGCGAATGGAAAACCGTCGACGATTATTTGCCGATGCTGAAATACGGGACGCAACTGCCGCCGGCTACCAGGGTTCCTGAAATTCCTCCAACACCACCGCCGGTTTTCTGGCCATCGCAACGCGTGTCGGTAATCGATTTCGATATTCCGTTCGGATCTGTTTTAAAGATCCTGTTCAAATGGATGGCCGCAGCGCTTGTTGTGTTCTGCTGTTTTCTGCCTCTTATTTTTGTTCTTTGGCTAATTGTGGCGGCGATATTCGCTGCGCTGTTCAGCGGCGCGATGTCGATGTTTCATCATTAAGTCTGCCTGTAGCCCCGAGGGTTGATCGCGGCGCGGTCGCCGCCAGTGACTACAGCAGTGGGCCGGGGTAGGCGCCAGCGGGTATGACGCCGAGGCGTTTCACGGAAACGCCCTCCAACTACAGCATCAGTGCTTTAAACCGCGGATGTTCGCGGAGCACGTCCCAGGTCGGGTCCAGCCGGATTTCATTTATCGTTAGGCCAGCAGGCGTTTGGAGGGAATGCTGCAACAGGTCGATCGCCTTTTCGTATTCACCCGTGATCGCGTAGATGCGGGCCATCGCAAGCACCAGCACCGGCGCATCCAGGGCGTCTTTGGATTCCGGGAGCAATTGTAACGCGCGATTGCCTTCGCGGATCGCGTCATCTTTTCGGCCGAGACCAGCGTAGATTAACCCAACGAGCGCATGGCGCGCCGAGTCCTGCGGACTTTCCTCCAGTGCTCGTTGCGCGATGCTCAATGCGTGTTCGTACTCTGCCTGCGCTTTTTCCCGGTCTGGAATCAGCCGGTAAACCTGCGCGGCAAGGAACGATTTTGGCAATGGCGTGCTCGTTTGGCCATGGAGGTTTTCGAGCGGGCTGCGCCATAAAACATTCAATGCTTCGTCGAATCTGCGTTCGAAAAAACAGACATTGAACCGAGCCAGCGCAACCATGCCGAACGATTCGAAATCCGGCGGAAGGCTGGCCAGTAGATTTTTCATCATGCTCAAATCGCCTTTCCACTCGATCTCCAGGTTGGCGCGAAGCGATTTCGCTTCGAACGAGTTTGGAACGAGAGCAACAGCGCGATCGAAAGCTTTTGCGGCGGCAGGAAAATCGCGAACGGCCTGATAAGTCAGTCCCAGGTTCTCGATAACGATTGGATCGCCCGGACTGAGCGACGCTGCTTTCTCATAATCCGCGATCGATTGTTTCCATTTGCCCTGCCGGCGCTCGATCGAAGCGATCGCGATGAAAACGCTCGAGTCGTTAGGCAAATCGCGCCGCGCAATTTCAAAATCCCGAAGAGCCCGGTCGTAATCGCGATCTCCGTAGTAGGCCACATATCCGGCTGCGAGATGGGATTCCGGTGCGTCAGGTTGGAGGCGCATCGCTTCGTTGGCCGAATTCCTCGCCCTGGTCAGCCGTTCCGGTGTTGGATCAAAGAGATAATAGATCCAGCTCTCGATGTGTGCGAGACGAGCGAACGCGAGCGCAAAAGCCGGATCCAGTTGCGTTGCTTTTTCGTAAAGCTGTTCCGCCCGCTGCAGTGTATCGAGTGTTTCCTCCGCCCGGCTGTACATGGCGTGAGCTTGCAAATACAGCTTGTAAGCTTCGCCATTCGTTGTGGGCCGCTCTTTGATTCGGCTGACTTCGTCGGGCGAAAGTTTGGCTTTCAGTTGACTTGCGATCTCCTGCGCGAGCGCGCTTTGGATGGCAAACACATCGGTGAGATCGCGATCGTACTCCTGGGCCCAAATGTGGCGGTCGTGGAGTGCATCGATCAACTGCACAACCAGACGGACGCGGTTGCCGGAGCGGCGCACGCTGCCCTCCAGCACTGTCGAGACGCCCAGTTCTTCTGCGATTGCGCGAATATTGTGGGCTTTGGCCCGGTATTGCATCACCGACGTGCGCGAAATCACTTTCAGGTCCTCGATCCTGGCCAGTGAAGTGAGCACATCGTCGTGAATGCCGTCGGCGAAATGCTCGTTGGCCTTGTCGTCACTGAAATTATCGAAAGGGAGAACCGCGATTGATTTATCCAGGGGCGAGGTAGACGAACGCGCCAGCAAGAAATAGCCGCAAACGCTGGAGATAGCGGCACCAACCAGGATCAGCGCGATCACGTTGCGCCGGCTGCGCACGAGGCCACTCGGGCGTTTCGAGTCCTCGGCAGCGTCGGCAGTTTTATGAAAGCCGCCCGGGCCGAGTTCGTATGCCCACGCGAATACAAGCACCAGGGGAAAGCCAATTAAAACTGAAACCACAATGGCTCGCAAACTCCAGGCTGGCAGCGCGAGTATGGGAAACACAGTCGCAACTACCTGGATGATGAGCCAGCTAACTATGGCGTAAGCGACAGCGGCACGATAAACCTTCCGCCGGCGCAGCTCGTCGATGAATGCGTGAATCCCCTCTCGTTTCACACTGCTCGATTATCTTTGCCGCGATTACCAGCCGTGCGGCTCACGTGCACGGGCCGGTTCCCGAGCGGTCATGTCATTGCCTGAGCCCAAAACTAAACATTCAAACCCCGGTATGAATTCCAATTTATGTTGGGCCAGATGATTGAGCCGGTCGCGCATTCGACGAGGTGCGCGGTGCGAATGCTCGCGTAACTCGCTCTCCAGTTGTTTCACCGTGCTCACCGGAAATGATTCAACGGATACACTGAAAGTTCAACTCATGCCGGGATGAATGAAGGGCGGTGCACGGCAGATACGCGACAGCTCGGATGCATGTCCCGCGAGGCGCGTGACACAGCGGGCGAGGCGCCCGCACTCGCAGGCACGGGTCGAGCGTCGCCATGGCGAGTGCAGGACGTCAATTTTATTTTCCGCGGCTTGCTGGCGGGACGATGCCGTTCATGCGCAGGTACTCAACCATCTGGCCGTAGTGATCGAAGCAATGAGCTGGCGCAAACGTGGCCAGAAACAGACGCGTAGTCGGCGGCCTGTTATTCCTGATGACCGGTTGTACCAGGTTCGATTCGGTTAATGTCGCCACAGCTTTGTGCCCGAATGCGAACGAGTCTTTCACATACTGAATGATGTCCGCCTTGGCTTTCATGTTATCCGGGCCTTTGCCGTCGTTGACGTTGTCAGGTGGTTTCTCGCCAGTGATTGGCGACCAAATGAGATAGTTCGATGCAGCGATATGCTTCAGTTGCTGTGCAAATGTGCGCACGCCTTTGTAGTCGCTGCCGGGCAGGTTCAGTTTTTCCGGAGAAAAATCGAATTTATCTTCCGGCATCGCCTCGGCTGCTTCCAAAACTTCCTTTTCAACAAGGCTGATCTCACGATCGATGGATGACGCGATGGTCGGTGGAGTTGATGGTGACGCCGATGCCGCGGCAGCAGGAGAGCTTTTCGTTGTCTGCGAATAAGCTGCACCCGCAGCGATGACCAATGCTGCTGCGAACAGTAGTGAAAGTTTTTTCATGAGAATAGTCTTCTTTCTTGGTTTGAGTTTCTTACAATAACCAGAACTTCCTCATCGATTTTGGTTCAATAATTTGTTACATCAATCAGCAGTTCCGGCGAGACGCAGAGTAACTTATGCCCTCCTTTCCGAAACCCAGTTTCACGTTTGATTACGATGCGGATGCTGAGCGGGCGGCGCTCCGGCATTGGCGGGATACTCAGCCGGGTCGCGCCATTCCAGCCAAGGACGCGAACCGTTTGTTGCTGGCCACCTGGAACATTGCCAACCTCGGCGCGCAGGATCGTGGTCCAAAGGATTACGCGTTGCTGGCCGAGGTGATTTCGTGGTTCGACCTCGTGGCGGTGCAGGAAGTGAAAAACAATCGGATCGGCCTCAACGGATTGATGGCTGCGCTGCCTGCATCGTGGCGCACCCTTTATTCCGATGCCGCCGGGAATGATGAGCGCATGACCTTTGTGTACGACTCGGAGAGAGTGAAACCGCGCGAGCTGACCGGCGAGGTGGCGGTGGCGCCGTCGGATTTAAAGAACGTCACGCTGCCCGACACAACCGTGGCGAAGTTCGTTGGTTTCGATCGCAATCCGTACATCGCTTCCTTCGAAACAGGTCCGCTCGTGTTTTGCCTGGTAAACGTGCACCTCTACTACGGCGACGATACAGCGATTGAAGCCATAGAACGCCGCGCGCTTGAAGCGTTTGCCGTGGCGCAGTGGTGTAAGCGCGAATCAAAGAGCCACTACGCTTTGACGCCGGTCATCGCAGCACTCGGTGATTTCAATCTGCCGAAGATCGATCCCGCAGATCCAATCTTCAAGGCGCTGACGAAAACGGGGTTGCAATTACCGCAGCACTCGACCCAGATCGGATCGAACCTGTTAGGTGATGAGCATTACGATCAGGTGGCTTTCTTCCCTACCGGAGCGGGCGCGAAATTTACCGGCAATTCAGGCGTGTTCGATTTCGATGGCGGAGTGTTCGCTGAATTGTGGGCAACAAAGACACCCGTCCAATTCCGGAGCTTCATCAAATATTACCTGAGCGATCATCGGCCGTTGTGGGCGGAGTTCGGCCTGTAGCAGTCGTCCTGCTGCCGACGCGCGTGCGTCGCATGGCGAATCAAAAATTACTGCGTGAGAACTGTTCGAAAACGGGGAGAATAGATTCATGAACAGCGGCCCAACAATCAGCGTCGGTTCAACCGGCCACGATGTGCGAAGACTTCAACGTATTTTCGTCATGACCAAGGTGCTCACACCCGCCGATATCACCGGGAACTTCGACTCGACCACGGAACAGGCGGTAAAAGATTTCCAACAAGGCGCAGGCTTGACGGTGGACGGCGTCGTCGGGCCGAATACGTGGCAGGCGCTTCCGGCCGATCCGAATACGCCGCTGTTACGTCACGGCGCGTCGGGCAGCGTTGTGACCGCTTTACAGAACGGTCTTAAGAAATATGGAACTGCTGCGACTGACCCCGGCGCTGTGGATGGTGACTTCGGCCCGAAGACCGAAGGCGCTGTTAAAGCCTATCAACAGGATCGTGGTGTCCAGGCGGATGGAATTGTTGGCGACCAGACCTGGTGGGTTCCGGCAGGAGCCGCGGGGGCGACTCTGGCGTCCTTGTCTGGCCTAACGACAATGTGATTCATTCGAGCGAAACGCACCTCGCCACGTAAATCGACGGTGTGCAACCTTATAGCGCTCAGCGTTGAGCGAGCCGCGGTCGGCGGCCCCGGCTACAACAATACTCAGGATAAGAAATCCCGGATCACTGCTGACGCGCCGCCGCTTCTTCGTTGGCTTCCGATTCGGCTCGCGACACATCGATTAAGAACTGCAACCTTCTCTGCTCTTTTTCTGCTGGTGGAAATGCCGCCAGGTAAATTTGCAACCCGGTATCACGCGACTTCAGCCACTGCCGTTGCCATCTCCTGAGGTCAGGAACAGTCTCCTTATCCGCTTTGGCAATCATCTTCTGGTAAGTGTCGTTCAGCTTTTTATCGGCCTCGGAGCACTGTTTTTTCAACGAAGCCAAATCCGGCAAAGGATCGACCGGCTCGGCGCAGGCCAGGACATTGATCTCATGGGACTTCGCGGACGCCGCGTTGACCTTGCGCAAATAGGCCGTCAGTTCGAAACGGCCGCTGCGAGTATTGTAATAAAGATAGCGCCCAATCGTTTCGCTTCGTTCTTCCCCGCCGCGAACGACGAGGAGTAATCGACCCGAATCGTCGCTCCACCCGCCGAATCGAACCATGGCACAGAGTCCTTCGTCTGCGAAATTCGTCGTAAACAATCCTTGTTTCATCGCTTCGGCCCAGGCGCCGTGCTCGAGTGCTGGTTCGACGCGTTGAAAAGGGCCGGATTCGTTAGGCTCCCCAGTTTTGTTGTCCGTTCTGCGATAAAGATCGGCACCGGACATGCACGATCCGTGGTGCAGCTCGACATACAACCATTTTTCATCGGGCGAAAAGCGAAACTCCTCCGGCGTCGCCAATTCCGCGGAATGCATTTTTGTTCGTTGCTTTTCGTCAGCCGCCGTAACGATCCAGAAGTCCTCCCCATTTTCGACAATGCGAAACGTCCCGGTGTGACTTGTCTTTAGCCCTTCCGGTTCGTTGGCATCCTCAGCGGCGACCGATGCAGTCGGAGGCGGCGAGGTTTGCGCGTCTGTTTCTGACTGCGCAGCTCGCGCAGAAGAGCCATTCCAGCCGCAGTCGAGGGCAATCAGACTAATTAGTACCAGCAGCTTGTTCATCAGAGGTCAGGAACATAAGAGTGGGATTGTATCCAAACCCTCCACGATCGGAAAGTTGAATCATGCCGCCGCTGGCGGGCTAACCTTTGTTGGCAATGAGACGCGAGCCGCAGTCAGCGAAACCGGCTACGCTGATGCGGCAGAAACTACCAGACGTTTGACTCGCTGGTTGTTAACGAGTCCATCCACAATTTCCGGGACGTCTGCGACTGTAACGTGGCCGTAAAAAAAGTGGTCGGGCTCGATTAAGATCGTTACACCGCTTTCGCATTGATCAAGACAGCTCGACGTGCAGACGCGCGCCTCGAGCTTTGCAAGTCCGCGGACCGCAACCTGCTCTTTCAGTGCTTTGTACACTTCTTCGGAATCCCTGGCCGCGCAGCATCCTTTCGGATTGTCCTCTGCTCGGCGATTAACGCAGACAAAGAGATAGCGGTTGCGTTGCATGAAAGATGAGAGTCGAAGAAGCCAAGCCGAACGTCAAAGGTCAAATAGCGACGAATTGAATTCTAAAATGGGGGGCTCTGCGACGCCGGGGCTCGCGGAGCTCGCCGCGCCATTTTTTCGCTTCGGCCATCGCAGTTAGAGAAGGCTGGGATTTCTTCCCGATTATGAAAGAGGGGATAAAAGAAAGAATCTTGCGGCGAGGGGCGCCGCAAGGAGCACGCGAAGCGCGTGCGCTCCCCAATCTGTTTAGTGCGTGGCAAGTAGTGGCGGAAGAATTCAGATTTTTCGCTCAACAACTCAAGATCCGAACGCTTAGAGTT
>JAICUQ010000219.1 GCA_025935755.1 Chthoniobacterales bacterium | reverse complement strand
GAACCCGGCGCTGATTAACAAATCGAACTGCTGTTTTTCGAGGAATTTTTCGATGCGTTCCCTGCAGCTGTTTTCACCGACACCGGTGTGAAGGACTTTGATTGATCGATGCTCAATCGTGCCGTGGACGATGCGAAGGCCTTTGCGATCAGCGCGAGATCTATTTCCTAGCCGACGCAAAAATTCCGAGCTCTCCGCCGGCAAAGCAAACGTTATCGCAATCATTGAACGAATGTAGCGCGAGCCTCTGGCTTGCGTGGGCAAAGATCGTCAGGCAGAGGCACGCGCTGTTGTCTCGACGAGCTATACCAGAGAGCTGTTGTTATCATCTTCGTTGGGCGTCGGTTCTCTGCCGGCAACGCAAATGTCCCTGCAATTATTGAATGAATGTAGCGCGAGCCTCTGGCTTGCGTGGGCAAAGATCGCACGCGAGACGCATGCGCTACTTTTGGACGATCTGTACCACAGAGCTCTTGTGATCATCTTCGTTGGGCGTCGGCTTTCTGCCGGCAAATCAAATGTCCCTGCAATCATTGAATGAATGTAGCGCGAGCCTCTGGTTTGCGTGGGCAAAAGATCGCAAACGAGACGCATGCGCTACTTTTCGACGACCTGCACAATAAAGCTCTTTTTCTCACCGGTAGGCGGGGTCGGCCACCCCGGTTCCGACGATATGGCTGGAGCGGGGGACTCCGGTGCTCCGCCTCCCTGGATGGATACTAGCGCAGTGCGAAATTCCGATTCCCGGTTTGAGGGGAGATCGACCAGAACGGTTACGCGGCCCCCGTCGGGAACTCCTTTCGTGGCAGATCCTCCGAGCTGGGAAACAAGCGAAACAGTCTTATCCGCAACAGCGTCGAGTTGTCCGGGAGCGGCCGCAATTGTGATTTCGGCTACCCCCAACGCGTTCGGCGAGGGCGTGAGCGTCGCTGCGCGCTCGAGTGATTTCGCGATCTGTGCCCTCATCTGGGCTTCCAGCAATGGGCGGTTCGGGTTTTTGCTTTGGTGCCAGAAAATGAAATAAAGGCCAATGCCGACGTTTACAAACATCAGCACCATAAATGCGACGCCTATTCGGATCGCCATGCTGCGGCCCGGCGGTGAAACGTCGGGGTCCGCGGCTAACACAACTTCCTGAGAATCGCCGCGCATTCCGGCGTGAATCTGTCGGGCCACGGCGAATTCGCGTTGCAATTGCTTGTCCGACATCAATCGCTCTTCCAGCTCGGCACGTTGTTTCGGTGACAAACGACCGTCGAGATAATCAAAAAGCTTATCAGGGTTCATGTTCGCGAATACTAGCCTTTAGGGTGGCGTCCGCCGCGGCGGACGCCCCACAAACAATGAGCGAAAGGTTTACGCGAGAGGCCCCGCTGCGCAACGGCGGAGTGTCCGTCCAGGCAGTGGCCGTGTCCATTTGCTCTTTCCTCCGAGGCGCAGGGGCAATAGAATCCGTCTGTGGCCGATGACGATCAGTCGAAAAGCCGGCGTCACCGGCGCGTTTGGGTACGGCGGGTGCTGATTGGCCTTGGAGTTTGCGTAGGGCTGCTGATCATTTTTCATCGCCCAATTTTGTTGGGCACAATCCGGCACTTCGTGGTCCGTTACGCCACCAAAGAAAACCTGAAGGTAAATTTCCGTCTCGCAGGCAATCCGTTCAGTAATTTGACGGTCCGAAATTTTCGCGCTGTGGCGACCAGGCCCTCAGCGATCGAGTCCATCGACGTGGATTATCTGTACGTGGACTACAGCTTGTTGGGATTGGTCCGCCATGGTGTTGCGCATCTTCTGCAGAGTGTTGAGCTGCGCGGCGCGCAAGTTGTGCTCGATCCGGCGCGAGCGCCGCCCCCTAAACCACGTCCGAGGAAAAAACAAACTCTCCCTGACGCGTTTCCCGAGCGGATTCGACTGGTAGATGCGACGTTTATTGTTAGGCAGCGTCCGAATGATTTTGTCATTGAACACGCTGATCTTGATTTGAATCCGCGTGCTCCGGGTGAGCTGCGGATTGGAAAGCTGCAGCTGCCGTCGGGCGAGGCCTGGTCCAGCCTTTCCGGACAGACCTCTTACACGAACAAGAACATCATTGTGCGTGATCTGGCTCTGAACGACCGGGAACAGATCCGGCTTTTGAACATCGACGCGTCGCGGATCGATTCAAAAGCTCTCGCCATCGAGCTCAACAGCGTCATCGGCGGCGGCCAGTTGTTGCTCTCAGCTGATTTGACAGAAAGCGCTTCCTCTCTGAACGCGAAGATTAATCTGGCTGCGGACAAAATTGCGGCCCAATCGCTGAACAAATTCCTGTTGCTACCGGACGATTATATTTCCGGCGATATCGAGCGGCTGACTCTGGTGGGTGCAGGCGTGATCAATTCGCCTCGCACATGGAGTGGCACTATGTCATTGCAAGCCACTGAAGCGCATGTGCCCGCGGTAAACTTCGACAAGGGCGTAATCGAGATTTCCGCGGGACAAGGGAGAGCGACGTTACAATCCGCCGACATCGTTCAGAATCAGAACCAATTTCATCTCAACGGCACGATTGATTTGCCGGAAAGGTTCGAAGATTTTGGCCGCACACCTGCGAGCATACGAATCACCGGCAAAGCGCCCCACCTGGAGATTCTGACAGCGGGAGTGCCGGTTGGGTTAACAGGCTCGGTTCAGTTCGATGGCAAGATCGACATCGTTGATGCCAATGTGCAGGTAACACTTGGCATCACAGGTGACGGGATCGGCTTTTCCGACGGGATTATCGACAACCTGAACGCTACTTTGCGCGCGTCCAAAAACGTAGCGCGCGCCGATACCAAAAGACCCTGGTTCACGGATCTTCGCACGGCAATGGAGTTTACCCTCACCGGAATGCGTTATCGCGATTACATCATCGATTCCGTGAATGGCTCGATGAATGGAACCGACGACATAATCGGGTTCGACGGAGTCACACTGCGGCGCACTCTAAATGAGCTGAGCGTGCGCGGCCGTTATCAGCTCCCGGAAAATATTGCAAATGCTTCGTCGCAGCCACTGCAACTCGATATCACGTTGGATGCTCCGGAGGTCGCCGATTTTTGGGTGGCGAATTCTCCTAACAAAGTCAGTGGTCCGTTGCAAATGAGGGGCCACCTCGAGCGGAAACAAGGAACCCTCGACGGTCAGGTTTCGCTCTCCGGTTCGAATTTGAAAATGCGAGATTTGGTTGTGCAACGGCTGAGCGTCCAGTCGTCAATCGTGAACAATGTGATCCATGTCGACGAGTGCAACGCTACTCTGAACAACACCGATTACGTTAACGCGACGGGCACATTGAACTTGCAGCCTCCTCAGAACTACAAAGGCAAGGCGTCCGCGAACGTGTCGAACCTGGCGGTTTTCGAGCCAGTCCTGCGCGCATTCGGCAACCAGAGTCAACTGGCCGGTTCGTTGAAATTGGATTGGGAAGGCAGCGGCCAGGGAGTGACGGTTTCCCCCGCTTCCGCCAGAGCTACGGCGGGCAGGCAGCCTCTCGTGCCTTGGAAAAATTCCGGCAGCGTGAAGCTCATTGTTGAAAAAGCGCGTTACGGAAATTTGCAGGGGCTCCAGGCAAACATCGACGCCTCGTACTCGCCGGAAGGTCTTGATGTGCCGATCATTTTTTTCGCGACGTCCAACATGGATTTCAATGCGATCGCCCGGACAAACGGTGACACTCTGGAAATAGATAAGATTGAATTGAACCAAATCGTTTCCCCTGGATCGCCGCGGTCGGCTCGCAGCGCGGCGCCTGCAGAACCCGCGGCGTCGCAGCAACGTGCGAATTACGCGTACGGTTATATCTCAATTCCATTCGTATGGCGGAATCTCGGGACGAATTCTGCAGTGATTCCCTCGTCGGGCAAAGTATCGGCAATAGTACAATTCCAGAATCTGGACCTTAAGAGGCTGGCTCAAGATCTCGGAATACCATCGACAATTACCGGCGTCGTCAATGCGAGACTCGACGGTGACGGAACAATTGGCGATTTGAAAACGCGGCTCGAGGTGCAGGTGCGCGATTTACGAAACGAACTGTGGCAAAAAATGGAACCGGCTACATTCGAGTTAAGCGCGCAGACCGCACAGAACAAACTGACGGTGATGGGCAAACTGCAACAGCCGCGGATTCAGCCGTTGGAAATAAACGCGAACATGCCGTTCGACGTGCCGAAAATCATCCAGACCCGCGGATTTCCCGACGACACACCGATTACCGCCAAAGCTCGATTGCCGCG
>JAICUQ010000061.1 GCA_025935755.1 Chthoniobacterales bacterium | reverse complement strand
TCACGATGCGAAATGCTTCGAGCTTTTCGTAAAGCTTCGCCAGTGCCCTCGGCGGCCGACTCAGCGGATCAAATGCGCTGAAGATTAACCACGCATTGACCGGCAACGTCACGATGAGCACCCCGATTGCGCCAAACGTTGCCAGTCGTTGTGTTACCCATTTCGCGGTTGGAGGTCGGAACTTCTGCGATGCCGGGCTCGCCGGAACTCGCCCCTCCAAACTTCGGCCAATTGATGCATCGTCGATCAGCAACAAACAGAGCGCGATGGTGAGCAGATTGAAAAAGCAATAGTTTCCTGTGATCGCGATCGCGACTTGAAGAAGAATCAGGAGACCCGCAGCCATCAATCTTAGCCGTCGCGGGCCCCAGATGAAGAAGGGCACGATGATTTCAACTGCCAGGCAAAAGGCCACGGAGAAATGTTTGAACCATTCTGGACTTTTGTCCGCCCACCAGCCGAACACGGTAGGGAGAGGTTGCGACCAGTAATGGTAATCGAGCGCCGTCAGGTTCCACCAACTGTCATCGCCGCTGGTCAACTTCACCACGCCGGACATCAACATCAGCTTGAACAACAGAAGCTTGAGCAAAAATAAACCGATACGCGAAACCGGCACTGTTGCTGGTCGCCGGGATCCTCGCCACAATGACAAGTCGCGAGGCCACAATTGCCAGGGCGCGAAAAAGATCGACAAGAAACCGGTCTCCAGCAAAAGGACATCCCATTGAAAATTGAAAAAGACTTGTCCGGCGACTGCGAGCGACAAGTACAAAACGAAAAGAGCAACGAGTGAAAGCGCAGGCACCAATCCAACAATCAATAGCAACGAACAGAAAACGCCGCTGCCGCAAAGAAAATGAAGAAATGCATCGCTCGAACCAAACCAACACAGCGTGGGTAGCAGAGTGTATCCGTCTGGTCCAAGCTGGCTCCGAGCTGCCGGCAGAAATTGGCTGACAGGTGAGATGCCGTTACTGCCGACAAGCCCGTCTACCTGGGCCCAAAGCGACAGAAACGCGATTAGATAGATTGCACCGAGTACGCGCAGGAACCAGCGTCGCGCCCAAAAATAGGTGGGCCGCCTGACATCTTTGCCCCACAGCAACCGCGTGACCCCTGACGCTAATTTTCGGTGGCCAGCGATTAAACGATAGCCGGTTTCAGAAACGACCGCGAATCCGGGAACATGATCGTAGCTCCACACGAGCCATCGTCGCGAGTGCTGATAACCTAACGAGCGATAAACCGCCTCCGCGCCGAAATATGTTGTCCCGTCCGGTTCGATTAAAACTACTGACCGGTCGAATTCGTCGGATGGAATTTCCGGAAAGCGACCAGCTACTTCCCGGGAGGCGCTGTACTCGACCTGACCTGCTGTGACTTCACGCCACCGCTCGATCCATAACCTGCAAAAATAACAATCACCATCCCAGATCAGCAGCGGCTTGGCTGGAGCATTCGAGACGACAGGCCTTTCCGTCCGCTTGAGAACACTCATTTTGAATCGCCGTCAGTCATAAAGCGAACTCCGCCCAGACAGGCGCGTGATCGGAAGGGTCTTTTCCAGCGCGCATTTCACGGTCAACCCCGGCGGCGATGCATTCTTTCGCCAGGCGCTCGCTCGCCAGAACCGCGTCGATACGAAGTCCGCGGTTTTTTTCGAAAGCGCGCATCTGATAATCCCACCAGCTGAAAAGTTCTCCTTCTTTGTGATGGATGCGAAGGGTGTCGTGCAAACCGAGGCCGCATAGATCACGGAGAGCGGCCCGTTCAGCGTCGGAAGCCATAATGGCGCCTCGCCAAAGCTCCGCGTCGTAAACATCGATGTCTTGCGGAGCGACATTGAAATCGCCGCACACGACCAGGTCGGAATGTTTTTCTTTTGCAAGGCAGTCCCGAAGCCGGCGGTACCACTGCAGTTTGTATTGATAGGCGGGCGAGCCAACCGCTTGTCCATTGGGCGCATAAACCGAGAACAGGCGTACCTGGCCGACGGTCGCTGCGATCACGCGCGCCTGCGGATCCGCGACTTCATCGCAAAGCGAGGCACGAATATTTTCTAATTCGTTTTTGGCAAGAATCGCAACGCCATTGTACGATTTTTCGCCGTGGTAAGCCGAACGATAACCAGCGGCTTGCAAGGCGAGCGCTGGAAATTGATCGTCCGGGCATTTGGTCTCCTGCAGGCAAACAATGTCTGGTCGTGTTATATCCAGCCAGGCAAACAAACGATCCTGTCGTTTGCGCAGCGAGTTGATGTTCCAGGAGGAAACGCGCATGGATGAGAAGGTGATCAGTGAACTCTGATCGGTGAACGGTTGAACGTCGAGGGGTCAGTGGAGGTTGGATCACGGATCACAATTCGAATTCGACTCCCGGGGTGGGTATTATCACGTCCGAGCCCGGAAGTGCTGTCGATAGGCTAACGCGCATCCACTCGACTGCTGGAGGATCACCGTGCACGAGAACAATTTTCTTTGGTGCAATCTTTTTCGCAAAGTCGATTAGCGAATCGCGTGTTGCGTGCGCGCTAAACTGGAACTGTTCGATATTGCACCGGATTCGTTGCGGGGACTTATCAGGATCGAGCAGCACTTCACCGCCTTGGCCAGCCTCGCGTAAAAGGCCGGCCGGCGACTCTGGATTAGCGTAGCCGACAAAGAAGATCGAGTGGTCTGGGTGTTCGACGATTCGGCGCGCGAAAACATTGGACAGGGTTTTGGGAATCATCATGCCGCTGGAGAGAACGTACACGCGGCCGCCGCGCACCGCGGTATCCCGAACAGTTTCATCATTCAAAATGAATGGTGTTACTTCACGCATGAGTTTCAGCCGCGGCAATTGGCGGCGCGTCGTGTGAGTACGCCGATCGTAGGTGTCTGTGAATTTCGAACTGAGGCCGCCAATATAAATAGGAAATTCGGGCAGGAGCCGCTGACGTCGAAATTTATAGAGCATCGCGAGCAACTCCTGCGTTTTGCCTAACGCGAACACCGGTATCAACACACACGCGTTACGCTCGAATGCGGCTGCGAGCGCCTGGCCCAGGCGGCGCTCTTCACCGGCGCGGGTCCATCCTTCAGGTTTGGCATGATCGCCGCGAGTGCATTCCATGATCAGGACATCGATCTTTTCGTCCGGAAAAGCTGCCGGTTGCATGATGGTTTGCTCGTCGAAATTGACATCCCCGGTATAGAAAACAGTTTGGCCTTCGGCGCGCAGCATTACCCCCGTGGAACCGAGCACATGTCCTGCATCAAAGAATTCGAACGTCAAGGTGTCCTTTTCGCGTTGGGCTGCCCGCTCACCGGCAATGGAGATTCGCTGACGCATCGGACACGGGTGCCAGTGTTCCGATGCCCGATCGATTTCGCGATGCGTGAAAAACGGGTACGACATTTCTCCTAACTCTTCGCGTTGTCGCGTCATCACATTCACCGAGTTGTGCAAAAGAACACTGCCGACCTCCGCTGTCGCCTCGGTCATGAAAATTCGAGCGCCCCGGAAACGTCTCATCGCCACGGGTAGCGTGCCGATGTGGTCCTGATGCGCATGAGAAATCAGTATGGCCTGGGGCTCGCGCCCGGCGATTGCTTTGAAGTTAGGAAGGGCGTCCTCGCCGGTATTCTTCGGATGCATTCCACAATCGATGAGAAGCTTGTTCCGGCCGATCTCAAGATAGTACGAATTCGCGCCGATCTCCGTAGCCCGTGTCAGATTTGTGAATTTCAAAATGCGACTCTCCGATAATGTTCGGACGCTTTCCTATCAGAGCGGTTATTGTCTGAACAGTCGGTTTCGCGTCCGGTCTAATAACTGGCCGCCATGGAGAGGGAAACCAAAGGGGATAGCGATCCAGATACACATCTTGAACAGGATATCTCTATCCATATCTTCACCGTCTCATCTGCGATGGTTGGTGTTTGTCTGACAGTCATCGGACTGATCCGTGTTGTTATCACACTTGGACGTGCCGATACGCTCGCGGATGATTTTCTGGCTGGATGCGCGTTGCTGTTTCTGGTCTCCTGCCTGCTGTCTTACTGGGCGTTGCGTTCCCGATCGGTGCGGCGAATGCATCGACTGGAAAAGGTCGCCGATGCAATCTTCATCGTTGCGATGATCGGAATGGTTGGGGTATGTGCCTTAATCACCTATACAGTGTCTGTTCCAGCCCGATAGCTTGAGAGTGGCACCTCTTCCCGGGAATGCGGCAGACAATTAAAGCGCGACATTCGACCACCTGATTCGACAAGCTGTGGTGATACTGACCTGCAAAGCCAGACTGCCTCCTATAGCCTGGCAAGTTGCGTATTTTGTGGGCTAACGAGGAGAATCAGCATTGCCGTTTTCAGAGAGATCTATTGCCGGCTTCGATTGTGCGGGACGACTACTTCGACCTGTTCGTCCGAGGAATTGCCGCCGCTGTCGGTGCACGTGATCGTGGTCGTATAGATCCGTCCATTGCCATTGCCTTGTCGCTCGGCTCGAAGCAGCACATGATGATCGTCCACGACGATCCAGTCGGGAGATGTATGACCGCTTCCATGAGCGAGCACTGGTTCGTTGCTGGTCACGCTGAGTGTGCAGGATCCAAATGGCAATGGACAATTGTCGGTAACATCGTAGCTGACAGTCACATTTACCATCCGATGGTTTGGTGGCCAGAGGACCGAAGGATCCGCTGTCGCACCAGTGATTGTGGGCGGAGGGTTAGAGGCCGTCGTCGTTGTAGTCGCCGAGTTGTCCATCAGGTTAGGATCATCCGTTAAAGAGCTTACTGTAGCGGTATTGCTGATCTGTGAGCCGTCGGCGAGCGCACAATCAACGTTAGCTACAAGCGTCACGGTCTCAGACTGCCCGGATGCAAGAGATGCAAACGTGATACTGCGGTTGTTATTTGAGCCGCCACATACTCCTCCCCCTGTCGACGAGCATGATACAAACGTCGTTTCTGCAGGAAGGGTGTCCGTTACCGTAACCGATGTTGCCGCGTCGGGCCCGTTATTCGTTACGGTAATCGTGTAGGTCAAATCACTGCCGGTTGTCACTGGATCTGGTGAGTCACTCTTCGTGATTTCAAGGTCCGCTTCACCGACGCAAACCCTGAAAAAGATCGGATCGTGATTGGCGAAAGGGCGTCCGAAGGCAACGCCGTTCCCGGTGAAAGCGCCAAAGAAGCATGTGTCCACTGCCTTCATTTGCATATAATCTCCAAGCACTCGCTGCCTGTTGTCCCCGTTATCAGTAGCGGAAGACAGGAACGTCAAGAGCACTTGATCGCTGAAGGTGATACCCTGGTCGCTGCTCTGCGCCAGGTGTGCCGTGAAGGTTGGAATGCCATCCGGCGACAGACCGTCGAAACTGTAATAGAACACGCCGACTATTCCGTTGCTCGCTACGGCGACTGACGGAATGGCAGCTTCTACCTGACCGGTCACGAAATTTTCCGGTCCTACCGTGACGCCGCCTCCTCCGTTGTCCTGGATTCGCCGGATGGCAAGCCGGTTATTTCCCGTGCCGGCATCTCGATTGCCGTAAACGTAATAAACATCGCCGTTGTTTGGATCCACCGCGGCGTGGTCAACTCCGCCGAGAAGAGCGTTCACGGTACCAAACTTGGGAGTTGGCTGAGTGCTATCGGCGTTAGCCACGATAATTCCACCAGCCGATCCGTTCAGGATCCAAGTCGCTCCGCCATCTGTGGAGCGATTGAGCATGTAATCGATATTTTTCGAACCTCCAGCTCCTCCAGCGATGTTCCGCTGGAATAAGCTGTAAACAAACCCATTTCGCGGATCGACCGCCAGGCGATGGCCCGGGTTGATGTTACCCGTTGATGTGCCGGATTGATTATCAACGGTGAAGTTAGGCGGATTGACACCGTAGGAGGCGGATACTCGCTCGATGCAGGCATCACCGGCGCAGTTGGATCCATTAGTAAAGTCATCGTAGGCGGTGTACACGTTGTCCTGTGCCGGGATCGTTGGGTCTGCATTGACTAACAGCCATGGCTGATCGACTCCGCCTGGCGGCGGTGAATTATTGAAATTTGTAGGTTGCGTGACGCCACCAACAAGCAGCCAGTTCCACGCTGCGGCGCTGGCAGGATCTGTGGTTGTGCCGCTAAAGATATCGCTGATGAGAAAGGTGCCTGACATCTGATTGGCAGTTCCGTAATCGACTGCTTGATCGCAGGGACAACCGCCGGCCGCTATGCCCGGCGGCGCCGGGATTGTAAACTGCTTCGTCCAGTTATTCCCACCGTCGGTGGTTTGCCAAAGCGGCGCATTCGCTCCCCAACCTCCTGAAAACGCCGTGACGACAACTTCGTTTGGATTTGCCGGGTTCGCGGTTATAGAGGTTTCGCCGTCGTTGAATGTGTCGGTATTGGTGAGATTTGGGTCGGTGTTGTTTACCACGAGATCCACGATGAACAGCGGCGGTAACAGCGGAATCGGTCTCACGCCTTTTGGCGCGAAATCTTCGCGGACTGCCGGCCGCCTGTATGGCGTGAGATCCGGCGGTGCGTCCCGGGTTGATTCTTCTGCTTTCTGTTGTCGCTGGCTCTGAGTTTGGGCAACCGCGGTTGTCACAAAGGGCGAACTCCCTCTTAAAGAAAATAATACGCCTACGATTGCTACAATCAGGCTCGTCTTTGTTAGTCTCTTCATGGTCTCGATCCTCGTTTAGTGGCGGGGAGAATAGCGTCCTGCCTGTTTGAGAGTCTATCGGGGATATCCCTGATATTTTCAGGCTCGTATCCCCGATGGGCTGTCAGGTCGCTGCGGACTTAACGGTGGTTTAGCTCGAACCATTCTCGCGCGCCACGGCGAAGCGCATCAGCGTCGTGAAAGCCTAGCTTGAGCTTGATGTGCTCGTGATACGTCTCAACGGTCTTACGGCTGATCCCAAGTTCTTGCGCTATGCGGCTTGGTCCAAGGCCGGCGCCGTTCAGCCTGAATACATGCAGTTCACGATCGGTCAGGTTAGGCACCTTGGGATATGTTGCTCGACGATTAACAACCTCGTGAACAACGCGCGATGCGATTCGGGAGCTAACATAAAGTTCGCCTGCAACCACCGTATCGAGGGCTCGGATCAACTCTTCGCGGGTGCTTGTTTTCATCCAGTATCCCGAGGCGCCCGCGCGCAGCGCGCGTTCTGCGTAAATCTCTTCGCGTTGTCTTGATACCGCCAGAATCCGAACTCGCGGAAAACGCGCAGCGAGTTGCTTGAGAAGAAAAATGCCGTCGTGATGGCCGAGGAACGGTTCAATCACCAGGAGATCTGGCTGATGTTTTTCGGCCAGCTCACTTGTCGTTCTCTCGTCGATCGCGAGTCCACAAACCGTATAACCTAGCTCACACCGGATAATCGCAGCGAGTCCTTCTCTGGCGACCGCACTGTCGTCAGCGATGATTACCGAAGGCTGTCCCGGAGAGAGCGCAGTGGAGAGGACCCTCACAAAGGATGAGGCTGACCAAAAACTGCTGAGACCACAAGCAAATTCCTTAGGGAAGCATGCTTAGTCCAATCAACACCGCCGTCACAGCCATTCTTTGAAAATCCGCAGCCAATTCCCGCGCAAAATTTTGTCGATCTGATCATCGCTGAAACCGCGCTCGATCAATTTTCCAGTGAGGTTCCGTGCGTGAGAATGGTTTCTCAAATCGGCGATGAAATGCGGTGTCGTCAATTTTTCTGCGAGATCTTTCTGCCTGGATTCCGGCCACTGCCGGTAGATGAACTCGAAGAAATCGAAGCCGATCCCGACGCTATCGATGCCTATCAAGTTTGCGATGTGTTCGATATGATCGACGTAGTGATCGAGCGTGCTTTCTTCTTCCAGCGGGCTCACCAGAATCGAATTAGCACCGATTACTCCGTGGCGTTCACCGATCATCTTGATCTGTTCATCACTGATGTTGCGTTCGATGTCGTAATACCGGCGGACGTTCGTATGTGAAACGATTGGTGGTCTTGTGGTGATGGACAGAATCTCCTCAAACCCCGCTGGATTGATATGCGCCAGGTCAATCATCACGCCGAGCGCCTCGCATTCGTGTACCACCTCGCGACCGAAAGCTGTTAAGCCTTCGGTTGGCGAACCGCTTGGTGCGAAAACTCCGCCGTGGCCTGCCGCATTGGTTCGGGCGTGTGCAAGTCCAATAGAGCGCACACCGAGTTCGTAAAACACGCGCAACTGATTCAAATCCGTGCCCAATGGTTCAACGCCCTCCATCGTGATGAGAAACGCGATTCTGCCTTCTTCTCGCGCGACCTTGATCTCTCGATAATTTTTGCAGATTGCGAAGCGTTCCGATGCTGCCGTTTCGGCATACACCCGCGCAACCTGGTCAAGAGCGACACGCAAACCATTCTGCGGCAGGTAGCGGTCCTCTATGTAAATCGCGACGCCAACAACAGAAACATTCCCCGCTTCGAATTCCGGGAGAAATTCCGTTTCGAGAACATCTCTGCGATGACGTTTCTCGTACAAATCCATCGGCAGATCGAAATGCATATCAATGATCCCGCCGGCTTGCAGCCGTTCGACGCGCTGTTCAATCGACTCATTCATTCCTGTAGCCGCGCTCTATGAGCGCCGAAAACGCATAAAGCAAACGCCAGAATCCTGAGATGTCACGTGAAGCGGCGAATTAAATCCGATCGTCGAAAATAATGCTGCTGATTTTTTCATCGTTCTTCTCTTGATTCTTCTCCAAAATGTCGCGGTGGGAAGTTGTGGAAGGACTTGTGTTATGTGAACGAGCCTGTCGCAAACGGTTAACCCTGCGGGAAGAGGACAAGTGGCGGCCGGGAAGAGGCCTAACAACTACGATTTTCGAGAAATCGCAGAACCACTACGACCAGGTAATTAAGCGAAGTTCGTGCGCCTGCATCAGGCAGGGATGCGTGGGGACGACGCGAACGCTGAAGCCGTAGGTGCCGCTCTCGGTTGCCGGAACGCTACCGCGATAAACGTAGTCGCCGTTGCCATCACGCTGGCTGCTTTGATTTAGAACAGTGGCCGTGGGATTGCGGAGGTCGCCGTTGTCCATTTCACCATGATACGCTTCGACGCGTACGTGCTGCGGATCGACATCGCCGAGGTGCACGCGTGCGCTCAGGTGCAGCGATTCGCCCACTGAGACGCTTTGCTGGTCCTTGTTCGCTACCTGCACATCAGACACTTGCACCTGCGGCCAATCTTTGCGCATCCTGGCTTTCCATTCGCTCAGGTGCTTCGCTGCGCCGCAGCCATCTTCGGAAAAGTTCTCGTATGCCTGGGATGCGGGAACATAAAGTTGCTCGGTATATTCCTTCACCATGCGTTGCGTGTTGAAAACGGGAGTGACGCTGCGAATGGATTCGCGCATCAATTGCAGCCAGGCGAGGGGAAGTTTGCCGTCCGGTTTCGCGTAATAGAGCGGAACGATCTGGTTCTCAAGCAAGTGATACAGGCTGCTCGCATCCACTTCGTTTTGGAAATCCGTTGTTCCATCATCGATCTCGGCGCCAACGGCCCAACCGTTACTGCCGTTAAAACCCTCAAGCCACCAGCCGTCCAGCACACTAAGGTTGATCCCGCCGTTCGGCGCCGATTTCATTCCGCTGGTTCCGCTTGCTTCCAATGGACGTAACGGGTGATTCAGCCAAAGATCGACGCCCTGGACGAGCCGGCGCGCGACGTAACTGTCGTAGTCCTCGACAAAAATAATGCGGGTTTCCAGACCGGGTTCGCGGCTGAATTTGTAGACTTCCTGAATCAGCGCTTTGCCTGCGTCATCGCGTGGATGCGCTTTACCCGCAAAAATGAATTGCACTGGCCGAGTGGCATCGTTCACCAGGCGTTTCAATCGTTCCTTGTCGCTGAACAAAAGTGCGCCGCGCTTGTAAGTGGCGAACCGGCGTGCAAAACCGACGGTCAAAATTTCCGGATCGAGAATGCGATTGACTCTGCGAATTGACTCCGGCGATTCGCCCAGTCGTTCGCGGCGTCGCCTTTCGCGGTCGCGAACGAAATCGATGAGGCGGCGTTTGAGTTCCTGATGGGTGTCCCACAGTTGCGCGTCTGGAATCTCGATGACTCCGCGCCAAAAATCAGGTTCTGTGAGATGCTCCTCCCAATTCCCGAGATGCTTGCTATAAAGAGCCGCAAACTCCGGCGCCATCCATGTCTTGGTGTGCACACCGTTGGTGATACTGGTAATCGGCACCTCGTGGATTGGCACGCCGGACCAAACATCTTTCCAGAGGGATCGGCTCACTTCACCGTGCAATCTGCTTACTCCATTTGCGTGCCGGCTCAGACGCAGTGCAAGAATGGTCATACTGAAGGGCTCATTCGGATTGAGTCGGGTATGGCCGAATGAGAAGAGCTCGTCGAACGGAATGTTTAATTCCTTCGCGAATTTCCCGAAGTATTTCTGCATCATCTCCCGGGAGAACGAGTCGTTGCCGGCGGGGACCGGAGTGTGCGTGGTGAAAACATTAGCCGCCGCGACAACTTGCAGTGCTGCGTAAAAATTGAGCTTTTTCTCCACCACATTCAGACGGATGCGCTCGAGCGCGAGGAAGGCCGAGTGTCCTTCGTTCATGTGAAACACGTCAGGCTCGATTCCGAGCGCAGCCAGCGCTTTCACGCCTCCGATGCCGAGCACGATTTCCTGGCGCATCCGCATCTCCAGATCGCCTCCGTAAAGTTCTGCGGTGATGCGCCGGTCTTCCGGATTATTTTCGAGGATGTCGGTGTCGAGCAGATACACATTCACGCGCCCGACGCGCAATTCCCAAACCCTGGCGAACACCTCCCGCTCCAGAATCGGCACCGAAATGAGAAGTTTCATTTCGCCCCGCCGAACTTCGCGGATCGGCAGATGGTAAAAATTCTGGTTCAGATTGATCGCTGCCTGGACGCCGTCCTTGTCGATCTGTTGCCGAAAATAACCGTGGCGATAGAGGAGACCAATCGCAACGAAGTTCAGGTCAAGATCGCTCGCGGATTTGCAGTGGTCGCCGGCTAAAATCCCGAGGCCACCGGAGTAATTCGGAATTGATTCGTGAAACCCGAACTCGGCAGAAAAGTAAGCGATCGGATTTTTGACAGCCGAACCTGGCCCGGTCTTGCCGTAGGTGTCGTGGCGCCCGAGGTATTTCTCGAAATCCTGGAAAACCTGTTTCAGTTCCCGCAAAAAATTTTTGTCTTGTGCAAGTTCCTCCAGGCGGGATTGCCGCGAAAGCTGCAGCATTCGCACCGGATTATGGTTGGTTTGGTTCCAAAGTTCGGGATCGAGTTCCCGGAATAACCGGCGCGCAGCCGGTTGCCACGTCCACCAGAGATTGAAGCTGAGTTCCCGAAGCGGCTCGAGTGCCGCCGGCAGAATGGGAGTGACGTTATACGTGTGAAAGATCGGCATTGGTTTGTTGCTTACTCTAAACGAGGCTGATGACCCCGGTTGGGAACATGACAGGTTCGATGAATTACCATTCGAATATGCCGGCGAGCAGAGCCGCAGTTAATCAAGAAAATGTCGTCGGGCAAGTCGTCGTAATTTCCGGGCAACAATTAATATCTTCGGGTAGTGCCAACGTTGTCGCCGGCCAGGGCTCTTGGCGCAAGAATCAACCCGAGAAAGAAACCGGCGAATAATCCGCCTACGTGCGCAGGCATGCTGACCTCAGGTGTGGACAAATCGAATGCGACCTGGATCAGGATGATCAGGCCAATATTTGCGAGTCGCTGTTTCGCGAATGGCGCATCATGATGGCGCAGTAATAACCCCGCCCACGCGCCAATCGCGCCCATGATGCAACCTGAAGCGCCTATTGTCTGAGCCTCACGGACCAGTCCCATTTCCGTCAGAGCAACCACTCCTGCACTGGATGCAACACCAGAACCCAGGTAGCACGCGAGAAACCGGATCGTCCCGATCGAGCGCTCAAGCGGCGGACCGATAATGTAAAGGGCGAAAAGGTTGAACCCAAGATGCAAATACCCCCCATGTAAAAACAGCGCCGTAAAAAGACGCCAATATTCATGTTGGTTAATGACTATCAAAGGATCGAGGGCACCCATCCGATGCAGGACCAAAGAGTTATTCCCGCTGCCGCGGTAAATTTGGAACACAAACACCAAGACGTTGATCAACACCAGTGTGAACACCGCGGGCGCGCTCCGCAGCTCTCTGAGCCAGCCGGAACGAGTCGGGCCTCGGGCCACGCGAACGGATCTGAAGGCACGTAAAGGCGCAGTGCTGGATTTCAGATGACGGAATAACCTGACTTGCTCGCGCAACTCGGCGGTGGGATGCAAAATCTGGAGAGCTGCACCAAGTCGTTGAGCCGATTCATAATCTCCATGCTCAGCCAGTTGGGTGATTTTTCGCAAAGCGATCGCCGGCAGAAACAGCAGGAAGAACCATGCCGCGCCGCCGATATATCCGCTAAAGTGCGGCCAAAGAAGCCATGCGACAGCGGTTATTGTCAGCACGAGCAAGCCGGGAATCCCCCAGCCATGATGTGGCGAGCTCGGCCGCCATGCGCGAGCCAGCACGAGCAGCGGCGAAACAATCGCAAGGAAAAGAAGAATGTGATTAAGATTCAAGGGAACCGTTCGATGGTTACAAAGTTACATCGTTACATCGGTGTGCCTCTGCGAGGGCTTTTCATTTTACACTTTGTAACTTTTGTAACCTTTCTAACATTCAGTCATGACCATCACTGTCACTGATTATCTCGATGTCGTTTCAAGCTGGTGTTTTTGGTCGGAGCCGACCTGGGCGGAATTGAAAAGGCGCTATGAGGGAAAGGTGCAGTTTCAGTGGAAAATCGCGCTGATGGATCCAACTGGTTTGCCAACCTCACGTGAACAGGAGCAATGGTTCTATCGACGCAGCGGCATGATGATGCGTTCCCCATTCATGCTCAGCACGGAGTGGTACGATCCCACTCTTCCGGAGTGGCTCGCGCCGAATTGCACGGCCGAAGCGGCAAAGGATTTTGGTTTTACAGACGATCGGGTCCGGCTGGCCCTTGCCCGCGCTGCGCTGCGTGAAGGTAAAGGAGTCGCTGACTGGAAAGTTGCCGGTGAAATCGGGGCAGAAGCTGCTGGGATTGAGGCTGACAAATTGCTCGAGCGTGCGAAATCGCCGGCGATTGAGAAGCGAGTTCGAGCATCGAGCGCCGAATTCCGTGCGTTACAAATCACGCAACGGCCCTCGTTCGTGATTGATACTGAGATTGGGGATCGAGCCATTTTTTCCGGAGTCGTTAAACTTGAGCCATTGGCGGCAACGATCGATTCAATGCTAGATGATGCTGCGGCATACGCAGCGCATAAGGCGCACTTTGGCGATCCGCCGGCGAAATGATCCAGGGCGGATCGGTAACTAATCGTTACCAGATTGATCTTGCCAGCGCGAAATTGTTGCCTACAACTTGTCCTCGGCTCGCGAAGTTTAATACGAGCACTTCGTTGCGGTGAATCGCAGCTGTGATGAAGAAAGAGTGCGATGGCGTGGGCGAATGCCGCGCCTGAAATTGCGATAATGGAATACGGCGGCGCGGCGCACTCCCGTTCTGCTGTTGAGGAGATAGAACTAATCTGCAACCACAAATTCGTGTAAACGGCCGGATTCGCGCTCGCGAGGTCCGGGTCATCATAGGGTCCACGGGCGAACAGCTCGGTGTCATGCGGTTAAACGACGCCTTGCGGAGAGCTCAAACGCTCGGTCTCGATCTGGTCGAAGTCGCGCCCACCGCTCATCCGCCGGTGTGCAAGATTGTCGATTTCGGAAAGTTCCGATACGACATTTCCAAACATTCGAAGGATAAGAAGCCTGCCAGTTCGAAACTCAAGGAAATCAAGTTCCGCGTTAACATCGACGAGCACGATTACCTGACAAAAGTCCGGCATGCTGAAGAGTTCCTGGATCGCGGGAACAAGGTACGTGTCCAGCTACAGTTTCGTGGCCGGGAAATGGCGCACCAGGAACTTGGCAGACATCTGGTTGAGAAAGTTCGCGACGACCTCTCAAGTATGTCGCAGGTCGAAACCGAACCAAAGATTGCCGGTCGAAACATCAGCATGACTCTCGCGCCTTTGCCGGTGAACCGCCGGAAACGAAAATTCAGTGCGCCGAGGACGGACGATGAAAACGAAGAAACTGCTGCTGCGGTAGCGCAGCCCTGATTCACTGGCTCGACGGCCGTGCCCGGGTAGTCCGCAGCGGTTCGTTAGGGTTTCTTTTTCCGGGCCGGGGAATGGGCAGGGGAAGCTGTCGGCGACCGCGGCGGGGGCGTAAGCGGTGTTCTTTCGGCAATTTTCTGTTCCAGCCGTTGCTTACGCGCTTTGGCATCCTGATTGTTGGCATCCATCTTCAAAATCTTCTCGTTGTCGGTCATCGAATTTTGAAGGTCGTTTTTTAACTCGTAGATGTACGCCCGGTAACTGAGGTATTTGATCTCGTTCGGCTTTTCTTTGATAAGCTCAGAGTAGTCGGCGAGCGCCTTGTCATAATCCTGGATTTTCATTTCGACAGCCGCGCGTTGCTCACGAATGCGCGCCGCCTGCTGGGGAGTGAGTTTAAGAGCTTCATCGTAGTCTTTGATGGCATCCCCGTATCGTTGATCGTTGGCCGCAGCATATCCGCGCTGTTGATAAACTGCCGAGAGCTCATCGGCATATTTGTGATCCATGGCGGTGGCTTTCTTAAGAAGGTCAACCGCTTTGTCGAAGTCCTGGCTTTTGGCGGCTTCAGCGCCTTCGCGAGCCAGTCTGTTCGCTTCGGGATTCTTTTTTTCCGCTGCCTGGGATATCCCGGAACCGCACAGGGCCAGGGCCGCGACCAAGGTAAAAGCAAAGTATCTGTTCATAGATTTTGTTAGACGTTAATACTCCTTAGACCATTCGAACGTAAAGCCGTGAATAGTTGGCTGTAAGTTCCACAGTTTCAAGTCTGTTCCGTCGTTGGCATCTTTTCCACATCAACCTTTCCTTCCGGTTCTGAGGCGGCCGATACACTCGGCACCGGTTCGTCGATCCGCGTGATGCTGACAGCGCGGCCGGTGGTCTCATCGATTTTGACCAATGCGCCGCGCAGACGCACTTCGCCGCTCGCTACCGGAAACGATGACGGAAGATTCGAGATGAATCGATGCATAATCGGATCCACCGCACGTCCCAGGATCGAATCCACCGGGCCGCACATTCCGGCGTCGCACAAGAAAGCCGTGCCACCTGGGAAGATTTGCTCGTCAGCGGTTTGGACGTGAGTATGAGTGCCGATGACGGCCGACACTTTACCTTCAAGAAATCGGCCCATCGCAATTTTTTCGCTTGTCGTTTCGGCGTGAACGTCGACCAGAATGTTTGGCGTTTCGTTCCGCATTTTCATCACTGCTGCTTCGATGGCACGAAACGGGTTGTCCAGGATCGGCTGCATGAACGTGCGTCCCTGGACATTGATGACACCGATTTTGCCCTTGGCTGTTTCAAGAACGATCGAGCCGCTACCCGGCGTCCCTTCAGGATAATTTACCGGACGCAATAAACGGGGTTCAGTATCGATGAACGAAAGGATCTCTTTCTGGTCCCAGATATGGTCGCCGCTGGTGACCACGGAAACTCCGGCGCGTAAAAGATCGATGGTGATTTTGCTTGTGATACCCCGGCCGCCTGCTGCGTTCTCGCCGTTGACGATGATGAAATCCAACCCGTGCTTCGACTTTAATTCCGGCAATCGACTTATCACGCCGGCGCGGCCTGGTTGCCCGACAATATCACCAAGGAAAAGAATCGTTAGCATGGGAGGGACGGTTCGTTGAATTCTTACATAGTTACATCGGCTTTGCGATTCAACGAATCAAGCCTTGGCCGCTCGAATTCGGCCAAGCAATTGGTTTGGCGTCCCGCCGGCTTGCAACGATTCGTTAGTCGAACTTCAACGTTCCTATTCGCCGCGATTTTTGCAGCAGGTCTTCAAGCTGCTGATAACATCAATGTCCTCGGCAAGAAGCCACGCTGGGAGGTTCTCGAACATTATCAGCAGACGATCACGCGTGATGAGTTCGCGCATCTGATCAATGATGTTTACGCTACTCACGGCTTCGCGCCGGATCTAATCGAGATCGGGGAGGATGCGGCGCGAATCCTGATGAACCGCGACGCACAGAAATTTTTCACGTTGCGGTTTGCATCCGGCGCTGGAGAGCAGAAGCGCGTACCGAGATTGTGGCGGCCTGCGAGATCGTTACCGCCAGCGGAACCAGGCAAGCCGCTCTCGGGCTTACGAATCGCTCTGGACCCTGGGCATCTCGGCGGGAAATGGGCGAAGATGGAGGAACGTTGGTTTCAGGTCGGCGACAGCAAGCCGGTTCAAGAGGGCGACTTGACGTTGCGCGTGGCGCGCTTGTTAGCGACACGATTGCGCCATCTCGGGGCGAAAGTCTCCTTCGTCCGAAGTAACGACGAGCCGACAACCAGCAAGCGTCCGGATGATTTTCGTGAGCTCGCCAAAAAGATTCTCATCAAAAATGGCGTGGCACACCCGCGCGCCGATGTTCTTGATCCGACTGACCCGGAGAAAGAGCATACCATCCGGTGGCAAAGCGAGATTCTATTCTACCGCTACAGTGAAATTCGGCGCCGCGCAGCGCTGGTGAATTTCAAATTGCATCCTGATCTTGTCGTCTGTTTGCATTTCAACGCGGAAGGGTGGGGGGATCCTGCCAGCCCGACATTGACGGACAACAATCATCTTCATCTGCTGGTGAACGGATCATACCTCGCAGAGGAACTGGAATTCGATGATGAACGTTTCGAAATGATCCGGCGGCTCCTCAGTCGCGCGTACGATGAGGAGTTGCCGCTGGCCGATACGATTTCTCTGGCAATGGCGCGCGAAACTGGGTTGGCACCGTACGCATATCCAACCACCAACAGCACGACCAGGGTGGGCGAGAGCGGTTACGTGTATGCGCGGAATTTGCTGGCTACGCGGCTTTACCGTTGTCCGGTCATATATTGCGAGCCGTACGTCATGAACAGCAAAGAGGTGTTCGCACGTATTCAGGCCGGCGATTACGAAGGAACGCGAAACATCAACGGCGTCGAACGCAAGAGCATCTTCCGGGAATACGCGGACAGCGTAGCGGATGGATTAGTCGAGTATTATTCCAAAGCGCGAGGTAGCGACGATTGATCCCTATTTGGATTGTAGGGCGTTTCTGTGAAACGCCATCGGCGCCTGACACAGGCGCCCTACAATTGCTGCACAGCTTCGCGAATATCGTCGAGTGTCACGTTCTCTGCGACGTATGCATCACCGATGCGAGGAGCGACGACGAAGCGGACTTTTCCGCCTTCGAATTTTTTGTCGAACTTCAGCGCGTCAAAAATGTTCTTGCGCAGGAATTTTGGCGGCAACCGCGTCGGTAAGCCGAATTGTCCAAGAAGATCGATGATTGCAGTGCGTTGATCCGGCGGCAGTCCAGCTCGTTTCACCGAGATCGTGCACGCAGCGACAATCCCGAGGCTGACTGCTTCTCCATGCAGGAACTTTCGGTAATTCCCGGCACGCTCAATGGCGTGGCCAACTGTGTGCCCGAAATTCAGAAGCGCACGGTGACCCCTTTCGTCGCATTCATCTTTCGCGACGATTCTGGATTTGATCTGGATGTTGCGCTTGACCAAAGAGAGTAGCGCATGCGTCTCCGTTGCGCGTGCCCCTGCACGCAAGGCAGAGGCTTGCGCTACTCTTTTAAACATCTTCGCGTCGGCAATAACAGCATGCTTGATGATCTCGGCAAACCCTTGATTGAATTGACGACGCGGCAGTGTTTTCAAAACATCGAGATCATCAATCACCAGCGACGGTTGGTGGAAAGCGCCGATCAAATTCTTTCCATCGCGCGTATCCACTCCGGTTTTGCCGCCGATCGAACTGTCCACCATCGCCAGCAGCGTGGTTGGGATTTGGACATGCGGAATGCCGCGCTGATAGATCGCCGCGACGAATCCGGAAATGTCGCCAATCATTCCTCCGCCGAGGCCCACGACGAACGATTTTCGATCAAGGCCAGCTGCGATCATGCGGTCGCAAATCGCGGAAACTTGTTGCAGCGTTTTCGACTTCTCCCCTGCGGGGATCGTGATTAGCGTCGGGTGAAATCCAGCCGATGCCAAGCTTCTGCTGACACGATGGGCGAACGGCGGCGCGACATTGCTGTCAGAAATGATCACGCATTGGCTGAACGGTACGTGTGCCCGGCATTTGTCACCAGTATGTGGTAACAAATGCTCGCCAATTAGAATGCGTCCGGTTCCGGTACGCACAACGATCATGCTGACGCGCGTCCGTTATTTTGTCGGGTCCCAATGCTTCTGACCGAGCGGCACGGTCGTGAAGTCTTTGAACGATCCTGCCGCAGGGCTAGCATTGGGACCGAACGTCATTGTTTCGACGTGCAAATCGAAGAACAGCGCGTTGATCTGCGTACCTTTCAGGTGAGTGCCGAGCGTCATGCCACCTCCTCCTGCAACTGCAAGATTTGGCACAGCGGTAGCAGTGCCCGTCCATGAAGCATTGACAGCGGGATCTCCATTGTAGTTGGGCGCCATTAGAATTGTAGAAGACGGCGATCGCACACTGAGCATGTTGGCATTTATCAAGTCGTATGTGTTTTGGTTAATGCCGTAACTAACGGGTGCCCCGTCCGTTTCGGAAGCCGTTCGCTTGTCGAAAGGCGACTGGAAAACCTTTCGGGTTGCGATGTAAACGGGATAAATCACAGGACTTGCATCTGTCCCCATCCCAGGCGGGTCTTTTATTCGCGGAATAACGCCTTCCTTGTCGTTAAGATACGTCTGCAACGCCATTCCGATCTGCCGCATGTTGTTCATGTCCTTTGCCGAAAATGCCCGCTGCGTCATTCCGAAAAAGACCGGATAAATCATGGACATCATGATGGCGAGACAACCTAGGACGACGAGCAATTCGATTAACGTAAAAGCGTTCGAGCACTTGTTTTTCATCTGGGGGTTCTTGAATAAGCCGCTAAGATATGTGCCTGCACTGGAGAATCCAAGCGAAAAAGAACTGCAAAAGCGAGATTGCTTGACAACGGATTTTCCATTCGGTGTATGTAGATCATGCCCGATCAAGAGCCTATTCCACCGCCGTCTCCGTCAGGTCCGGGTCCTGAGCTC
>JAICUQ010000064.1 GCA_025935755.1 Chthoniobacterales bacterium | reverse complement strand
TTTGGTATTCGCCGCGGTTGCCGGACAACTTTCGCAAATTTGCGGCGAAGGTCGCCATCGATACTAGCGCGCTACAATTTGAGAGCGACTCCCTCATGCGTGGGGCATGGGGCGACGATGGTGCCATCGCCTGCTGCGTTTCGCCAATGCTCATGGGAAAGCAGATGCAGTTTTTCGGTGCGCGGGCGAATCTCGCCAAGTGTCTGCTTTACGCTATTAACGGCGGTCGCGACGAGCTCAGCGGAAAGCAAATCGGACCGAAGGTCGATCCGGTCAAAGGCGACTATCTGGAGTTCGATGACATCGCCGCAAAGTTCGAGGCGATGATGGATTGGTTGGCGGGCGTGTACGTGAATGCGATGAATGTCATTCATTACATGCACGACAAGTATTCCTATGAACGCATCGAGATGGCGCTCCACGATTACGCGCCTGTGCGAACAATGGCGTTCGGTATCGCCGGTCTGTCCGTCGTAGCAGACAGCTTGTCAGCTATTCGTTATGCCCGCGTAAAAGTGATCCGGGACGAAACGGGACTCGTTGTCGATTACCAAAGAGAAGGCGAGTTTCCGATGTTCGGTAACAACGACAATCGCGTGGATCAGCTCGCAGCCACGGTTGTGTCCATGTTCATGAACAAACTGCGAAAACATCCCACTTACCGCAACGCGCTGCATACACAATCAGTTTTGACCATCACGTCCAACGTCGTTTACGGCAAAGGCACCGGGAACACTCCAGATGGACGTCGCAAAGGCGAACCCTTCGGCCCGGGCGCCAATCCGATGCACGGCCGCGACTCCCACGGCATCATGGCTTCCGCGGCGTCGGTTTCAAAGATTCCCTACCGCGATGCCCAAGACGGAATTTCCCTTACCACTACGATGGTCCCAGAAGGTTTGGGCCGTACATCGGAAGATCAGGTCAACAATCTCGTCGGTGTATTGGATGCATTCTTCGGCGCGAGCGGTTACCACATGAATGTGAATGTCCTTAATCGCGCCATGCTGCTCGACGCTGTGGAGCATCCCGAAAAATACCCGTCACTTACCATTCGCGTTTCCGGTTACGCGGTAAACTTCGTGAGACTGACTCGCGAACAGCAAATGGATGTGATCAACCGCACGTTCCACGGGGCGGCATAACTACCACTATGAAGCTGGAAGCGATGCCGCCGACAGCTCCGCCCATCGGCAGTCCGTTCGATCTCCGCGTGGGAGTCAGCGAGAAAGTCGACGAGATCGACATTCGTTCAGCGATGGAAAGCGGGGAATGGGGATTCATCCACTCGTTCACAACTGGATCAGCCGTTGACGGTCCAGGTGTCCGTATCGTCGGTTGGCTAAGTGGTTGCCAGTTTCGATGCGTCTTTTGTCACAACCCGGACACGTGGAAAGTGGTGAACGGCACCCCGATCCGATTGGAGCGCGCCGTCGAAGTCGTAAGTCAGTATCGGCAAGGCCTGCGAACGATGAAAGGCGGCCTGACGATTAGTGGTGGCGAGCCGCTCCTCCAGTATCCATTTCTTTCAAAATTATTTCCCGCCATTCACGAGCGTGGAATTCACACAACCCTCGAAACGAATGGTTTTCTGGGCGCACGACTCACGAACGATGATCTCGCCTCGATCGATCTGGTGATGCTTGGACTAAAAGCGATAGAACCCGACTTGCATAAGCGGTTGACCGGAATGGATACAAAACCGGTTCATGAATTCGCGCGCCGGCTCGCGGCGCGAAAACATCCGGTCTGGATTCGCTTCGTGATCGTGCCGGGTTGGACAGATAACATGGAAGAGGTGGATCGGATGGCAGAATTCGCGGCCAGTTTGGGCAATGTTGAGCGCGTTGACGTGCTGCCATTTCATCAGATGGGCCGGTTTAAGTGGGAGAAGCTCGGGATGGATTACCAAATGCGCGATGCGAAACCGCCGTCACGCGAAACGATGAACGAAGCCATTTCACGTTTTCGTGCTGCCGGTTTGACCGCGGTTTGAATAGCATTCACGCGACATGAGTTCGAAGCTCCCCGTCGCGGCAATCGGCGCCTGGCTGCTCGTCGCCGTCTACTACTTCTTCCAATACGCGCTGCGCTCCGCACCCAGCGTGATGATTCCGGAACTAACCGGTGCGTTCGGAGTAAACGCGCTCGGAGTTTCCGCCATCGTCGGGATGTTTTACTACGGCTATTCGCCATTCAGTCTGGTCGCCGGCACTTCGATCGACCGTTTTGGCGCGAAGCGAGTTATCCCGATCGGCGCAGCTGTTGTTGGAATCGGCGCGTTGTTGTTCGGCACAGGTAACGTGACCCTTGCTAACATCGGACGATTTCTGCAAGGCGCGGGAGGCGCCTTCGCGCTTATCGGCGCGGTTTATCTGATCACAAAAAATTTTCCCGCGTCTGTTGCTGCATCGCTCATCGGCGCGACCCAGATGTTCGGCATGGCGGGCGGATCAGCAGGCCAATTCCTGGTCGGCCCGATCGTTAAGAGCGGCATTTCCTGGGACCGATTTTGGATCTACGCTGGATGCCTCGGCTTAATTATCAGCGGAGTCCTGCTGGTTCTGCTGCCCAGGGAGACCCCGAAGTCTTCGTGGGTTGGATCCGGCGCTTTCAGCGCATTGCTTCGTTCGTTAGGCCGAGTCTTTCGTAATCCACAATCTATTCTCTGCGGTTTTATTTCCGGGCTGCTATTCATTCCTACCACAATCCTGGGCATGACGTGGGGCGTGCGTTTTCTCCAGGAAGCGCGCGGTCGCGAATTCGAAGCGGCAGTTACATTGGCCGCGAGTATTCCTCTTGGCTGGATGATCGGTTGTCCGTTACTGGGATTTATTTCGGATCGACTGGGCCGGCGCAAACCAGTGATTTTCGGTGGGTCTCTCATGCTATTGGCTGTGGTGACCTGGGTATTGTTCGGCAACCCGGAAATCCTTCGAGGTCACACAGTCGGAATCCTTATGGGAATCGCTTCGGGCGCCGCGATGCTGCCTTACACCGTCATAAAGGAAGCGAATCCACCGGAGCTCGGCGGCACCGCGACGGGCGTCGTCAACTTCCTTAATTTCACGTTCAGTGCATTGCTCGGCCCGGTATTCGGAGCGCGACTCATGGAAATGCCTGAAGGCGACACGAGTCTTGCGTTGGCACATTACCAGGCTGGTTTCCAACCGTTGCTTTACGGAATTGTCCTCGCATTGATCCTGACGGTTTTCTTGAAGGAAACCGGCCCGGCAAGCAGGAAGACATGAAGCAATCTCCCCCCCATTTTGACCGAAGCACCTCGGTCTTGAATGCAACCCTTTGTGTCGTAATACTTCGCCTTCGAATTACATCATGAAATTCCTAACAACTCTTGCTATCTCCATTGGACTCCTCACCGGTTCGCAGGCGATGGAGAAACCATCGTTTCACACCAAAGGCACACCAACCGGGAAACCCACGGGAACGCTGAAACCGGGCGAATACTGGTGGAACCCGCAAGTTTCTCCGAGCGGACCTGTGGTCGTGCTCGTCAGTATTCCGCAGCAGACGATGCACGTCTATCGCAATGGGATTCTCATCGGCCGTTCCACCATCAGCAGCGGCTCGAAAGGTCATTCCACGCCAGGCGGTGTGTTTAGCATTCTCGAGAAAAAACAGAGCCACCGTTCTAAAACGTACAACAACGCGCCGATGCCGTACATGCAGCGGCTTACCTGGAGCGGCATCGCAATGCATTCCGGTCAGTTGCCCGGCTATCCGGCCAGCCATGGTTGCGTGCGGCTGCCATACGATTTCTCGCAGTTGCTCTTCAAAGCGACCGAGAAGGGCGGCACCGTTGTCGTCGGCGATGGCAAAACACCAACCCCGCATTTTGCATCCAATCCAGGTGTGCTCCTGGCGCCGAAAGATTTTTCACCGGAAATGCTGCGCCGCCTCGGGAAAGATGAGTACGATTGGCGCCCCGAGCGAAGCCCGGAGGGGCCGATCACGATTGTTGTAAGTTCGGCCGATAACGCGCTGTATGTATATCGCAATGGCAACCCAATCGGACGCGGGACGGTTCAGATCAGTGGTCGCGGTGATCTCGGCAGCCACGTGTTCACATTACTCGAAGGCAGCACTGGCAAACCGAGCCAGCTTGCGCCTGGACGCGAGGCAGGCAAATGGATGCGAGTCACCAGCGCAGGCCGGCCGGTTGATGCGGACGACATCGCTTCGCGAATCCGCTTCAACACCGAATTTGCGCAGAAGCTCGCAGATGAGATCAAACCGGGAACAACAGTGATCGTCACAGATCAGCCGGTCGTGCGGAACCCAACAGCTGACTCCACATATTTCGCGGCGGCCAATTAGCGGTCTTGTTAGGCCATGAAACTCTTGAAAGCGAGATCGGTCGAAATCTTCCGACAACGCAATTACAGCAACAGAGCCGAGCATCAGAGTGATATTGATTTCCGCCGCGCCTCCAATTGATGCCGCGTCTTCTCGATTTCGTCTGCGATAAGTTTTTCGTCAGGAAGAACAGTTCGATATTCCGTCGCCAGAATTTTATTGGGCAATCCGTCGAGCACGTAGGCTGACCAGGAAAGAGGAAACCGCGCCGAGAAATCATTGATCGAAGCCGGTGGGAATTTACGCGACAGTGTGGCGGAAATCTGGGACGCCGGATATGCAACGTAGAAAAGGCGCATGCGTTGTAAATTGTCCACCTGAAATCCGCGTCCGCAGCGAGTCGTTAGATCCGCCGCAAGGCGCGCCAGCAACTCCTCGCCGTAATCCGCTCTGCTTTTACCCTGCTGTTCAAACTCGACAATGTGGCGACCGATCAGCCAATAGGTCGCGGTCATGATTGCGTTGACGGTTCGCGCAGAAGCGCGACGGGCTCCGTCGATTAATCCTATGACGCGATTCAGCATCGCGTCGTAATCATGCGAGCGAAGCGCAAAGGTGCGTCTCTTCGGGCGTCTCACGCCTCACCTCCTCGCGCGCCTGTCCGTTTTACATTTCGCAGAGCCTCTGCGGAATTGTTCAAACGCCGTCTGTATTTTTGATGACAGCAATTCTCGCCGACAGCGTCGAGAGTTTTGGAGATTTGTCACACACTGTCTGGCTTTTTGGATGCGCATGCCAGGAAGTAGAACCAAGCCGTCTGAATTGGGAATTCAGCGAGTTTCGAGGGACCAGGCCGGAGAGTTTCTTCGTGATGCTCGTTCCCTGCATGTGCCCAGCGTGCTATAACAAGTCAGTCAGTCAACGAAGAAGGAGTAGCCACTCGGGAAAAAAAGTAAGACCAAGGTCCGATTTCCGATCCGGATGACGCTAGTGTATTAGATTCGCCAAACGATTTGTAAATGCGACTTCCATTATGAGTTCGGCCGGCAAGATTCCCGGCAAGGTTACTGCCGACGAAATCAAGGATGCTTTCCGCGACAATCTTCATTCCAGACTCGGCCGGCTGGAACGGTTTGCGACGAAGAACGATCTTTATCTCGCGCTCGCGCTAACTGTTCGCGATCGGCTGTTCGAGCGCATCGTCGAAACAATGGACACTTATGGCGGAGTGAATGCGCGACGGGTCGCATATTTGTCCGCGGAATATTTGCCGGGACCGCATCTTGCAAACAATCTGCTCAACCTCGGGATTACTGAAGTGACGCGCGAAGCATTGCGCGAGCTTGGCTACGATCTCGATGAGATCGCAGCGCAGGAGGAAGAACCCGGCTTGGGCAACGGCGGGCTTGGACGGCTCGCTTCGTGTTTCATGGATTCGCTGGCGAGTGTTGAAGTGGCAGCCCTTGGTTACGGCGTCCGATACGAGTTCGGCATTTTCGATCAGGTGATTCGCGACGGCTGGCAGGAGGAAATCACGGACAAATGGTTGCGTCTCGGGAATCCGTGGGAAATCGCCCGTCCCGATATCGCGTATTCGGTGAAATTCGGCGGACACACCGAAATACTTAGAGATCAGCAGGGAACGTTTCGTGTCTGGGTTCCTGAAACGGAAATCAAAGGCGTAGCGTACGACACGCCGATCGCCGGTTATCGGGCCAATACCTGCGACATACTGCGGCTATGGAAAGCCGAGGCCGTCGAATCATTCGATTTCACTGCGTTCAACCACGGCGATTATTATCGCGCCGTCCACGACAAGGTGCTGTCGGAGAATATCACGAAAGTTCTTTATCCGAACGACGACGTTGAGGCTGGCAAGGAATTGCGGCTTAAACAACAGTTTTTTTTCTCCAGCTGCTCGCTTCAGGATATGCTGAATATTCATGCGATGCTGGGCGGCACGCCGGCGACGTTCCACGAAAAATGGGCTGTGCAGCTGAATGACACGCACCCGGCTGTGGCAGTAGCCGAGCTAATGCGGTTGTTGGTCGATGACCATCGACTCGGATGGGACGAAGCATGGATGATAACCCGCAAGACTTTCGCTTACACGAACCACACATTGTTGCCCGAGGCGTTGGAGAAATGGACGGTCGGTCTTTTCGGCAAGTTGCTGCCCCGACATCTCGAGATCGTGTACGAAATCAATCGCCGTTTCCTTGACGAAGTACGGGCAAAATTTCCCGGGGATGATGCGCGGGTCGCGCGACTCTCAATCATTGATGAAACCGGACCGCGTTATGTACGCATGGCGCATCTGGCATGTGCCGGCAGCCACCGGATCAACGGTGTGGCTCGACTGCATTCCGAGCTCTTGAAGCAAACTGTGCTGCGCGATTTCGCCGAGCTGTGGCCGGAAAAATTCTGCAACATAACAAACGGTGTCACGCCACGGCGGTTTCTCGGGCTCAGCAATCCCGGCCTGACGAAACTGATCGCCTCACGCATCGGCGATAATTGGCTCCGGGATCTTAATCAACTCCGGAAGCTCGAACCATTTGCTGATGATCCAGAATTTCAGCAGCAATGGCGCGAGGTGAAACTTGCCAACAAACGCCGGCTCGCCGCGCTGATTGCAGACCGCACAGGGATAAAAATCGCGCCGGAGTCGTTGTTCGATGTGCAGGTGAAACGGATTCACGAATACAAACGGCAACACCTCGCGGCGCTGCACATTATCACGCTCCACCTCCAGTTACGCCGCGATCCGCAGGCCGATGTGCCCGCACGTACTTTCATTTTCGGCGGCAAAGCTGCGCCGGGATATTTCATGGCAAAGCGCATCATTAAATTCATCAACTCCATCGCCGACCTCGTGAATTCCGATTCGGTCGTGCGGGACCGGCTCAAGGTGATGTACTTTCCTGATTTCAATGTGACGAATGCACAGTTTATTTATCCCGCCGCCGATTTGTCCGAGCAGATTTCCACCGCGGGCAAGGAAGCGAGTGGAACGGGCAATATGAAGTTCGCTCTCAACGGCGCGCTCACCATCGGAACTCTCGACGGTGCGAATGTCGAGATTCGCGACGAAGTCGGCGCGGAAAATTTTTTCCTCTTCGGGCTCGCTGCTGAAGAAGTCGAGAAGGTGAAAGCAGGCGGCTATCGACCGCGTGATTACTATGAACACAATCCCACGCTACGAGAAGTCATCGACTTTATCGCCAGCGGCGCGCTTGATGCCGGAGACCATGAACTGTTCCGGCCAATTGTGGAGAACCTTCTCAATGACGATCCATTTCTTCTGCTGGCCGACTACCAATCCTACATCGACGCGCAGGAGCGAGTGAGCGCGCTCTGGCGCGATCCGCAGGCATGGACGCGGATGTCGATCCTCAATACGGCGCGCACAGGAAAATTTTCTTCCGACCGTTCGATTCGCGATTATTGCGAGCGCGTCTGGAACATTAAACCCGGCTCAGTTTGACCCAACATTATGCCAATTCCTGATTTTAAAACCTACTGTGCAATCCTCGACCGGGCCCGAGCCGGGCACTTCGCGCTTCCGGCGATTAACGTGACATCCCTAACAACAGCGAACGCTGCGTTGCGTGGACTGGCGGAAAGCAACGCTGATGGCATCATTCAAATTTCCACTGGCGGCGGCGCGTTTGCATCCGGCACATCGATAAAAGACTCCGCGCTTGGCGCAATCTCAATCGCCGAGCACGTGCATCGGATGGCGGAACGCTATCCGGTCTACGTGGGGCTACACACCGATCACTGTCTCAAGGAAAAGCTCGACAAGTTCGTGATCCCGCTTGTCGAGGAAACCGAAAGACGCCGTGCTGCGGGGCAGCCCAACCTTTTCACGGGACACATGTTTGATGGCAGCAATTTGTCGTTACAGGACAATCTGGATATCTCGGCTAAACTGCTTGAGCGCTTTGCGAAAAACGATCTGGTGCTTGAAATCGAAACCGGCGCAGTCGGCGGTGAAGAAGACGACGTCGTCGGTGATCACTCCGCAAAACTCTATACCACGCCGGAGGACACGCTCGAAGTCGCGCGTCGGTTGAATCAAATCGGCGGACGCTATTTGCTCGCAGCAACGTTTGGAAACGTGCATGGCGTTTACAAACCCGGCCACGTAAAACTTCGGCCAAAGGTTTTGAAGGAATGTCAGGACGCGGTGGTAAAAGAATTCGGTGAAAATACGCGCTTTTATCTCGTCTTCCATGGAGGCTCAGGTTCGACGCAGGAGGAGATCCATGAGGCGCTCGATTACGGTGTGGTGAAAATGAATGTCGACACCGACATGCAGTATGCATTCACCCGCGCGGTCGCCGGTCACATGTTCAAGAATTACGACGGCGTGTTGAAACTCGATGGCGAAGTCGGGAATAAGAAAGTCTATGACCCGCGCGCGTATCTCGCGATTGCGGAAACGGCGATGGCCGGGCGCGTGAAACAGGCCGCGAGCGATCTGCGCGCGACTGGCAAAACGGCGTTCGCATCATGAACGCCCCGCTCCGCGCAAACAAAACCAAGATTGTCGCCACGATCGGTCCGGCTTCGGAATCCCCTGAGATGCTGGCGCGGCTCATTCGTGCAGGGCTGGACGTTGCGCGGTTGAATTTCTCGCACGGAAGTCTTGAGAAACATGCGGAAGTTATTCAGCGCATTCGTGAGGCAGCGGGCGAAACCGGAAGGCGTGTCGCAATCATGGCAGATCTTCCAGGCCCGAAACTGCGGCTGGGAAAAATCGATCCGGAACCGATACAGCTTGTGGCCGGCGAGCATTTCACCCTAACGACTGAAGACATCATTGGAGATGCGCAGCGCGCGTCCACGAGTTTCGAGCAGTTGCCGAGCGTGGTGAAGCCCGGTGACCGCATCTTTCTCAATGACGGATTGGTGCAACTGGTGGTTGAGCGCATCGCTGGGAATGACGTGGAATGCAAGATTGTGGTCGGCGGCGAGCTCGGCTCACGCAAAGGACTGAATCTTCCCGGCGTTGATCTGGGCATCAGCGCGTTTACCGAACACGATCGCGCCTGTCTTGAGTTCGCGCTCGAGCATGGTGTCGATGCCGTGAGTCAGTCGTTCGTCGAACGCGCGGCGGACATACATGTGGTGCGGGCGGCTGCGGCGAAGGTGGGCAAACAACCCTTTATCATCGCGAAAATCGAACGGGCCGACGCGCTCGCGCACTTTGACGAAATTTTAGCCGCATCGGATGGCATCATGATCGCCCGGGGCGATCTGGGAGTGGAGGTGCCCATTGAAGAGATTGCCTCGATTCAAAAGCAGCTGATCGCCAAAACCAATCTCGCGGGACAACCGGTAATTACTGCGACGCAGATGCTCGAATCGATGGTGTCAAGCCGTCTGCCCACCCGTGCGGAGGCGACTGACGTCGCGAACGCGATACTGGATGGCACCGATTGCGTGATGCTCTCGGGCGAATCGGCGGTGGGCAAATATCCGGAGGAAGCAGTGGCGATGCTGGCGAAGATCGCTGCGTTCACGGAAACGCATCGGCCGCCCAGAAGCTTTGTCGCTCAACGCGAATTTGTGCAGCAGCAGGCGCCTGTCAGGGCGCGTGATCGCATGGCGTCGCTGGTTGAGCACGCATTGTACACAGTTCCATGCGATCTGGTGCTGGTGCCAACGCGTGGCGGCATGGTTGCGCGCGCCATATCCCGTTTCAAGCCGGCGGTGTGGATCATCGCGCCGAGTGCAGATTGCGCTGCATGTCAGAATCTCGCGTTCTCCTACGGTGTGTATCCGATAGACCTCGCCGAGGAACCGGACGACTGGCGCGAATGGATTGCGCAATGGATACGCGAAAACGGAATCTGCGCCGAACGGGTAATGCTGGTAGCCGGTCCCTCGCCGCGAAGCCCGAAAGCCAATTATAGGATCGAACTCATGCGCCTGGGGCCGGAGAAGAGCTGAGTGTGGTTCAATACGGTTGCCTAACGAGGAACGTTGTTAGCCAATTGACGATCACCAGACAATTATCAGGATGAAAATCACCCTCGTTGGAGCAGCTGGCGGCGAAGTAACCGGCTCCTGTTACATCGTGCAGACGAAGCAGGCGCGGATACTGATTGATTGCGGTCAGTTTCAGGGCGGCAAGAAAACAGAGGCGCTGAACCGGCCGCCGACCGCGCCAAATTTGATACTCGACGCCGTGCTCCTCACCCACGGACATCTGGATCATACCGGCCGGCTGCCACTGCTCGCTAAACTGGGCTATACCGGTCCAGTCTACGCAACACCAGCGACATTGGAAATGACTGGCTTAATCGTGCGCGACGCGGCACGACTGCAACTTGCCGATAACGAGCGCAACAATCGGAAACGCCTCCGCGCGGGCGAACCACCAGAAGAACCGCTCTACACACCGGATGACGCGGAGAAAATTCTCTCCCAACTGCGGCCCGTACCCTATCACCGGGAGTTCGAAGCAGCCGCTGGGCTGAAAGCGATCTGGCACGATGCCGGCCATATGCTGGGCTCGGCCAGTATTCAATTGATCGTGGAAGAAGATGGCAAAACCAAGCGCATCGTTTTCTCCGGCGACCTTGGACCGCGCAGCGCACCGATACTGCGCGAATTCGAACCATTCCAGCAGGCCGATCTTGTTTTCCTGGAATCCACCTACGGTGGCCGCGATCATCGTTCGCTCGAAGAAACAGTGGCGGAATTCGAACGGATCGTCATCGATGCGGTGAACTCGGGGGGCAAAATACTTGTGCCAACGTTCGCGGTAGGCCGTGCACAACTGATCACGTTATTGCTCGGCAAAATGTTTCGCGCCGCGAAGGTGAAGCCGTTTCCAATTTTCCTCGACAGCCCAATGGCGATCGAGGCAACAAACATTTACGTGAAGCATCCGGAGTTATTCGACGAGGAAATGAACGCTTTCATTCGCGATCGCCCGCTGCGTGATGATCTGACCACAATGAAACCGACGCCCACCGCAGACGAATCGCGCGCAATCAACGACGTTCCTGGCGCATGTCTGGTCATGGCGGGAGCAGGCATGTGCAACGGCGGCCGGATCCTTCATCATTTGAAAGCCAACCTTTGGAAGCCGAGCACACATGTGCTGATCGTCGGGTATCAGGCTTACGGCTCGCTCGGGCGGCTCCTCGTCGATGGCGCAAAAGAAGTGAAGATTTTCGGGGAGAAAATTGCTGTAAAGGCAACCATTCACACATTGGGCGGATTCAGCGCGCACGCAGGGCAGAGGGATCTGATGCGTTGGTTCGATGTCATCGCTCCGAGCAAGCCGCGCGTTGTGCTGACTCACGGTGAAGACGACCAGCGAACGGCCCTGGCCAGGATCATTCAGCAACGCGATGGATTATCATCAGAACTGCCCAACATGGGTGAGGTCATTGAGATTTAGGCAGTACGATTCAAATTGAAGGAACACATTATGGCACTCGAAAAATTCGACCTTAACAACCTCGATAAAGAGCGACGCAAAGCGATCGCAAATTCCATTCGCACCATTAGCATTGAAGAACTCAAAGCGCTCGGCGACCAGATTTTCCGTTTTGCCGACGATCCGTGGCGGGAAGCGTTTTTTGCGTTCATCGCCGAGAACCCCGGCGCCACTTTTCACCACGCAGTCATGAGCGACGGCGTTAACATTGTTTACTGCCGCGATAAGGATAAAGGCATCTGGTTCCTTCCAGGAAGTGGGCTAGGACCATTACAAGCAACCGGCCGCAAAGCCATGACGGAGGCCATCCGGGGACAGCGTTGATCTGCGACCTGCACACTGCTGAGGATGACGCGTTGCCCGGCGCTTTTTTGCTCCAGACGTCCAATATTTAGCCGACATGAAAAAGAAGACCTCTTTTGGACAATCCGATGTCGTTCGGCTTAGCGACGAAGATGCAACAACTGCGCTTGTTGAACGCGCCGTCACGGGATTATGGGAGGTCGTTAACGAATTGACGCGTCTGCGCCGCACCACGCGGCAGAATTATCGGGTAACCATCTTCGGCTCCGCGCGGCTCAAACCCAAAACACCGGCTTACAATTCGGTCAAACAACTTGCTGCCGAATTGACAATGATGGGATGCGACATCATCAGCGGAGGAGGCCCTGGCCTTATGCAGGCAGCAAACGAAGGAGCTCATTCGGTTCAACCCAAGGCGCTCAAGCGTTCCGTGGGAATCCGTGTCGAGCTGCCATTCGAACAGGAGGTCAATCCGTTTGTGGGTCAGGCGTACGAACACCGCACCTTCTTTTCGCGGCTGCACCACTTTATGATTTTGTCCGATGCGTTCGTGGTGGTTCCCGGCGGTATCGGAACGCTGTTGGAGTTATCGCTCGCGTGGCAACTGCTGCAGGTCCGCAAACTTTACAACACGCCGCTTATTCTGGTGGGAAAGATGTGGGCCGAACTTGTCGCATGGGGACGCCAATCCATGCTCCAGAAAGGCAACGAGCTCGCCAGCGAAATCGATTTCACCATCCCGCTTTGCGTAAACACGATCGATGACTGCGTCGCTGTGATCCGCGAAAATCGTGACGGCTGGTTAGCCGCGCAGACATTAAAGTAATCACATGAGCACGCGAATCGCCATTGTCACCGGCGGTGGAGATTGCCCGGGCTTAAACGCCGTGATTCGCGCAGTCGCGAAAGCTTCGACCAAACGCGGGTGGGAATGCATCGGCGTTCTTGGCGGCTATGAAGGTTTGCTTGGACCGACCGACACGATTCCGCTCGATTACCGGATACTCAGCGGATTATTGCCGCGCGGCGGAACGATCCTCGGCACAGCGAACCGCGGAAAATTTTCGGCGAAAGTCGGTCACGGCGAAAGTCGCGCATTGTCGAAGGAACTGCTCGACGGAGTGAAAACGGGAATGAAAACGTTGGATTTATTCGCTCTGGTGTCGATCGGAGGCGATGGCTCGTTGAGCATCGCGCAGCAGTTATTTGAATATGGGATCCCGGTCGTCGGCGTGCCGAAGACAATCGACAACGATTTGGAAGGAACGCTGTTCACATTTGGATTCGATTCTGCTGTGTCATGCGCAACCGACGCACTGGATCGTCTGCACACCACTGCCGAAAGTCACAACCGCGTGATGGTTCTCGAAGTGATGGGACGTTACGCGGGTTGGATCGCCCTGTATTCCGGCGTGGCCGGTGGCGCCGACGTCATTTTAATTCCTGAGATTCCCTTCTCCTATGAAAGCATCGGCGCCAAAATTCAGGAGCGCGAGCACCTTGGAAAGAAGTTTACGATGATCGTTGTCGCCGAAGGCGCGCGAAAAAAAGACGGTGGGTTCGTGACTTCTGGCACGCAGATGAAAACCGGCGAGGCACGCCTCGGGGGGATTGGGGCGATAGTCAGCACAGAAATCGAGCGGCGCACCGGCAAAGAAGCGCGCGTATGCGTTCTCGGGCACCTTCAGCGGGGTGGATCGCCGACCACTTTTGATCGCGCCCTCTGTTCAATCTTCGGCGCAACAGCTGTGGAACTCATCGCTGCCGGTGAATTTGGAAAAATGGTTGCCTTCACCGGTCCGCAGGTTGGCTCGATCAAAATCAGTGACGCTATCGGCAAATTGAAAACCGTGCATCCCGAGGGAAGTCTGCTCCGCACCGCGCGGGCACTCGGCATTTGTTTCGGCGATTAGTTGCGCTCAGCGACTGTAGCCGCGGCGCTGTGCGCCGTTTTCGAGAGTCCCGGCGACGGAACTGGAGTGGACCGGCCAAGGCCGGCGGCTACACACTTGTTAGGCCGGTTAATGTCCCTGTCCCGTTGTATTCATCGACCGTTGCACATCGAGAAGAGCTTGCTGGCTGATTCGCAAAACTCCTTCCTGAGGCCGGTCCAGGTCGGCAATTAGCTCTATGACAACGGAGAACGCGATCGCGACCGCAAAGACTGCCAGGGATCTGCGCGTTCCAGTCAGCCCCTCGAAGTAGCCCATGGCCGCCAGAGAAAGAACGGCCACAGTTAAAAGTCCCAGCCAGATTGCACCGGGGATTCGACTTCTCGTGCCCGCCTGCATTCGTGCCGCGTGCAAATCAATCATTTGATTAACCGATTGAACGAAAAGGCCGACAACAATTGAGTTCGGGTTTTTGTTCCCAACATTCTCCGTTTCCGTCCAGATTTTCTGTTGGATGTCCTCTGAACGGCGTAAGCCCTCGCCGAGTTTACCCGGCTGAACAGCGTCCAAACGAGCAGCGACGTACTCTCGCAGGAGATCGCGAACTTCTGGTCCACCCTCAGGAAGCATGCCTGAGCGCAAGTAGGTTGTTCCAATGGCGTTTGCCTCGTCGAGTAATACCTGTCTTCTGGTATCGAAGCGTTGCGCAGCCAATCCAAATGTGAACGCAAGGACGAACGCGAGTAGGCCAAGTGTGGCACCAACCATTGTGCCTAACGGAGCTTCCTTCTCCTCCTCGCGCCGGCTCCGCCGGTATTTGCCTAACCTGTAGCCAAACTCGACCGATAGCAGGACCACCAGCAGGATGAGAATGAAAAGCGCCCAAAGGGGCAGAACGTCGATGGGTCCAATAGCTTCCATAACTAAGTCGCGCCCACAAATAGCGGATGGATTGGCTCGTTTCGATCAAAATCCGATCCGCACTGCCTGTTGAGAAGAAATTGGCGGCCGAACGCCAAAACAAAATTGATCGGTCACCCCCGCCGTGAGTTACGGCGGTTGATTGCGACCGACGGCAATGCGCCGATAGGGCGCACCCACCAAAAGGTGTTCCGAGCCCGGCGCAATCCCGCTGTTGACATATGCAATCAGTTTGCTGTTGTGATGTGTTATGACCATTCGCCCTGTAGCCGCTCGACATATCTTGTTGCTCGCGCTCCTCGCGTTGATCTTACCAGTACCTGTTCTAACAGCGCAGAATTCAAAGAATGGCGTCACCGTTTCCTACCAACAGTCTGGCACCTCGCGAATCGCGCGTTTTAAGAACTCAAATGCATTCCACGTACGAGTGGAATTTTCCTATCAAGGCACAAAAACGCGTGGCTCAGGCGAAGCTTCCGGTCACGATGCGGTTCTTGTACCGGCGAATTATTTCGCCACGTATGGCGCTCAAGGGCTCTCTATCACCTCGGTCCGAATCACCAGCGTTATGCGGTCGGATTGAGCGTCGCGAATGCATTCCGCCGCCGCTGGCATAACATGCGATGTTTCATGCCCTGCCGGTGCGCGAGTACTTGGCGAATTGAAGAATCGCTATCGCTGCTTTCGGGAAAGAAAATAGAACAATGGAATCCCGAATAGAGCCGCAACAAGGGACAACACAAAAATCTCGCGCGCATGCCTGACGAGGAAAAAAGGCGAATAGCTCTGATAAACCACGAAGCCAGGAAGAAATCTGTTCCATGGCAGTAGCAGAAGGAGCAGGAAACCGATTGCGGAACAAATCGGGATCCCGAGTGCCATCTTGCAGTTTCTGTTGTTCCAGCAATACGCGCCGCCAATCATGAGGCAGGACAGAAACAACATCGAAAGGCATATTCCTGCTACGCGACGGAATCTCAGGCCGCCCGCTCCAGTTGAATAGCGACGAAAGTCGTTCTCAAGCAGCTTCGATAATTGCTCGACGTGATCGGCAGATCCGCCGGTCACCGATACCCGGCGTAATGAATCGCCCAAATTAATCGTCACTGATGAGATCGGCTTATCAGCCTGGTTGTAGGTGTACGAGAAGCCGAAGACTTCGTTTGGAAACCCGACGCTGCTGGCCAGCGACAGATGCGGGATCTCGATGTCCTGACTATGAATGACGAGCTTCACCGCTTCCTCACCGCGATCTTCCGAACCATTGGCCGCGTCGATAACCGAATGGGTCTTCAGCAGGATCGCATCGAGATCCGTCGCTCCCATTTTCAGCGGCGGCAGATCACGAACCTTCGAAAAGTCCGCGCCCTCGCACAGCATTATTGTCGTCAGTAATCCGCACGTGCTGAGTAGAACGGCCAACCGCATTTTGAGAAGCCTAACAAATAAATCGCTGGGGTGCTCCACGCCGCATAGCGATTATGTGGGGCCTCTTCTTCGCATACGCATGGCGATTACTGCCACACCAAAGCCAAGCAGAATCAACAAAGGATAAAGAACTGCCGGCTGCGGCGCTTTAGCCTTGGGCGGCGGAGGTTTTGGCCGATTTGCAAATTCAAAAGGAATCTGGACCTGCGATCCTGTGCCGGGTTGAAAACGCCACTGCGAATACGCTTCGAGTGCAGCGCCGTCTAATTGTTTGTTTCCCGTGCTCTGCAACATTCGCACTCCAACGACTCTGCCGTTCTGTTGGTCAATCGTAACCAAAACGACCCCTTTGCCTGCGAGCTTCTGTTTCGCCCATTCAGGCCGGTAAACAGGCGGCGGACTGTAGATCGCCTTTGGAGGCTGTGGTCGCGACGCCGGAGTTGCGATCTGCGCGTGCGACGAAGACGCAGAGAAAACGCCGAACAAAAAAGCGAGCGCCAGGGACGAAACTTGTTTCCTTCGTGAACGCCGCGTGACATTGCCGATGAGACCGGACGCTGCTGCGCGCACTCGCGGGTCCGACATTCGATAGACACTTCGATCGAGGAGGTAATGAATGAATCCTGTCGCGAAACCGAGAGCGAGCAGCGCAGGTACCCACGTTGAGGTTCTCAGTTGTACTGCAAAGGCCCCGAAAATTCGATCGCCGTAGTACGTCCCGGTCCCATTGTTCGCTTCCACTTCGAAAACAGGAAGAAACACCAGCGACAATAACATTAGGAAAAGCACGACCGCCCACGGCCGCATATTCAACCTGTGCAGGTATCGGCGCACAAAGCCGGTAGCGGGGACTGACTCCGCCGAAGGTGTTTGCGATGCCAGTCCCGTAGCAAGTATCCAGTGCTGTGATGTCCAGATCACAAGAAACAGAAACAAACTTCGCGGCCGAAGCGCCAACCCCACCATCACCGCCACTCCAACGATGTACAAGATGCGCGGCAACGACCATCGCGGCGTTCGCAGTTCGACGGCTAACATGATTGCGGTGATGGCAAACAATGCCAGCATCGCGCCGCCGCGAATGGCATTTTCAGCAGACACAATCCACGCCGGGAACCAGCGATCGACCCATTGATCCTGGTAGGCGACGGTTCCAGCCAGGATATCCGCGACGAACACAAGCACGCCGCCGGCAGTCAGCGCGAAAAACCGATCCCATCGCCGCGTCTGGATGCACGAACTGCGATCTGCTCGCGAACGATAGAGCGAAAGGGCACCGAAATGTTGCGCAGCGAAATGGTAGGTCACGCATGCGTAATCTAGAATCGCCAGTCCAATCAATCGTTCTTCACGCGTCCACGGCAACGCCGAGTCTGCGGGAAGAAACACCGCAAAACATCCTGCTGTTATCAGTAACGGCAGGGCGACGAACCGGATCGGCTGTTCGCGCAACAGCGGCCGGTAAGCTTCCGTGCAATACGCCAGATAGGTGCTCGATAACCTGTGACCGATCCAGAACAGCGCAGTTAAACCGAAGTAAAGCAGATCGAGTGGACTCGACTCCGGATTGGAATAGCCATGGACGAGCAACAGTACGATTGGCGCAAGCCAAAGCGCGCTGAGCATCCAGAACCCATCCCAAACAGGTCCACGAACCCAGGCCGGCGAACACTTCCGCCCCCATGGTGTTGCCGTTCCGATTTCAAGTACGGCAGCGGGTGAGGAAAGCTCGGCCATTCGAGCATCGCTGAGTGCGCCATTGACTGCGCACTCAGCCTAATTTGTCAGGCAAACATTTTATTGGAGCTGCATGTCAACGCCGCCACCAGTCGCATTGACCGCAACGCCGCTTTGTGTGGATTGAACGCGCACTATCACACCGGCCTGATTTGACATGATCGTACCAGTTCGCCCGGCGCCAAGAGTCACGCCCCGCGTTCCCGCGCCACCCACGTTATAATGACCGTTAAAATCTTGAAGATGCCTCAGGTTGAAGACGTCCCCGGAAGCGGAAGAGCTCGTCATCCCGACCCTGCCTACGGACAGTCCTCTTACTTTAACCGGGTAGTTTTTGCCTTTGTAGGTGAGCGTGCCCGATCCCCAGCTGGTACCAATTCCCAGAGCGAATGAACCCATGCTCAATCGTAGAGTTGCATCCGG
>JAICUQ010000126.1 GCA_025935755.1 Chthoniobacterales bacterium | reverse complement strand
GATCCGCTGGAAATCGTAAACAAAGCAGTCGAGAACGTTCGCCCGCGGCTCGAGGTACGTTCCCGGCGGGTTGGCGGCGCGACTTACCAGGTGCCGATGGAAGTGACGCCCGCCCGGCAAATTTCGCTAGCCATGCGCTGGATTGTGAAATTTGCCGATGGCCGCAAGGGTCTGAAATTGGCTGACGCGCTGGCGCAAGAACTCAAAGACGCAGCCGCGGGCCAGGGGAACGCGATCAAAAAGCGCGACGATACCCATAAAATGGCACAGGCGAACCGCGCGTTCGCGCATTTCAGGTGGTAACAATTATGGCGACGGCGACAATGGAACAGAAAAAGACCGCGGCGAAGAATCCAAACTCGCCCAATCGGAAGTATCCGCTGGAACGAACGCGGAACATCGGCATCGCGGCACATATCGACGCAGGCAAAACAACGATTACCGAGCGCGTTTTATTTTATACTGGGATGATCCATAAGATGGGAGAGGTGCACGAGGGCACCACCGTCACCGATTGGATGGAGCAGGAACGGGAACGCGGGATCACGATTACGTCCGCCGCGACGACGTGCAGTTGGTCCCAACGCAAAGAAGAAGGCGTTTACAAGATATTTGAGGGGATCAAGGAGCGCATCAACATCATCGATACCCCCGGGCACGTCGATTTCACTGCTGAAGTGGAACGTTCATTGCGCGTACTCGATGGCGCCATTGCAGTCTTTGACGGTGTGGCCGGTGTGCAGCCGCAATCCGAAACAGTGTGGCGTCAGGCCACCAAGTACAACGTGCCGCGCCTCGCTTTCATCAACAAAATGGATCGCGTCGGCGCAGACTTCGAAATGTCGGTCGACAGTATTCATAAAAAACTCGGCGCAAACGCATGGCCGGTTTTGCTGCCGCTGGGCAGGGAAGATCAATTGCGCGGCCAACTCGATGTCATCAATAAGAAAGCGATCATTTATTCCGACGACGACCAGTTCGGCTCTACCTACGAAGTGACAGAGGTGCCGAAGGACCAGGTGCACGCAGTTGAGAAGGCCTACAACGACCTGGTCCAGCAGGTTTCTAATATCGACGATGAACTTGCCGAGGCAGTGCTCGAAGAACGCGAGATCACTCCGGCATTGTTAAAGGGGGCCATTCGTCGCCAAACGATCGCGAACAAATTCGTGCCAGTTATTGGCGGCTCGGCTCTCAAGAATATCGGCATCCAATACCTGGTAGACGCGGTGGTCGATTATCTGCCGAGCCCGCTCGAGATTCCGCCGGCCAAAGGTCAGAACCCGGACACGGGCGAACCGATGGAAGCGGTGACCGATGACAACGGCTCGTTCTGTTCGATCGCTTTTAAACTCTGGAGCGATCCATTTGTCGGAAAACTTGTGTTCTTCCGCGTTTATTCCGGCACGCTCAGCAAAGGCGATACTGTTTACAATCCGCGAACAAACAAACGTGAGCGGATTTCGCGTTTAATTCAGATCCAGGCAGACAAACGCGAAGACATCGAGACGTGTTATTCGGGCGATATCGCCGCGATTGTCGGAATTAAAAACATCACCACGGGCGACACGCTTTGTGACGAGGATCATCCGATCCTTCTCGAACCGCCATCTTTTCCCGATCCAGTTATTTCCATGGCGATTGAGCCAAAGACGAAGTTGGATCAGGAGAAAATGGCGACTGCATTGCAACGACTCGCCGAAGAGGACCCCACTTTCCGCGTCTATACGCACGAAGACACCGGCCAGACGATCATTGCCGGAATGGGCGAATTGCACCTCGAAATTATTCGCGACCGAATGTTCCGCGAGTTCAAAGTAGACGCGAATGCCGGCAAACCGCAGATCGCATACCGCGAAACAATCACGAGCAGCGCCCATGGTGTTGGCAAGCTGATTAAGCAATCAGGCGGACGCGGTCAATATGGACACGTGGAAGTGGACGTGCGTCCTGCCGAACGCGGTAAAGGCCTCACCGTTGAGAACAAGATTGTGGGCGGCATCATTCCCCGGGAATACATCCCGGCGGTGAAAAAGGGCATCGAAGAAGCGGTGCTAAATGGAGTGCTCGGCGGTTATCCCGTTGTCGATGTGGAAGTCGACATTGTTTACGGTTCGTTCCACGAAGTGGATTCCAGTGAGCTTGCGTTTAAGATGGCGTCGATCTTCGCAATGAAAGACGGGTTCAAGCAGGGCAAACCAATCCTGCTGGAACCGATCATGAAAGTGGAGAACATCACGCCTGAGGAATATCAGGGTGACATTTGCGGTGACTTGAGCCGGCGGCGCGGCGCGATCAACAGCATCGAGACGCGCGGAAACTTGGTGATCATTCACGCCATGGTGCCGCTTGCGGAATTATTTGGATACGCGACGGCGATTCGTTCTTTATCGAAGGGCCGGTCGAGCTATTCAATGGAGCCGTCGCACTTCGAGCCGGTCCCGGCAAATTTGGTCGCTGCGATCCTTGACCAAAAGGAGGCGAAATGAGCAATGGCCAGCGCATTCGGATTCGCCTGAAAGCGTTCGATCACCGCATGCTGGACCAGTCCGCCATCGAGATTGTCGATACGGCGAAGCGCACGGGCGCGCGTGTGGCCGGGCCTATTCCGCTGCCGACGTTAATCGAAAAGTTCACGGTGAATCGTTCCCCTCACGTGGATAAAAAGTCGATGGAACAATTTGAAATTCGTACTCACAAACGGCTGCTCGACATTATCGAGCCAACCGCAAAAACAGTGGATGAATTGAAGAAACTCAATCTTCCTGCCGGGGTAGATATTACGATCAAAATTTAAAACATTAACACCGTCATTCTGAGCGAAGCGAAGCGAAGTCGAAGCTGCAACGCGGCGGACGAAGTCCGCGAGGCCAGGCTTTCAATCCCGCGAAACTTCCTTAAAGGTTGCGCCTCTCGATCCCTCGCTCGGGATGACAAACGAAAAGATGAGCATCGGTTTACTGGGACAAAAGATTGGGATGACCAGCGTCTACGACGCGAAGGGGCGTCTCTGTCCGGTGACTGTCATCGCGACCGGCGATAATGTTTTGCTGCGCCGTTTGACCGCAGACAACGAAGGTTATTCGGCGGTGCAGCTTGGATTCGGAGTGCAAAAGAAATCCCGCGTGTCGAGCGCGTTGCTTGGTGAATTCAAGAAGGCTGGAACCGAACCGCAGCGTTTTGTGCGTGAATTCCGCCTGCATACCGATCTTCCCGAGGGCGAGGTCAACCTGACCGTTACTCAATTTCAGCCAGGCGACTTTGTCGACGTGATCGGCCGCTCGAAAGGCAAAGGATTTCAGGGCGTGATGAAGAAGCACAATTTCGCGGGGCAGGGCGCTGCGCACGGTTCGAAAACGCATCGGCGGATCGGCGCGGTAGGCAATCGCTCCACACCGGGACGCATTTGGAAGAACCAGGGCATGCCGGGTCACATGGGCGATCGGCGGGTGACAGTGCAAAATCTTCAGGTGATGCAGGTGCGCGAAGCCGAAAAAATTATTTTGATCAGTGGCGCTGTGCCGGGACCGAATGGCAGCTACGTGATCGTGCGGCCTGCCATCAAAAACCCCGAACGCCTGCTGGCACTGCATGCTGAGCACCGAAAGCATGAGGAAGAAGAGAAGGCGAAGAAGCCGAAAACTCTGCGTGAAATGGCGCAGAACAAATGAGCGCGAAAGTTTTAACTAAAGCCGCAGCCAAAGAAGCGAAGCTCGATATCGTCGAGGACGGTCGCGGTACGCAGGCTGTGCACGATGTGGTGGTAGCGATGCGCGCCGCCCGGCGTTCGGGTTCTGCCAATACAAAGACCAAAGCCGAAGTGGATTTGTCAGGCGCTAAACCGTGGCGCCAAAAGGGGACTGGTCGCGCACGGGCCGGCTACAAATCGTCCCCGATCTGGCGAGGTGGCGGCGTCGTTTTTGGCCCGAAGCCGCGTGATTATTCAAAGAAAGTAGGAAAATCTGTTCGTCGGCTCGCTTTTCGGAAAGCCCTGAGCGAACGCATCAATGCAGGGGATGTTTTGACCATCGACAAGTTTGTGGTGTCGGAGGTGAAGACGAAAGCATTCGTCGATCTGCTCAAAAAACAGACAGAAGCCAAAAACGTCCTCATCGTTTCCGATTCGTTCGACGAGAAAACCTACAAGTCCGCCCGCAACGTGAAGCCGGTGAGATTAGCCACTGCGTCAGACGTAAACACAGAGCAGTTGCTCGCGTGCCAAAAGATTCTTGTCACCGAAAAAGCCTTGGAAAAACTGGCCGAACGAACGCGTGCGTCTTCGCCGAAAACTACGGCAGCTTAGAAAATGGACGAGCCACACGACATCATTAAAACCGGTTCGTTGACCGAAAAGTCCACGCTGATGAGCGAAAAGCAGAACAAGTATGTGTTCCGCGTCAGTCCAAAGGCGAACAAGATTCAGATCAAGAAGGCAATCGAACAGCTGTTTCAGAAAACAGTCCTTGATGTAAACACGTGTAATTACGCCGGCAAAGAGAAACGCCTGCGCGGGCCGCTTGGGCGTCGTCCGCGGTGGAAGAAAGCGATCGTGACTTTAAAGGAGGGCGACAAGATCGATCTGATATGAGGGTTGGTTTTTCAGTCATCCTGAGCGAAATCGAAGGATCCCGCGGCGCTACCATTTGTTTGGATCGCGGGATTGAAAGCCTGGCTTCACCCCGAAAGCCTTCGGGGCTGCATTGCAGCTTCGGCTCCGTTTCGCTTCGCTCGCAATGACAATTTGATTTTATGGCACTCAAAGAATTTCGCCCATTGACGCCGACACAGCGATTCAAGTCGCTGCCTGCGTTCGATGAAATTACCAAATGGCGCCCGGAGAGAAGTCTTCTTGAGCCGAAGAAGAGAAGCGGCGGTCGCAACAACTATGGCCGGCTGACGTCACGACACATCGGTGGCGGTCACAAACATAAATACCGCAAAGTTGATTTTAAACGACGCAAACACGGTGTCGCAGCGGAAGTGATGGGGATTGAGTACGACCCCAATCGGTCGGCACGCATCGCTCTCATCAAGTACGGCGATGGAGAAAAGAGCTACATTCTCGCGCCGAATGGACTTCGAGTTGGAGCGAGTGTTGTTGCCGGGAATGATGTTGCACCTGATCTGGGGAATTCACTGCCGCTTCGCGCAATTCCTCTCGGCACGAACGTTCACAACATTGAATTGACTCCGGGCCGGGGCGGCCAGGTCGCGCGCAGCGCCGGGCAACAGGCGACGCTTACCGCACTGGAAGCGGGATACGCGCTGGTGAAAATGCCTTCAGGCGAGATTCGCCGGATTCACGAGAATTGCTTTGCGACTGTTGGCCAGGTTGGAAACGTCGATCACATGAACGTTTCGAGCGGCAAAGCAGGACGCACTCGCTGGCGGGGGCGCCGGCCGCATGTCCGCGGAATGGTGATGAACCCGATCGACCACCCGATGGGAGGCGGCCAGGGCAAATCAAAAGGCGGCGGCGGTCGCCATCACCCGGTCAGTCCGTGGGGACAGCTGGCCAAAGGGTTTAAGACCCGCTCAAAACATAAGCCCAGCGACCGATTCATTTTGGAAAGGAAACGAGCGAGAAAGAAATCTTAATCCATGGAGGACGGAGCTCTGCGACGCCGCTCGACCCTCCATAAAACAGTTGATTTTTATGGCTAGATCGTTAAAGAAAGGACCCTTCGTCGAGTCGCATCTTCTTGAAAAGATCGACAAGATGAACGCATCGGGAGTCAAGAAACCGATCAAGACCTGGTCGCGACGCTCGATGGTGACGCCTGACTTTGTTGGCCACACATTTTTGGTGCACAATGGCAAGACGTTTAATTCCGTTTTTGTCACCGAGAATATGGTAGGTCACAAACTGGGCGAATTTTCGCCTACACGCGTGTTTAGAAAACACGGTTCGCATACGGCGAAGGTGACGAAATAATTGCAGATAGCGGATTGTAAATTGCAGAGGGACAACGCGCGGCGACATCGCGTGGTCGTGCGATTTGCAATTTTAAACCTGCAATTTGCAATTGGGGTTTGCGCGTACGCGCAGGGAAATAGTTCTTTGTCAGAATTTAAAACTGAAACCGTAAGGCGGTCGGCGGCGGAGGAGTCTTCGGCAACTGAGAATGAGGAATTGCAAAGGCAATTATCTGTTGCCAATGAATCCATGAAGGCACTGACGAGCAGCCTGGCTGAATCGAATGCGGAAGCGGAAGAACTGCGCCGCAAATATTCCGAGCTGCAATTGCGAATGGAAGCGCTCGGTCTGGCCTCGGCTAACAAGGACCGGACGAAACTCGAACAGCGTCTGTTATCCGCGGTGAGCGACCTTCAACTCGCCCAGAAAGCGCGCGACGAGTACCGCGACCAAATGCTGCGGCTGAATGAAGCGATTTTGCACTACATCAAAACGTCGCAGGGTGATGACGCCCAGGCGCGAATGGATGTTGAAGCGCAGTTGCGCAGCACGAACGAGTTGATCACAAAATCGACAAATTTACCGGAAGCGCCGGACCCCGGTTTGATGGACGGCAACGTGATCAGCATAAAGGAGGAATGGTCGTTCGTCGTCGGGAACCTTGGTGAAAAACAAGGGGTGAAGATCGGGATGCCGCTGCGAGTGATGCGCGACGATCGAAAGATCGCATCGCTGCGGGTGGTCGATGTCCGGCAGAAAATCTGCGGCGCTGTGGTTCAGGAAATGGATTCCAAGAAGGAGAGGATCAAAGTGGGGGACCGCCTGCAGGTGGATGCGCAACCCGACGTGAGTTTGAAATGATGAGAGCGTTAAAACGTTAAAGGATTGAAGCGTTCAAGCGGATTGCAGTGCGCCGCTTTCACGTTTCAGCGCTTTAACGCTTCAACGAAGACGAAAGTCATGGAAGTTAAATCTACATACAGATATGCGCGGATTTCGCCATTCAAAGTGCGCGAAGTCACGCGTGAGATCCAGGGTTTGCCGGTTTCGGCGGCGCTCGATTTGCTTGCGTTCACTCCGAAGAAGGCGGCGTTCCTGATCGGCAAAACGCTGAAGAGCGCGATCGCCAACGCGGAAAACAATGCAAACCTCAAGCCGGATGGTTTGGTCGTGAAGGAAGCGACGGTTGGCGAAGGACCGACGCTGAAGCGGATCATGGCGCGTGCTCGCGGCAGCGCCAGTCGGATTCTGAAACGCACCAGTCACATCCGCATCGTGCTTACGGATGAGATCGCAATCGAGACCAGAGAAGCACGAAAAGCGAAGCAAAAGGCCGAAAAGAAAGCCGCAAAGAAAGAAGGTAAAGCGGAAACAACTCGAACTGCTTCCGGCGAGAAAAAATCTGAGAAGAAAGCAAGGAAGAAAGCAGCCAAATAGTTTTAATTATGAACCGTCATTCTGAGCGAAGCGAAGCGCTGTTACCGTTGGGTTCCGCCACGGGATCCTTCGATTTCGCCCGGGATGAAAGGACGAGAGCGAGCTAGCAACATTATGGGACAAAAAGTTAATCCAATTGGGTTTCGCCTGAACGTGAATCGTGACTGGCGGTCGCGCTGGTACGCGTCGCCTCAGGAATTCCCGTCGTTTCTGCATAACGATTTGAAGATCCGCGATTACGTGAAGAAAAAGCTGCAGTTCGCTGCAGTGGCAAAAATCGTGATCGAGCGGGCGTGGAACTCCATTCGCGTGACCATTCACACGGCGCGGCCCGGGATCGTGATCGGGCGCAAAGGCGCGGAAATCGAGAAGATGACGGAAGAGATTTCCAAGATGGCCGATGGCAAACAGGTGAAGATCGATATCCAGGAAATCAAGACGCCGGAGCTTGACGCCCAGTTGGTTGCAGAAAATGTGGCGCTGCAAATTGAACGCCGCATCGCTTATCGCCGCGCGATGAAGAAAGCCGTGCAAGTGGCAATGGATTTTGGCGCGGAAGGAATCAAGCTGCGTTGCTCCGGTCGACTGAACGGGGCTGAGATTTCGCGCTCGGAATGGTACCGTGAAGGCAAAATTCCGCTGCACACGCTGCGTACGCCGATTGATTACGGGTTTGCCGAGGCAAACACGGTGTACGGCAAGATCGGCGTGAAATGTTGGATTTGTAGAAAGGAAGAGCGCCCTGTTGAACCGCCGGCCCCGCCCGCTGCGCCGCCGCCGCCCCCACCAGAGCCGGCTCAAGTTTAGGAGGATTTGTTATGCCTTTGATGCCAAAACGCGTGAAGTATCGGAAAGCCCAGCGTGGGAGCCGAAAGGGGACTGCTTCGCGCAATCTGAGGATCGATTTTGGCGAGTTCGGGCTTCAGACTCTCGACCGCGCATGGATCACCAATACCCAACTTGAAGCCGCCCGGGTCGCGCTCACTCGCAACATGAAGCGCAAAGGAAAGTTGTGGATCCGGGTTTTCCCGGATAAACCAGTAACTGCGCGTCCGCCGGAAACGCGAATGGGTAAAGGCAAAGGACAGCCGGAGTTTTGGGTCGCTACCGTGCGGCCCGGCAACATTTTGTTTGAGCTGGACGGTGTGCCGGAATCTGTCGCACGCGAATCTCTGCGTCTCGCAGCCGACAAGCTGCCTGTGCGCACGAAATTTTTAAGCCGCCATCACGTGAGGGCTGCCTAACAATGGAAGCTTTCTGTCATTCTGAGCCGGGCCAGTCGCAAAATCTCTTGATTGTTTCTCGTATCGCCGCGGGCTGTCTCGACTTCGCTCGACGTGACGACGATGTGAAATCATGAAAATGAAAGAACTCAACGAGCTGGCAATGGAGGAGTTGCTGACCAAGCGACGCGACCTGCGTCAGGAAAGCCTGCATCTGCGTCTCCAGCAGCAGAGCGGTCAGCTCGAACAGCCCAGCAGACTTCGGTTACTGCGACGCGACCTCGCCAGAATCGAAACCGAGCTATCGAATCGCGCGAGAAAAACCGAGGAGAAATAGATCATGGCAGAGCAAGAATCTACATCACAAACATCGACCCGGGCTGAGACAGCAACTCGCTCTGCCCGCAAGACGCGCACAGGCGAGGTGGTTTCCAGCCGCATGAACAAAACAATCGTGGTGCGCACCGTCACGCGTGTGCCGCATCCGAAGTTTGGCAAGATCATCAAACAGATGAAGAAGTTTTACGCGCATGACGAGCAGAACCAGGCGAAGCCCGGCGACACTGTTCGCATCATGGAAACGCGCCCCATGAGTAAACTTAAGCGGTGGCGGCTGGTGGAAGTGGTTCAGAAGTAGAGAAGAGGAAGATCATCATGGTCCAAATTCGATCCAGACTGGATGTGGCTGACAATACCGGCGCTCGCATGGCGACCATGATCGGTGTGATTGGCAAACAAACGCCCTACGCCGGCATCGGTGATGTGATTACTGCCAACGTGAAGGAAGCAAGCCCGACCGGGACCGTTAAGAAAGGCGAAGTTGTGCGTGCCGTGCTGGTTCGCACGAAACAACCAATCCGGCGTGAGGATGGATCGCTATTGCGCTTTGATAACAACGCGATTGTCATCATCGATAAAGATTTGAATCCGCGCGGCACACGTATCTTCGGGCCGGTCGCGCGCGAGTTACGTGAGCGTAACTTTATGAAAATTGTGTCGCTCGCTCCGGAAGTTTTATGAACCGCATCAAGCATCACGTTAAAAAAGGCGATCAGGTCGAAGTGATTTCCGGGAACTTCCGCGGTTCTTCCGGGCGAGTTCTCGCGGTGTTATCTGGCAAACAACGCGTGGTGGTTGAAGGGGTTCGCATTATCAAGAAGCACCTCCGAAAATCGCAGGATAATCCCAGTGGGAAGATCGCCGAGCGCGAGGGTCCGATTCACATTTCTAATGTGCGATTGCTCGAACGCGAGAAATCGGAGAAGGGCGGGAACAAAAAAGAAACAAAAGGTGGCCATCCCGAGCGGAGCGAGGGAGCCCGCAAGTAACCCTCGATGTTGATTGAGAGATTCTTCGCTTCACTCAGAATGACACATCGCTAGTATGGAAAACGAATTTCGTCGTCATTATAAAGAGCACGTCATCCCGGCGCTGCAGAAACGCCACGGGTATAAAAACGTCCATCAGATTCCCAGGGTCGAGAAGGTCGTGATCAATACTTCGGTTGGCTCGCAGTCGGACGTGAAGCAAGCGCTGGAAGAAGCCAAAGCGGAGCTGGCCCTGATTACGGGACAACGGCCCATGGAAACGCTGGCGAAGAAAAGCATCTCCAATTTCAAACTGCGCAAAAACCAGGCGATCGGCGCGAAGGTCACATTGCGCGGCGAGCGGATGTACGAATTCCTGGAGCGCTTTATCAAGGCGGCATTGCCACGCATTCGGGACTTCCGCGGCGTTTCGCCGAGGTGTTTCGACAACAACGGCAATTACACGCTGGGCGTTTCGGATCAGTCCATTTTTCCCGAAGTCGAGCTCGACAAAATCAAGCGCAACATTGGATTTGATGTTACAATCGTGACCACCGCGCG
>JAICUQ010000210.1 GCA_025935755.1 Chthoniobacterales bacterium | reverse complement strand
CAGAGGAAAACCGTCACCGGAGAGATCGCGCACCTCTGGAGCGAAATCGATTTTGCCGTCGAACCACGGTTTAACAGTGTGCTGATTCGATGACACGACATCGACGAGCTGCGCGGCAAGCAGTGAGCGCACATGATTCGCTACGACCTGATCAACGATTGCCTCGTTTCGCGATGCCCGCGTTGTTTGAAACAGCAGGAACCCAACGATGATCGCAGCGAAAGCTGCTCCCGTCGCAAACATGAGCCAGGGCGATAGACTTTGGCGGGCCGATTTCGCTTCGCGTCGCAACGCCGCGCGCACATTCCTGCGCAGATGTGCGGGTGCGCGATATGCGATCGCTTCGGTAGCCAACGCGCTGCGCAGTTCGCGGATTGCTTTTTCAGTTCCGCGACACTCGTCACAAACCTTTAAATGCCGTTCCGCATCGCGCGTGTTTGCCAGATCGAGTTCGCCATCTACATAGGCGTGAAGTAACTCGCGGATGTTCTCGTGTTCGTTGCTCATTTGTTTTGGTCGTAAGCCGTGGTCAGGAGCACTTGAAGCTGGCGACGCGCGCGTGCCAGGCGGGACATGATCGTTCCAATCGGAACGCCTGCGACATCGGCGATCTCTTTGTAAGACATTCCTTCCAATTCGCGGAGGGTGAGCGCTTCGCGGAATTCTGCGGGCAATTGTTCGATTGCAGCACGCACTGTTTGCTGGTCCTGCGCACGGTCCAATGCGATGCCAGGATCCAGCGGCGGAATCTGGCCGCCGTGTAATTCCTCATCGAACTCTACGGTTTGGTCATCCATACGATTGCGCTTCAGAGCAGTGAATGCCGTGTTCCGGACGATGCTGAGAAACCATGCCCGGCTGTTTTCGCCGCGAAAACTGTCGAAAAATCGAAACGCCCGTAGTGCTGCTTCCTGCACGATGTCCTCGGCATCCCGATCGTTGCGCATGAGGAATCGCGCCAGGTTGTAAGCCGCGTCCAAATGCGGCAGGACCTGGCGCTCGAACTCGGTCAGGCGAGGGGACTCGGTAAAGCTGAACACGTGTCGTTACTTTCAATCATTAAGAACAAGACTGCGAAAGTCTGAATTTTATTCCCGCTGCCGGAATTTCGCTCCGATCGGGAATAACACCGCGTGTCGCACAGTCATCGCGGTCAGAAAGGCAAGATATGAACAACAACGATTACATTCTACATAACCACAATCCCGATGGCATCGATCGCCGCGGGTTCCTGAAGTGCATGGCTTGGGCGGGGACAGGCGTCCTATGGACCATGAGCGGCGGCGTGCTCACGTCAAAACTACTCGGCGCAACGACTCCGCTGACTGGCGGCGATTTCAGTTTTGTGCAAATCAGCGACAGCCACATCGGATTCAATAAGGATGCGAACAAGGATGTCATCGGGACGCTGCAAAAAGCGATCGCCAGGATCAACGCATTGCCTGCCCGGCCCGATTTCGTCCTGCATACCGGTGACTTGAGTCATCTCTCCGAAGCGGAAGAATTCGACGCGCTCGAGCAAAATCTCAAGAGCCTCAAGACAGGCGAAATTTTTTATGTGCCGGGTGAGCACGACGTGATCAGTGACAACGGCGCGTTGTTTAAAGAACGTTTCGGAAAGAACGCTCGAGGCAACGGTTGGCACAGCTTCGATAAAAAAGGCGTTCACTTTGTCGGTCTCAACAACGTCTTGAACATCCGTGAGGGCGGCCTTGGAGTGATCGGCGCCGAACAACTCGAGTGGCTAAAGAAGGATCTGGAGCCGCTCTCATCCAGCACGCCTATCGTGGTATTTGCGCACATTCCGCTGTGGGCGGTTTATCTGCAGTGGGGGTGGGGAACAGATGACGCCGAACAAGCGCTCGGATTTCTAAAGCGATTCGGATCTGTGACGGTGTTGAACGGCCACATCCATCAAATCGTCAAGAAAGTCGAAGGCAACATCACTTTTCACACCGCGATGTCGACGGCGTTCCCACAGCCTGCGCCAGGTACCGCGCCCAAACCTGGCCCGATGAAAGTCGAAGCTGAGCGACTCAGTTCTGTGCTTGGAATCACTGACGTTAACTATGTCGAGGGCACTCACACGCTCGCCGTCGTGGACAGCACGCTGGCATAACCACCTGACGAGACTCGAAATATGAACTCGATTTTTTGGGAACGCGCACACGGCGGCCTCACACATCTGCCAATCGCGTTGAACTTCGCTGCTGCGTTTTTCGATGCGCTCGCATTCTTTTGCCGCCGCTCCTCCAGGCGGCGAGAATTTAAGGCGATTGGCTATTGGCTGGTAATCTTCGGAGCGCTCGGCTCATTGGGCGCGGTGTTGTCGGGATTGGTGCTGACAAAAGGTGTAATCGGCGGGACCGGCGCGGTTTTGTGGCATCATTACTTTGTCTGGCCGGCTTTCATCCTGATTGTGGGCCTGGCTACCTGGCGTTTTCTCGTCGGCCGCGAACCATCCCGGCGCGCGTTCAAGCTTTATCTCGCGGTCATTTTGGTCGGCTGCTCCCTGATGGGTGCAGCCGGGTTTTTCGGCGGCGAGATGTTGTTAGGCCATTGAGAGGTGGAGGGCTCGATGAAATCCTGGAGCGGAGATAAAGCTATGGTCGCCGCGATCTGCGCGTCAGGTACCGCGCTCGTCAGTATGCTCGGGATCGCGTCGATCATGCGACATGGAGCGTCCACGATTCCGGTTCCGACGCTCGTGACCACAGCTCAAGCCGCGGTGAAATCGCCGGAGCTTACGGCTGATGCAGCGCAGGGGCGGCATTTGTTCCTGATGAATTGCGCGCATTGCCATGGCGATGACGCGCGCGGAGACGAGGGACCGGACCTACATGATCTGCACAGAAGCGACGCGCGAATTCATGAGGTGATTACCGCCGGAATCAAAGGCGAGATGCCATCTTTCGGGAAAAAACTCGGCGACTCGGACGTTCGCCAACTAATCGCATATGTGCGGACACTGCACGGCTGAAAGCGTACGCCGAACTTCAAAATCGGCAGATCGGCAGTAAAGACGGCCCTGTGAATGCCAATCTTCTTGCATGAGACAACTTGCACCGCTGCGGTATAGTGCGGTTTACATATCATGCATAAGACACATGAACTCCGGCTCGCCAAACGCATGGCGCGACTCGGCACGGAGACCGCTTTTGAAGTGCTGGTGAAAGCGAAAGCGCTGGAGGCAAAAGGACGCGACATTATTCATCTTGAAATCGGCGAGCCCGATTTCGATACACCTGACAACATCATCGACGCCGGATGCGAAGCGCTGCGCAAAGGTTTCACGCATTATGGACCGTCGGCGGGTCTGGTGGAATTGCGCGAGGCCATCGCACAATACGTCAGCGACACGCGGCAGGTGAACGTCACGCCGGATGAAGTGGTGGTCGTGCCCGGCGGCAAGCCGGTCATCTTCTTCTCGATTCTGGCCCTGGCCGAAGAGGGAGATGAGATCATTTATCCGAACCCCGGTTTCCCGATCTACGAATCGATGATCAACTATGCCGGTGCGAAAGCGGTGCCAATCCGATTACGCGAAGAATTGGATTTCCGGCTCGACGTTGATGAGTTGGCGGGTCTGATCAATGACCGCACAAAACTGGTCATTGTGAATTCGCCACACAATCCGACAGGCGGAGTTCTGGAGAAGAAAGACATTGATGCGATCGCGCGCGCCATCGGCGATCGCGATATCATGGTTTTGAGCGACGAGATCTATAGCCAGTTGATTTTCGAAGGCGAACATCATTCCATCATGTCCCTCGACGGGATGAAGGAGCGCACCATTTTGCTGGACGGGTTTTCCAAGACTTACGCGATGACCGGGTGGCGCATGGGATTTGGGGTGATGCGCGTTGATCTGGCGACACACATCTCGCGGCTAATGACGAATTCGAATTCGTGCACGGCGAGCTTCACGCAGGTCGCCGGGGTCGAAGCGTTGCGCGGACCGCAGAAATCGGTGGACGCAATGCGCGCCGAATTCAAAAAACGGCGGGACGTGATGGTGGCCGGCCTTAACAAAATAAAAGGCTTCTCGTGTCAAATGCCTCACGGCGCGTTTTACGTGTTTCCAAATATCACGGAGACGGGCTGGCCATCGAAGAAATTAGCCGATGCTCTGCTCGATGAAGCAGGCGTTGCTGCATTGTCCGGTACCGCGTTCGGGCAGTTTGGTGAAGGTTATCTGCGGTTCAGCGTAGCCAACTCGATCGAGAACATCGAGAAAGCGCTTCAACGCGTGAACGACTGGACCAACAAGAATCTGTAAGAACCCAGGAACGCGAGAATCAAAATTGTCATTCCGAGTAGAGCGAGGAATCTCGGGATGCTATTCCTGTTCGACCCCTACTGCGTTTGAATCCTGAGATCCTTCGCCGTCTACGCGGCTCAGGATGACAGCGCTAATGTCGGTTGGGTCTTGCGCGGCGGGCAAGAACGCTCGCCCTCCAGCTGGTAAGAATCTCGTTAATGACGTTTGCCGGCTCCGCATCACTGAAGCTCTGTTCGTTGTGGCGTGCAGAGGACTGCCCGCCCCACCAATTTGATGGGTCTCAACTAAAGTTGCGGGATCCTCCGGCTTGCGTCGTCGTGACAGGTGATAACGTTCCTATCGCGTACGTTCGTTCGT
>JAICUQ010000048.1 GCA_025935755.1 Chthoniobacterales bacterium | reverse complement strand
GGTGATCGATCACGGCACGATCTTTTTCGATGGTCCCCTGGCACAGATCGTTGATCGTTTTTCCGGCTACAAAATCCTGAGTCTTACTTTCGAAAAGGAAGAGAGCCGCGATCTATCGGCGTTTGGCGAAATCACTGAACAAACACCGGTCTCGGTGCAGTTGAAGGTTCCACGGGCAAAAGTTACCGAAACCTGCCGGCGGCTTCTCGATGCTTGCGACGTCAGCGACATAAATGTGCAAGAAGTGCCCGTCGAAGACGTGATCCGCCAGTTGTTTGGTGAAACACACGAGCATGGTGTTGCGCCAAGAGTCACCGTTGCAGAAGCCGCACCGGTAAGCTGACAATGCAATGTCATTCACCGGACTTTAGTCCGGTGGAGAGACCCGCCCAAAACAGCCGCAAGCCGTTTCAACGGCTTGCCTAACTGATGGAAACCGTTGAAAGCGTTTTTCGGGCGTGATGCGGTGTACCACCCGGCCGGGTGTTAATCAGATGTGCTGGAAACAGCCCCACTGAAACCGGGCAGCACGCTTCTTTCCATCCCATCGCGGAAAGTGGGATAAGCCGGGCTCCAGCCTAACTGGTGTAATTTTGCGTTGCTAACCCGCTTGTTGGTATCGCCGCGTTTGCGGCCTTGCTGCGATTTTCCAATCGGCGGAACCGGTCGATTCATCCTCTGCGCCAACCAGCGGTAGCATTTGCTTTGCAAAACAGGCTCATCGTCAACAACGTTGTAGATTTGTCCGGATGTTCGCGCTTCTCGATTCAACAGAAGGAACAGCGCGGACGCGATATCGTCCCGATGTGCTTGATTAACAAATCGATCATTGTTTGGATCGATCGTGGCCATGCCATTCAGGAATTTGCTCAACAAGGCTGAACGTTGCGGTCCGTAGATGCCGGCGAGCCGCGCAATGATTCCGCCGGTTTCCAAAATTGACTTCTCCACTTCCAGAAGGATCTGACTGGTTTCGCGGAGTGGTTTTGTATCGCTTTGTTCCGTCACGAATGAGCCATCGCGCTGTGCATAGACGCTGGTACTGCTTGTAAACAGAATTTTGGCTCCGCGGAAACTTTCCACCAGGTGGCGCGCACCACTGAGATAAATCTGCCGGTATCTTTCCGCGTCACCACCGCGCGAGCTGGCACAATGGATGACGGCATCGAACGAACCTGTATACTTGGCGACCTCACCGCCCTGCGAAAGATCGATCGTGCGTATCGAGTACGGCTTCACTGAAAGCCGCGTTTCGGATTCTTTCGAGTGCACCCAGCCTTCCACGTTCCAACCGGCTGAATGAAACAAATCGGCGGTCGCCTCTCCAACGTAACCACACCCTGCGATCAAAATTCGAGGCATCAGATGTAAAGCCTACAGTCCTCGACCGATATTTCACTGGCGGATGCGCGCCTTCGCTTATAACAGCGCACGCAACTGCAATTCCGGGTTTCAAGCAGTCGCGCTCGATATTTCAATGTCGTCGAACACGTTTTTCTGAAGCGCGCGCACTTGCTTGAGTCTGATCAATTCCAGAAGCGCGAGAAAGGTGACAATCACTTCGATTCTGGATGCAGCCTCGCTAAACAAATCCGAAAAGCGGAAGTGAGTGCCGGTCGCAACGCGCTGCAGAATTGCATCGATCTTTTCTGACACACTAAAACGTTCATTGAAAATCTCCTGCACATCCTGGCGCGCCTCCAGTCGCTTCAGCACGGCTTGGAAAGCATTGATCAGCTGAAAAATTCCGACCTCGCCCAGACGTAACGGTTCTTGCAGATCCGGCGATGCTCCAGCTTCCCGGATGAAGATTCTTTCTTGTTCCAATGCACGCAGATTCAGTTCGGCGGCAGCCTCTTTGAATTTTTTGTACTCGATCAGTTGCCGAATTAATTCCCAGCGCGGATCGTCCTCTGCCGCATCTTCTTCAGGCGGCTGTTGATCGCGCGGCAACAGGCTTCGGCTTTTTAGATAAATGAGGTTGGCCGCCATCACGATGAATTCGCCGGCCAACTCGATATTCAATTCTTTGAACGCCTGGAGATACTCCAGATATTGGCTGGTGATTCGCTCGAGCGAAATATCGTAGATATCGATTTCGTCCTGTTTGATGAGGTAGAGCAATAGATCGAGCGGGCCCTCAAAGACTTCGAGCTTAACCTTGTAGTCGGCGTCCATTTTTTGTCGCCCCGAACTCTACAGGCAAGCACAAGCCAAAGTAAATCGTTTCGGCACGACGAGGCCGTCAACGCGACGGATCCCAGCGGTCGTACTTCTAATCGGTCTGGTTACGCGGGAATGTTCCGATGAATCCAGACGCTGTTTACCAGGCCCAGGCCGAACATGATCACCAGCACGAACGAGCCGCTATAGCTGATCAATGGTAACGGCACACCGGTAATTGGCAGCATGGCGATGGTCATCCCTACATTCTGGAAGATATGGGTGAAGATCAAAGCAGTGACCCCTACCACGAGAAGAAGGCCTAACTGGTCTCCGGCGAAAAAGCCGACGAAAAGACACGTTAACAGGAGCAAAGCAAACGCGCCCATGAGGACTATGCCGCCTACAAAACCCCATTGCTCGGCAATGGCTGAGAAAATGTAGTCGTTATGCACAGCCGTCGCAGGTAGAAACCCAAGCTCGATCTGGGTATTTGGCGCTTTGAAGCCTTTTCCGGACCAGCCGCCTGAGCCGATCGCAATCAATGATTGATTGATCGCCCACGCCGAACCCTGCTTGTCGATATCAGGGTGCGTGAAAGCGGTGATGCGCTGTTGTTGGTAAGGCTTGAGACCGAAATTGATGGCGATCGGGATAAACGCGATTCCGATCAGGATAATGCAAATCAAATATCGCAGCGGGAGACCGGCGACAAACCACAACGCCAGCATCACAGGAACCCAAATAATGACTTCGCCCAGGTCTGGTTGCATCAGGATTAAAAGACACGGCGCACCGGCGATTGCTCCGGAGAGAAGTAGCCGAAGCGCCGGATGCATTTGGCGAAATTGAGTCAGGAACAATGCTAACACCATTATGCCTGCGACGACGGCAAGCTGGGCAGGCTGAAAATTGATTGGCCCCAGGTGTAACCAGCTGCGCGCTCCGTAAACTTTGACCCCCATGAACTTGGTCATGATCAGAAATACAATGCCTGCAAGATACATCGGCAGGGCGCCCCACCGGATCCAGCGGTAATGCACCAAACTGGTCAGCATGAATGCAAAGACACCGACCGCGACCCAGTTTGCTTGTTTTCGCCAAAAATCGGCAGCATACGGGTCGCTGCGTGTGGAGGTTGCGCTATAGATGGCAACGACGCCAAAAACAGCGAGGGCCAGCATGATCAGTAATAGGAGCCAATTTTGGCCGAGCAACTTTCGAAGAAAAGGCGTCATTTGCTGTCCGTAATCGCTTTCGGTTCCGGGGATTTTGCCGGAAGCATGGAACGATTATACGCAGTTTGCGTTTGCTGCAAAACGGTGACTCCGAATGAACACCGTGCTCGGAGTGATCAGTAGTCAAACGTTTCGCTCAACCGCGTGGTGTCTCTCTCTTTTGATGCAAAGAACGGGTTTATCACCAGAGACTTACAACAATCTTCTAGTCAAAAAGTTCCTTCACTTGTCTCTCGATTTGGAGACCAGTAGATTACCCCGTCGCGTTTAGCTTTTGGAGCATGGGCATGGGAAGGAAAAAGAAAAAGAAAACGACCAAACGGAAACTGGCGCTCCCGCAATTGCCGATGCAGCAGCAGCTGAACTTGCGCCACGAAGGGACGCATTTCGATCTGCGCGAGATTTTTGATGATTTGAACCGGCGGCACTTCCGCAAGCGTCTTCGGGGTTACAACGTGGAGTGGGGACGCCGGCGAAAACATCGGCCGAGGGAGCAATTCGTTTTCGGCACCATCCAGGAAGAAGATCGGCTGATTCGGATCAATCCAGCGCTGGACCAGCCCTTTGTTCCGCTATGGTTTTTGCGATACGTGATGTATCACGAGATGCTGCATTCAGTGGTGCCCGACGAAATACTCCCTGGAAACCGGCGGCGCGTTCATACGGAGGAATTCAATCGACGGGAGCGCAAATTTCCAGATTATCGTCGGGCACGCCGGTGGGAAGACGAAAATCTGTCCAAATTCTTGCGCTGAACCGAGCGCCTGGCTTCGCCTCCACTTGCGCAGAGATTTTCCGTTCGTTACTGCGTTTCGGGAATCTGCGGCCGGGATTGCCTGTCAGACGGCCACGGCGTCGTCGCTACGTTCTTTTTGATTAGGAACCAAAGCGTCGTCGCCAGCAGGAGCGAGATCAACTTCGCGTGCCAGTTTTTCAGAATCAGTCTCTTCATACTTGCTGTGCAATAAAATTTCGGCAATGCGTTGGCGGAACGTCTCCGGGGTGAAATTGCGCTCGATTCGGCGCCGATGACAAATGGAAATAGCGCCTGTCTCTTCGGACACCACGACAGCGACGGCATCCGATTCTTCCGTGATTCCGAGTCCGGCGCGGTGGCGCAACCCGAGGCTGCGATCCAGTGTTTCCCGCTGGCTGACGGGAAAAATGCACGCCGCAGCTGCGATTCGCCCGTTCCGAATGATCACTCCGCCGTCATGCAGTGCGGCTTTCGGATGAAAAATAGTCAGGATCAGTTCAACAGAAAACTCGCCGTCGATGATCACGCCTGTTTCCTCATAAACGCGAATCGAGGTGTCGCGCTCGATGGCGATCAATGCGCCGAACTGTTTATTTGCCAACTGCGTCACCGCTTCGGCCAGATCGTGAACCGTCTCGCGTCTCTCACTCGTTAGCGAGAAAATCGGATGTCCTCCAAGAGCAGCCAGGCCACGTCGCAGCTCCGGTTGGAAAATCACCACCAACGCGATGGCGAGGAAAACTGAGAAACTTCGAACGATCCAGCCAATCACCACCAAATTCAGCAGCGTCGAGATGAGGGTGAGCGTAAGAAAAACAATTGCCAGGCCGGTCAATACTTTGGCCCCGCGTGTTCCGCGGAAATAGAGATAGCCGTAATAGATCGCCACCCACAGCAGAAGGATCTCGACCAGGCTCCGCCAGCCTCTCAGCCATAGATCTATCAATTGATGAATCATTTTGCCCTCTGCAGAACCGCTTCAGTTACTCGCAATGCATACACGTTCTCTTTCACATCGTGAACACGAAACACGTCCGCGCCTCGCGCGCGCAGAAGCGAAGTCAGCGCAAGGCCGGGTGTGAGCCGGTCACCGATGCTGGGCGATCCGATCAACTTGCCGAGGAACGATTTCCGGGAAACGCCGACCACCAGGGCTCGATCATGCGTGCGCAACTGTTCTAAGTGCGCCAGCAAATCGAGGTTGTGTTCGAGCGTTTTCCCGAAACCAACGCCCGGATCAAACGCAATCGCCATGGGATCAATGTTTAAACCTATGGCGCAGGCATATTGTTGTCGAAAAAATTCGGAAATTTCCGCGACGACGTCAGTGTATCTAGGCTCCACCTGCATCGTGCGGGGAGTTCCTTGCATGTGCATGATGATCAAGGCCGATCTGGTTTTGGCGATGAGCGGAAGCATCCGGTCGTCGCCGCGCCCACCGGTCACATCATTCACAATCGAAGCGCCGGCGTCGATCGCCGCACTCGCCACATCCGCTTTCGACGTATCGATTGAAATGGGTACGTCGAGTTTCGCGCGCAAATTTTTTATCACTGGAAGCACACGACGCAGTTCCTCCTCCGCAGTGATGGGTTGCGAACCGGGATGCGTCGATTCGCCGCCAATGTCGATGATGTGCGCACCTTCCGCCGCAATTTGCACGCCGCGGTCTGTGGCTTTGTCTGCCGCGAAAAATTCGCCGCCGTCGGAAAATGAATTCGGCGTTACGTTTAAGACCCCCATGATTAACCCATGCCGGGAGAGGTCAAAAACACGCCCACCGATTTTCCAGATCCTCTCCCGCATTACGAATCAGACTAACACGAGCGCCTGATTATTCGAAAGCGACGAAAGAAGGCGAACACCGGCACATCAAATGCGAGTTAGCGATGACCGCCACTCTGTCATTCCGGGCGAAGTCGAGAACCCCGCGAACCAACCAAACGTGAGGCCTCGGGATCCTTCGCCTCCTCCCGCAGCTGCGGGAGGAGGCTCAGGATCACGGTTCTCTCGTTACTTCTTTCTCGCGTACCGCCCGATCAGTTCGCCCTGTGCGACCACATGACCTTTCATTGCCTTATCGACTTCGGCCCGCTTGGCACCGGGCCGTAAATCCAGTTCGCGATCTAGAGCGAAAATCTTGAACGAATAGCGGTGTGTACCGGGAGGAGGGCACGGCCCGCGATAACCTGATTTGCCAAAGTCATTTGTGCCTTGCATGCCGTTTGTTGCATTGCCTTCCGGAATTGAACTGGTCTGCGGCGGGATATTCCAAATCAACCAATGTGTAAATAATCCGCCTGGCGCGTCCGGATCGTCGGCGATCAGGACGAGACTCTTCGCGCCCGCCGGAACACCGGTAATGTGCAAAGGCGGGCTGGTGTCGGACCCGTCGCACGTGAATTTTGATGGAATGTTGCCGCCTTCCTGGAAAGCAGAACTTGTGATCTTGATCGTCGCTCCTCCGGCCGCATATGACATCATTGCAGGGAAAAGGACCGCGAGCGCAGTTCCGGTTAGAGATTTTCCCATTGTAGCACCTCCAATTGAAATCGCGCTAAATCGACCAAATGGAGCATATTATTTGACCAAGTGATCGCAAACGAAGTCACGATCAGAGAACAGGTTCTTCAGAGTAGCGCATGCGCTGGCTTGCGGTCGCCTGCGCAAGCCGGAGGCTCGCGTTACCGTCTCGCTAAATGAAGGACCACGAAGTCAGAATCAGGGAAGAACTTCTCGCGCTTCTGTCCAGGAAGGATTACCGGCCACTCAACAAGGACGAAATCGCGCGGAAACTTGGCGTGACTGGCAAGACGCGAGTGGCGTTGCGCAAAAATTTGCGCGACCTCGAACGCGCTGGTGAGATCGCACGCATCCGAAAGGAGCGATACGTCTTGCCGGCGGAAGCCGATTTGGTGACCGGGAAGTTATCGCTTCATCCGTCCGGCTACGGCTTCCTCACATCAGAAAAACCGGGCGAGCAGGATATTTTTATCGCGGCTGAAAATGTCGGCACAGCGATGCATGGAGATCGCGTTGTGGCGCGTATATCGCCAGAACCCCCTTCCGGACGAATAAAGGGACGTCGCGAAGGTCGCATAATTCGAATCCTCGAACGCGCTCACGATACCATAGTCGGGACGCTGCAGCGCTCCCGGAATTTTTATTACGTGGTGCCGGATGATCCCCGGTTCGTGCATGATATATACGTTCGCTCAGACGTTACCGGTGACGGTTCTGCGAGCGGTCGAGTGGGTGCGATTGGCGATAAAGTTGTGGTGCGCCTCGACGATTGGCAATCGCGCCACGTAAATCCTGAGGGCGAGATTATCGAAGTACTCGGGCCAGCATCCGCGCCAGGCATCGATGTGCTTTCGATCGTTCGGAAATATCATTTGCCGACCGAATTTCCCTCGGAGGTATTAGAACAGGCGAAGAGTATTCCAGAAAATGTCGATGCGCGGCAAATCTCCGGACGCGAAGATTTACGCGACCAATTCATCGTCACCATCGATCCCGATGATGCGCGCGATTTCGATGACGCCATCAACGTGGAGAAGCTTCCAAATGGCGGCTGGCAGCTTGGTGTGCACATCGCTGATGTTGCCGCCTATGTCGAGCCGGGCAGCGCTTTAGATCGGGAAGCGTTGCGGCGAGGCAACAGTGTTTATCTGCCCGACCGTGTGATCCCAATGCTGCCGGAGCGGCTGAGCAACGGCGTTTGCAGCCTCAAACCGGAAGTCGATCGCCTCACTCATTCCATCTTCATTCAGTTCGACAAACGCGGCGCTGCCAGAGGTGCGCGGTTTGCGCGGAGTGTGATTCGCAGTGCGCACCGCCTCACGTACAAACAAGCGTATTCGATTTTGATGTCGCCACCCCGGGACCAATTGGGCGAACGGCTGCATCTTGCCTGGCAACTTGCAGCGTTACTGCGGCGGAAACGATTCGAACAAGGTTCGTTGGACCTCGATTTTCCAGAGGTCAAAGTCTGGGTGGACGCAAACGGCAAACCAGTGCGATTGGAGCGCGTCGAGAACGACGAATCGCATCAATTGATTGAAGAATTCATGCTCGCAGCCAACGAAGCGGTCGCGCGTGAACTGAAAAAGCGCGCAATTCCGACGATCTATCGTGTTCATGAAAATCCCGATCCGGAAAAGCTCGCCGAATACCGTGAGTTTGCGCTGAATTTTGGCTACAAAATTGGCGATCTGACGCATCGCGCTGAGTTGCAACGATTGCTGGCCGAGATCCGCGGAAAACCCGAGGAACAGGCGTTGAAGGTCGGGCTGCTTAAAAGTTTAAAACGCGCTCGATACGATCCTCGGGCGCTTGGGCATTATGGTTTGGCGAAGGCGAATTACTTGCATTTTACCAGTCCGATCCGGCGTTATGCCGATCTGGTCGTGCATCGCGTGTTAGGTAGTGACGGATCGCTGGGCCGTCCGGGGCGCTCGTCGAGAAGCTATCAAGTGGCGGAGGTCACTTCCATGGCCGAGCACCTTTCAATCACAGAACGAAATGCTGCCGACGCCGAGATGGACGCAACGCAGATGAAAAAGCTGGAGTTTTTCCAGGAACAACTCGCCGGGCGTAAGCCGCAGATCTTTTCGGCTACAGTTGTGGACATCCGAAATTACGGATTGATGGTGGAATTACCCGGCGCTCTCATGACCGGACTGATCCATATTTCATCGCTCAGCGACGATTTCTATGTGTTTGAGCCTGCGCGGCATCAGCTCGTTGGCAGACGATCACGCAAACGATTCAAGGTTGGTGATGATCTGTCGGTTTTTGTCGCGCGCGTCGACGTGTTCAAACGGCAGGTGGATTTCGCGATCGCCCCAGCGGCGGAAAAGTCAAAAGCAAACCGCCGGGCGAAAGGTGCCGCGAAGAATCTTTGAATTCGACGTGCCGCTCGCGAGTGGAAATGAAGACACTGGTTAGCCGAATGGCCACGGACTGGTGAAGCTTGCGTCGTTGTAATTCGTGTAAATTCGTGAAGATTCGTTTCTCAATTTTACCTTATGCATGCTGAAGCTACTGCCGCTGCTACCGCCGCGCCGTATTCGCGGACCAACCCTTTTCCGGCCAAAATGCTGGTCAATCGACGCATGAGCGGGCCGGAATCGGAAAAGGACACGCGTCATTTTGAACTCGATCTCACTGGCTGGGGGCTGAGCTTTGAAGTAGGCGACTCCGTTGGGGTGTGTCCGACAAATGATCCTGATCTCGTGGATGCAATTATTCGCGCGCTAGGCGCCTCCGGCGATGAAAAGGTTCCGCGACTGAAAGGCGAGCCAATAACGTTGCGAGAAGCCTTGCTACGCGATTACAGCATCACTCAGCCGACGCCAAAATTTCTAAAGGCGATCGCACAGCGCGCCGACGCCGCGCCAACGCTGAGCTATCTTTTGGCTCCAGACCGCAAACAGGATCTGCAAACTTACCTTTATGGCATGGAGGTGATCGATTTTCTCATCGAACATCCGTCCGTGCGATTTACGCCGGAGGAATTTGTCGGGCTGCTCTCGAAACTGCAGCCGCGGCTGTACTCGGTCGCTTCGAGTCTGAAGGCGTTTCCCGATCAAGTGCACCTGATCGTCGATGTCGTTCGTTATGAAAGTAATGGTCGCCTGCGCAAAGGCGTGGCCTCGTCATTCCTTGCCGAACGCGCGGACGACGTGCCGGTGCCGGTTTTCCCAAGCAACGCAAAGCATTTTCATCTCCCGGAGAATCCCGATACGCCGATCATTATGGTGGGCCCCGGCACTGGGGTTGCGCCGTTTCGAGCGTACTTGCAGGAACGCCAAGTCACCGGCGCAAAGGGAAAAAACTGGCTCTTCTTCGGCGCACAGCACGTGAGCTGCGATTTCGCTTATGAGGAAGATTTCGACACGTTCATGAAAGAGGGGATTCTCACCCGGCTCGATTGCGCGTGGTCGCGTGATCAGGGCCACAAAGTCTACGTCCAACACAAGCTGGCTGACTGTGCGGCCGAGATCTGGAAATGGATTGATGCTGAGGGAGCGCAATTTTTCGTGTGCGGCGACGCGCGTCGCATGGCCAAGGACGTTGATGCGACTCTGCGGAAGATCGTCCAGGAGCACGGCGGCAAGACCCTCGATCAAGCGAACGAATACGTCGAAAAGCTGAAAAGCGAGAAGCGCTACAAGCGGGATGTGTATTAGGCGCGTGATTCGTTAAATCGTTACACCCTTACATCGGGTTCCCCGATTTAACGATTCAACGTGGCGAAGCCATTCGTCATTTTGCCGCGTTGTGGCATAGTAGATTCATAACTTTTCCAGGCGACGAGGAGCACTCGCGCGTTCCAAATACAGCCCGAGATTTCTCGACTTCGCTCGGAATGACAAACACACCACACCATGTACGAGAACACTGAATTCACATTGAAACGAGATTGCGACGCGATCCAGATTCCCAGTGGACAAAAAACCACTATCCCGGCCGGAACCCAGGGCGTGATTACCCAAAGCCTTGGAGGAAGCTACACGATTGCAACTTATCAGGGTCTTGCGCGAGTGGCGGAGAAAGATCTGGACGCTCTCGGGTTGGAAAAGCAGCAGCCACAGGAAACCCAAAAAACTGCCAGCACTGACGGCCAAGTTTCAGAGGAAGACGTTTGGAACCAACTCCGCCAATGCTACGACCCTGAGATCCCGGTCAACATCGTCGATCTTGGCCTCGTTTATGATTGTCGGTTGACGAAAAAAGACGACGGCGGCACGCGCGTGGAAGTCAAAATGACTTTAACGGCGCCTGGTTGCGGAATGGGACCGGCCATCGCACATGATGCCCAGAGCAAAATCCTAAGCATAGACGGTATCGATGAAGCCGATGTGCAGCTCGTTTGGGATCCGCCATGGAACCAGAACATGATCAGCGAAGCCGGCCGAATGAAGCTCGGCATGATTTAGTCGAGCGCCTGTTTGTCATTAACACCGGCCTTTAGGCCGGTGCGCAACCAAACCAGCGTTGAAGCTGTTTCAGACGGCTACGCTCGTCTCGCGCAGAATGCATCGGCTTAAAAGCCGGTGTTAATGAAACACGAGAGTGACTGCAAGCTCCAGTGTTTGGCTTGCTTATTTTCCTCCCACTATGTAAAAACGTTGCATGCCTGCGGCGTCCCCCGCCGAAACCACGCGTGAAGGCCTGTTCACGTCCACTCGCTGGACGATGGTGCTCGATGCCGGCGAATCGCAGACACCTCCGACGGAGGCGCTAAGGGCGCTTTCCGAATTGTGCCGCATTTATTGGCGACCGATCTTTCTGTTTCTTCGACGCCAGGGTTCGAATCCTGACGATGCACAAGATCTGACGCAGGGGTTTTTCGCTCATCTCATCGAATCACGTGCCTATGCCCGTGCCGATCCAGATAAGGGCCGCTTTCGTTCCTTTCTGCTCGGCGCCCTCAAACACTTTGTGGCGCACGCGCGTGCGCACGATCGTACGCAGAAGCGGGGCGGAGGCATGATCCTGGGACCGCTCGACACGGCCGCGATTGCGGAAGCAGATGCACGAGCGGTGGGCTTGCAGAGTTGGAGTGCTGAACGCGTTTACGAACGGGAATGGGCAGAGACGCTGCTCCGCACGGCGCTGGATCGGCTCGCCGAGGAGTGCGCGTTGGCGGGAAAAGATGAGCTGTTCAAGCAGTTGAATTCACATCTTTCGGTCACCAGCGAAGGAGCAGTTTCATACGAAGAAATGTCGCTCCAGCTGGGCCGGCCGGTCACCACGTTGCGCAGCGATGTGGCCCGGCTGCGCTCGAGATATCGTGCGATTTTGCGGGAGGAAGTAGGTGGTACCGTCGCGGAAGCGTCCGAGGTTGACGCGGAGTTGCGACATCTTTGCGAAGTACTGATGGCGGACTAATGCAGACAAAATCGACTAGCGTGGCGGTCTGTCCTGACTGCGGGACGCGGCTGGAGGGAGCATTTTCTCGCGGACTCGGTCGCTGCATGATTTGCCTGCTGCGCGTCGGATTCGACGACGCGGAAGAGCCTAACGAAACATTGTTCGCTGCCGTAACGGATCGACTCGGGAACTACCGGATTGAGCGTCACGACGATGGAACGGCTTGGGAACTGGGCAGCGGCGCAATGGGAGTGACGTATCGAGCGGTTGACACGTCACTCCAACGGCCAGTCGCGCTCAAGCTTATCGCTTCGGAATGGGTGAAACGCGGAGCGGAAGCACGCGAACGTTTCATGCGCGAAGCACGGACGGCCGCAGCGTTGCGGCATCCAAATGTTGCGACCGTCTACCATTTCGGTATCCGCGAAGAGAACGGGCAGTCTTTCTGCGCGATGGAACTGGTGGAAGGCGAAACGCTGGAGACGCGTGTTCGCCGGACCGGGCCGCTCGACGCGCTCACCACCATCGAGATCGCGTTACAGGTCAGCAGCGCACTGGCCGCGGCTGAAAAACAGGGCTTGGTGCACCGCGATTTGAAACCGGCAAATCTAATGGTGGTGGAAGCGGCTCTCCCGCCGCTTTCTTCTTCAAACGACGACATGACGAGGGCCTCCAATTCATCCAGGAAGAATGCGACGAGCGCGCCGCATCTACTCGTGAAGATCATTGATTTCGGCGTGGCGAAAGCGCTTGTCGAAAAGCCGGATGCGATGGGCTTGACGCAGGGAGGATTTGTTGGCACGCCGGCTTTCGCGAGTCCGGAGCAGTTCACCGATGCGCCGGTGGGCGTTCGTTCTGACATCTATTCGTTAGGCGCAACCCTCTGGTATCTGCTTACCGGCCACAGACCTTTCGAGGGTGCGACCATCGAACAGATTCGCGCGAGCCAGCGCTCGCGAGCTTTGCCGATCGAACAACTGAAGGCGGCGCATGTTCCGAGCCGGCTTATTTCGCTGCTGGCGTCGATGCTTGCTCTTGAACCGGCAGCGCGACCGAGTGTTCGTGCACTCACCTCGCGATTGCAGGATTGCCGCGCACAGATCCTCGATCGCTGGAAAACGGTGAAGCGGCTGGCACTCGCAGCCGCTTGGATCTCGCTCGCGATTCTAGCAGCCGTTTTGTTTTTTCCACCTAAGCGCTACCAGCCGATCTCCAGCGCGGCGAATACTTTCAACACCTCGCCGAAGAGCATCGCAGTTCTACCGTTTCGCAACCTTTCTGAAGAGAAAGAGAATGCGTTTTTCGCCGACGGCATTCAGGACGATCTCGTGACCAGCCTCGCCCGGATCAAGGATCTCAAGGTTATTAGCCGGGGTTCGGTAGCGTCATATCGAGATCTTTCCAGTCCAAGGCTCCGCGCGATTGCACAGGAACTTGGCGTTGGAGCTGTTCTCGAGGGTAGCGTTCGTCGCACCGCGAATCGCGTGTTGGTCAATGTGCAGTTGACCGATGCAACGACCGAACGCCAAATCTGGTCGGACCGTTACGATCGCACACTGCAAGATTCGATCGCTCTGCAAGGCGAGCTGGCGGCGGAAATCGCCACTGCTCTGGCGGCGAAGCTCAGCCCGGAGGAGAAGGCGCAGGTGGAAGCGAAGCTGACCAATAATCCGGATGCCTACGTCGTCTATCTCCGCGGCCGTGAGTTTCAAATGCGCCCCGAGGTCTCGCGCGACAACTACGTCGTCGCCGAACAATGCTACCGACACGCAGTTGCGCTGGATCCGCGATTTGCACTGGCTCACGCCCGACTCGCCGAGATACTCGAGGGTCGCTACGGTTGGTTCGATCATCAGCCCGCGCTGCTCGCCGAAGCGCGCAGTCATGCGGAGGAAGCGCTGCGCCTCGATCCGCATTGTGGACAGGCACACATGGAGATGGCGATCATCCTGTCGTATTCCGTTAAATCAATCGAGAGAGACAAAGCGATCAAGGAGAAGGTAGACAGCGCGCTTCGTCTGGTCCCAAACGACGGCTACCTGCTAATGATAGCCGCCCTCTTCCAATCGGACATGGACTGGCTCGCGGAAGCGGAGACGACGTTCCAGCGCGCCATCGAGATCAATCCGCGTGAACCGAAAGTCTTTTACAACTACTTTACCCTGCTGACGAAGAAGGGAGACGTGGCAAAAGCGCGCTGGGCTTCGGACCGCTCCCTGGAACTCGCGCCGGAATCGGTATATTTTCGGCTCAACCGCGCCAGTGAGGAATTCCTGTGGACGGGAGAGGTAGCGCGAACAAAGAAATTTCTCGCTGAGATTCCCGCGGGCAAGGACCCGGATGGTCGAGTAACAGCGGCGCACTGTGCGGCTGCCGTCTACGAGCGAAACTTCTCCGAAGCTCTACGCCTGCTCGCGGCTTGTCCTTCTGAGCGATTACCATGTTTCGTAGGCAGATTCGGTAACATGGTCCCGAAGGGATTCCTTGAAGGTTGGATTTATTTCTATGCGGGGAACAAGGAGCGTGCCTATTCCGCGCTCGACTCGGCACGGTGGATTTTGGAAATGGAAGCGAAGGATAACCCCGGCGATCAGGACGCCCATCTGTACGTGGCTCTCGCCTATGCGGCGATGGGCTGGAAGGATGCCGCGCTGGCGGAAGCCGCGCGCGCGAAAGAAAAGCCAAATGCGTGGCCAATGGCAGTGCTTTTGATCCATGCCGGCGAGCGCGACGCCGCATTGCGCCTCCTCGAGCAGCTTCCTGCCACAGAGCGAGATTATTATTATCACGAGCTGCGTCTGAACCCGCACTGGGATCCACTTCGTAGCGACGCGCGCTTCAAAAAAATGCTCGCTTTTTCTCCACCGAAAACCGCGGACGTGCCAGAGAAAAGCATCGCGGTGCTTCCATTCGAAAACCGCACCGAAGACAAGGATAACGCCTTTCTCGCAGATGCTCTCCAAGACGACATGCTCACCACCCTGGTCCAGATCAAGGATCTCAAGGTCATTGGCCGCTCTTCGGTCATCAGCTATCGGGACGCGGCGAACCGCAATTTGCGCGAGATCGGCCAGCAGCTCAACGTCGCCCATGTCCTTGAGGGAAGTGTGCAGCGCAACGCGAACAGGTTGCTTGTCTATGTGAATCTCACGGATACACGCGACGGTCGATCCCTCTGGGCTGAACGCTATGATCGGACGATTGCCGATTCGACTGGCCTTCAGGGTGAACTGGCAGCAGACATCGCAGGTGCTCTTCGGGCGACGCTCGGTCCGGCGGAAAAGGCACGCCTGCAAACGAGAGGCACACGCAATCCAGAAGCCTATGTGCTTTACCTTCGGGGCCGGGAATACCAAATGCGTCCTGAAGTGTCTCGGGACAACTATTTGGCTGCGGAAAACTTCTACAAACAGGCAGTCGTGTTAGATCCCAACTTCGCCCTGGCCCGTGCGCGCCTCGCAGAGATGCAGCTCTGGCTTTACGAAAAGTTTGACACCCAGCCCGCAGGGCTAGCTGAGGCGCGTCGCAACGCAGAAGACGCAGTGCGATTCGATCCAGATTGCGGCCAGGCGCACATGGCTCTGGCGGGGTGTATGAAGGCAAACTATTTAACTCACGGGAAACAGGAGGTCGGTGATGGCCCCGCAGCAATGAGACGCGAAGTCGCTGACGCTGTACGCCTCCTTCCGAATGACGGCTACATTGCTTTGGCTGCAGCAATGCTTCAGTGGGATATGGAATGGAATGACGAGGCGGCTGCGTCCTTTGAACGCGCGATGGTCCTCAATCCGCGTGAAGGAAAGGTCTTCTATAATTACGGTGCTCTTCTTGTCGCGAAAGATATCCCACGCTCGCGATGGGCTTCGGACCGCGCGTTGGAATTATCTCCGGACTCTATTTTCTTCCGCTTGAATCGTGCGTCATGGGAGATCGATTGGACTGGCGAAGTCGATCGGGCCACGGCGATTTTGGCCGGGTTGCCTGCGGGAAAGGATCCGGATGGGCGGGTGACGGCAGCACACTGCACTATCGCTCTTTTTCAGCGAGACTTTCCTGAAGCTTTGAGATTATTGGCTGCCTGCCAACTCGAGCGCGTTCCGCTTCTCGACGGGAGCTTTGGCCTTGGCTCGTTCGTTCCGAAAGGTTTTGTCGAAGGCTTGGTTCACTTCTGGGCTGGTCATTTGAAAGAGGCCTATGCAAGCTTGGATTCCGCTCGGTGGATGCTGGAAGTCGAGGCCCAGGAAACCGCTACCCACGCCGAGGCACATTATCACCTCGCATTAGCCTATGCAGCGATGGGATGGAGCGATGCTGCCAAAGCAGAAATTTCGCGTGCCTACAAGAAGCCGGACGTTCTGCAAATGGCGTCTGTTTTTGCTCTTCTTGGCGATCATGACTCCGCCCTGTCGCTAATTGAGCAGGGGATTGCAGTGTGGCGGCCTGCGCGCACGTATTTGCGCCTGCATCCCCTATTCGACCCGCTGCGCACCGATCCACGTTTCCAAAAGCTGGTGGCGGACGGTTCTTCGGAGCCTAAAGCCAAGACGAGTTACAGGTAGCTATCCTGTATCAGTCAGCCAGAGTTCTTCTGAGAGCGGACGAGGCGCATTCGCAATCAGCAGGCGCGGCGCATGGCTCCGTCACTTTCTTTGCAACGCGACGCGAACTTTCGGGAAGAAATGGGAAACGGTCTGCGTTTCCAGGTTACCCGGAACGAAGACCACAAACCCAAAACAAGAAAGAAAATCACACTATGCAAAACCGAAAAAATATCCTGACGTACATGGTCGCCCCGTTCTCAATCCTCGTGATCTCGGCGAGTTCATCGCTGGGCGTGCAGCCGCAAGTCTACCTCGGCAAGCTGACTCACGGCGAATTCGTCTCCTGTGACGGCCAGATCCTGGATCCGCCGGCGTACGCGGTTGGTGGCACGTGGGTTCTGAGCATTGACGCGATGACGCAACCACAAGTCCCGCCGCCGGCTCACCTGACAATGGTCGTCCTCCGCGACGGGACTAATTACCTGGCGTTCCCGCACATCGAGTTGACGCCTGTCTCGCTTCAAGACGGCATCTACACTTACGCGTGGGGAACTCAGGTAACGGCGACGCTCGATACGAATACGACTCCCGCGACGTTCGCATGGCACGTCGTATTCGACGACAACTGCACCACGCGCAGCTATGCGTCGCTGACTTACTTGGGAGTAGCCAACAATTAGGACCGGATCCAGAGGATGCCCTCCGCATCGCACCTGGTCTCGTGCAGGTGCGATGCGTGACGGCAAAGAAAGCTGCCACGTCTCGATTCATAAACGGCGTCGCGAATCGTTCTTGACTTGTTAGGCCAAACACATTGCGGCGTCACGGCGCGAAAAGCAGCATCGGCTCCAAACTTTTTTGCAACGCGGTGCAAAGTTTCGGGAAGGAAATGGAAAACGGTCTGCGTCAGACGAAGACCAAAACCAACCAATGCAAAAACCAAAAATACAAAGGACAACACGTATGAAACAAATATTCCTATATACATTGCTAGCTATAATGGCACTAGCTGTGACCACGACTGGCGCGGCGCCCGAGCGCTGCGAGGGGACAGTCCAGCTCACCAGCCAATCGAACTTTCAAATGCGGCAAGCCGGCACGCAAACGTTTGTCGAGTTCGACTTCACCGGCCTGCACGACATCTGCCTGGCAGACCACTCGGTCGTGACCGGCACCGTCGAAGGCCACCTGGTCCAGCGCACTTCGGCCAACGGTAACTTTAGCCTTACCTTCGACGAGGTCCTGAGCTATAACGGCGGCACGCTCGGGTATCGTGGCGAGGGCAGCCTCACCGGGGCCAATTGGCAGAGCAACGTGATGACGGTAGGCCTCGGCACCGGCCCGCTAGCGGGAATCCACGGGCAGGGGACGTTTGTGTTCACCGGCCCCGCATCGCTGGCCGACGTCATCTATTATGTGTACACGCCCTGACGCGGAGGGGTAGCGGCCAATAACACAGCCTAATCTCGGAATCAGCCGTCACGTCTCACCGCGTGGCGGCTTTTGTTCGCCTCGCTCGCACCAAAATAGGTCCGGTAGTCGCCGCCCCCGCTCCCAGTCGTGGCGTTGCATCGCACCGCGACACGCAGGAGCGCTGTGACTGTCGTCACTTTCCTTGCAACGAGACGTAAAGTTTCGGGAAGAAATGGGAAACGGTCTGCGTTTTCGGATTACCCAAAACGAAGGCCACAAACCCAAAAACAAGAAAAGGAAATCACATGAAAAATCGAAACATTCAGTTCAAATCGACGGCAGGACTTCTCATTCCGATGCTGCTCGCCTGCTTTGCGGCAGTGTTTATGTCGGCACCCACGGCGGCAGCAGCCGACCGGATGGTGCCGTTCAATGGCACTGTCTCGGGGTACGTAGACTCTCAGTCCGGCACGGAGTGCGAGCCTTCAATACACGTGGTCAACTTCGGACACGCGAACCAATTGGGAGCCTTCACCGGGGCGGCGGAATTTTCTCCGCGCCCATGCGCACCCGATCCGGATCTTTGCGAAAATAATATTCCTTACACCGGCACTTTTGACTGGTTTGCGGCCAACGGTGACGAAATCTACGGCACTTTCGAAGGATACATGTGCCCGACAGAAACGCCCGGAGTGTACGACAACCACGAAACCGCGGAGATAACAGGCGGCACTGGCCGCTTCGCCAACGCCACCGGCCATTTCGCGTTGGGCGGGCAACTCGACTTCACAACGGTTCCTCCTTCTTTTGTCCTCCCGTGGGAAGGCGTCATCTCGAGTCTCGGCCCAAGGAGACGGTAGAGATTGCGTATCTGATCTGCGTATCGCACCTGGTATTCGTCCAGGTGCGATGCGCTGGGTCGATGGTTGCACGGCGGATTACGACACTGCCGAAATTTTTTGGAATTTTTTCGTTCTCGAATTGACAACGCCGATCTCAATTTTACACTCGACACCCCCGGACTCTTCCGTTTGCAAAGTTTTGAGCGCGTTCTAAAAGATATTTATGCCATTGACTGAACTTATTTTGACCGAAAACGTTCCCGGCCTCGGCGCTGAGGCGGACGTGGTGAAGGTGCGTCGCGGTTATGCGCGCAACTATCTGCTGCCGCGCAAGATGGCGTACGAAGTGACACCGTCGGCTCTGCGTCAACTGAATACGCTCAAGCAAAAGCGCGCCGAGCGTGAAGCACGCGAGTTGAACGATGCCCAGGAACTGGCACGGCGCATCGGCAAGGCGAAGTTTGTTTTTACCTTGGAAACTGGCGAAAGCGGCAAAGCATTTGGATCAGTGACGGCACAGGACATCGTGAACCGGCTGAAAAACGAAGTCGGCGTCGACGTTGACCGGCACAAAATTTCTCTGGAGCGACCGATCAAAGACACCGGCGAGCACGACGTCGCTATCAAGCTTCACCACGATGTGACGGCGCAACTTGTTTTTCAGGTCAAATCGGCAACAGAATCACGCGACCGCGGGGCTGACGCGACGCCCGCAGCCGCGCCGGAAGAACTCGACAAAAAGAAACGCCGGGTTTTGCGCCGGAAGAACGAAGAGTCAAAACAAGAAAAGAAATAAATGGCGACTCCACCGTCCGCATGGACAGGAGAGAAGCCTCGAAAAGCGGGAAATGGCGCTGGCCGAGGTTCGGCAGCGCGGAGTGGCGAAAAAGTTGTCCCCATTTCGCTAACAGGTTCTGCGCAGGATGTCCACCGGACGCCGCCACATAGCGTAGAAGCAGAACAGGGTGTTCTCGGCTCAATGCTCATCTCTCCGCGCGAAACCATCGCGGAATGCGTTGAGAAAATTAACGAGGATTATTTTTACGTTCCCGCGCATCGCACGGTCTATGACGTTCTGGTCGAAGTTTGGAATGCTGGACAGGCCATCGATCTGATCACGTTCACGCAGGTATTACGCGACCGGAACCTGCTCGATAGCGTCGGCGGCCCGGCATTCGTTACGAACCTGTTCACGTTCGTTCCCACCGCGGCCAACGTGCAGTACTACCTGGAAATCGTCCGCGACAAATACATCCTGCGACAGATCATCTCTGCCGCCACCGAGAGTGTGCGGCGCGCGTACGAAGAGCAGGACGAGGTCGAAAGTCTCCTGGACGAAGTGGAGCAGAAGATTTTCGAAGTCGGCGAGGATCGGTTCAAAGGCCAGATGCTCTCGATGAAAGATCACGCGATGCAAGCCATCGAGACGATCGAGAAACTCTATGAGCGCAAGGGCAGCATTACCGGAGTCTCAACCGGTTTTGTTGAGTTCGATCGCATGACCAGCGGGTTGCATCCTTCAGAAATGATTGTGATCGCAGCACGGCCGAGCATGGGAAAAACCGCGCTCGCCATGAACATCGCGGAATACGTGGCAATCAATGAAAAACTGGCCGTTGGTGTGTTCAGCCTGGAAATGAGCAGTCAGCAACTGGTGCAACGACTGCTTTGTTCACGTGCGCGCGTAAACTTGCAAAGGGTGCGCGATGGCTTTTTGGGCGAGCGCGATTTCCCGAGCCTGACTGCGGCGGCGTCAAAGCTGGCTGAGGCCAGGATGTTCATCGATGACAGCGCCAGTCTCAGTATTCTCGAATTGCGGGCCAAAGCGCGCCGTCTGAAGGCGCAACAGGATATACAGCTCTTGATTATCGATTACTTGCAGCTGCTTCGATCCACTTCGCGCCGTGCTCAGGATAATCGTCAACTGGAGATCTCGGAGATTTCGGCCGGCCTCAAAGCGTTGGCCAAGGAATTGAAAATTCCTGTCATTGTTGTGGCGCAATTGAACCGGCAACCCGAACAGCGTTCCGGCGGCAAACCTCGTTTGAGCGATCTGCGCGAATCTGGCTCGATCGAGCAGGATGCGGATCTGGTGGGATTACTTGTTAGGCCCGAGATGTACGAGGAAGACGAGGAAGCACGTGTGGAAAAGGCGGGCGAAGCCGAACTGATCATCGCCAAGCAGCGCAATGGCCCCGTCGGCGAAATTCCGCTCACGTTCCTGAAAGAGTACACGCGTTTCGAAACGCGCGCCCGCAATGTGAGCGAACCAGAAGAAGCATTCTAATTCGTTCAAGCGTTCAAGTGAGTGACAGTTCCGGACGCTTAAACACGATTCAACGGTTCAACCATTGAGCAGCGACTTTGCTGCCTCCACCACATGCTGCGCGTTGATGCCGCGTTCCTTCATTACTTCAGGGCCCGGTGCGCTCGTGCCGAAGTCGTGCAGTCCAACGACTTTTCCGTCGAGACCGACGTATTCGTACCAAATCTCCGTCACGCCCGCTTCGATCGCCACGCGTCTACGGCATTCGTTAGGCAGCACTTCTTGACGATATGCGTTCGGCTGGCGATTGAATCTTTCGAAGCAGGGCATCGAAACGACACGAACGTTGTCGCCCAGCTGTTTCGCCGCGGCGAGCGCGTGCTGCAATTCGCTGCCGCACGACAGGATGATCAGGTCGAGTTTGCCGGTTTCCTTTTTTGCGATGTAACCGCCGCGCAGCACGCCGTCGCGACGCAGGTTGACGTCGATTTCGTTCAACATCGGAACAGCCTGACGGGTGAGCGCAAGGAAAGTCGGACCGTCGGTCCGCTCCATCGCGGCGACAAATGCGCCTGCGGTTTCTTCGGGTTCGGCGGGACGAATCACGTCGATGTTCGGAATCAGGCGAACCGAGCTGACGGTCTCCACCGGTTGATGCGTGGGACCGTCTTCACCTACACCGATCGAATCGTGCGTGAAAATATAGGTATTCGGCAGCCTCGATAATGCG
>JAICUQ010000019.1 GCA_025935755.1 Chthoniobacterales bacterium | reverse complement strand
CGGTTTCCCGGCATAATTGATGGTGGTCCGGGCGTCTGCACCGGAAAGTAGTTCCGGTTCGTATAGTTCTACTGCCCATGCACCGAGTCGCATCCAGGTCGTGAAGCTCGGTGGCGCCTGAAGCGGGTCGTCGCTGTCGCCGGCCAGAAAATTACTCAAACTCAGTTTTGCTGGATCAACGTTCATAGGGCCCCGAACTCCGTTGGCACTCGCAACCGTCTGCATAGACGGCGGTTCTCAGCAAAACTGACATTTTGTCGTTCACTACGATTCCTTACGAGTTTCTCCACTTCTTTTCACTTCGTGGAGTTTCGTGTCGGGGCAGCAATGTAGGGGCTTTCGGATTTCAGGACAAGGGTTTTAGTGCAGGCTATCCCCGCATGCTTCGAGCAGCATGCAGGGTGGCACAAATTCGCCGATTACCGCCGAGTCGTGCGGAAGACATAATCCCACAACGGGGAACTGATCCCATACCCCACGTGATCGTCTTTGTAGTGATGCCGAAGGTGATACTGCTTCAGCCAAAGTAAGATGCCGCGTTTCATCGGGAAGTGATGGGTCGCATAATGGAGCATGTCGTAACAGACATACCCAAAAACCAATCCGGAGAATGCAGCGGGCGCGAACCGTCCGAAGACTAACAGAAACAGACCGTAAAAAAGAAATGCGAGCGGGACACTAACACTGGGCGGCATAACTAGTCTTCTTGCGTCGTTCGGATAATCGTGATGCACGCCGTGGATGATGTAGTGGAGGCGTTTTCCTACGCGAGTTTTCGGTTCGTAATGGAAAACGTAACGGTGAATCAGATATTCGAATAACGTCCAGAGAAGCACACCGAGCAGGAACAATCCCGCGACCACAAACAGCGGGAATCTTTGCCTGGCAATTGACACGTAAAGCATAAAGCCGACGACCGGCAGGTAGAGAATCAACGGAGTCGCCGGATGCACACGGGAGAAGAATTCGATGAAATCGCTGTCGAACATCCGGACCGTTTCGTTTTTCGTGGAAACGTACAACGGCGGCTTCGAAATCGCGCTGCCCTCGTTTGATTGACTCGCCATGGCTAAAAGATGATAGGACGGGCACTCAGATTAAGATTGCCAACTTCCTGGTTGGCGATCGGGGAAGTCCCGTTCGCTCCCTTCTTTTGTTTCATTCGTTCCACTCGCGAATAAAGACTGTATCGCTTGTCGAAAATGAACTGGAAAAGGAGGCGGCTCCATGAGGAGTGATATTTCAGATTGTTGTAAAACTCCGGGGCCATAGATCGCAGTTTCGGCAGGTTGTTCCACGGAACCGAGGGTAAATCGTGGTGCTCGTTGTGATAGCCCATGTTCAGTGCCACCAGATTGATTGGCCCGTAATAACTAAAAGTCTCCTGGTCGAAGTCGTAGGTATAATGCTCCTGGATCCATCGAGCGCCCACCGGGTGCAACCCAATGGAAAACAAAAACGCAAACACCAGATAAAGAAATCCTGCCCAACCGCAGAAATAAACGATCGCCACATCATATGCGATCGCGCAAACAAGATTGATTGAGAACCAGCGGTCCCACATCTTGACCGCTTTGAGCCGAGGTGGACGCGTGACCTGAAAAAACGGAAACAGCATGAGCCAGATCGCTTTCCGGTACCATGAATTGCCCACCAGACGGGCCTCCCAATGGTTCGCCAGGTCCGCATCCCATTCGTAATCGCCCTGATGCGAATGATGCTTCAAGTGGTAAACACGAAATCCCATCGCGCCAGGCGTGAGGTTCGGAAGATCCGCGATGATGGCTACCATCTTGTTCCAGCCAGGGTTCCGGAAAATCAAGTTATGCGTCGCGTCATGAATGATGACGTAGTTGGCATGATTCCCGAACGCGCCGACGCAGAAAGCGATCAGTAGACTGAGCCACCAGTACCCGAACCCGAGGTGGCCCATGCCGAAGGCGATCGCAGTCTGCGTTGCTAGGATGGATACCGCAATCAACGCAGTCCACGGATTGCGCACCATCAACTCGCGAACTTCGGGATGCGCTTTGATGATGGCTCGTGCACGGCCGGGATGCGGCTGCTCGGATTCAGATTGATAAAATGCGACCTGCATCGCCCGTCAAAGTATTGCATCGTGGCCGCATCCTCAATCGCGCTTTTCAGAATGGGGAAGCGGTCTCGTTATTGCCGGGAGCGGTTTTGTCCCCTCGTGTGCACGAGATCGATGGTCCGATGGTTCGCGGCGATCGGGATAAAGACGTCGAACACCAGAGCAACGGCACACGAGCACGCTCACGCTCCCGAAAGCTTCTCCGATGAAACGAAAAGGGCGTTTCCCAGGCGCCACAAAAGTTACAGGGAATTAACCTTTAACTGATAGCAAGCACTCTCGACCTAACGACGGTGCCGACATGAACAAGAGACACAAACACATCAAAAAACTTCTCACCACATTTTCAATCGCCGCCTTTTCCGCGTTCGGGTCATTGGCGATGGCGCAGCAAGCGCCGGAAGCCGAGGATGACGCTTCGGCCATGGCGCAGCAAGCTCCAGATGTCGAGGCCAACTCTTCGCTCCGTCTCGAAGCACGTCTTGAGCCGGTGATCGCCGTGGATGCAAGTGGACACGCGAGGCTGGATGCTGAGGTGGGCACCGCGAACGACCGGTTCACGGCCGAAGTGGAGATCGCCAAAGCCGACTTCGCTGATCTCGGAATCACCCGTGGAAACGGCTTCCGTGATGAAGTGGTTGAACTTCGCGTTTTGCGCGGCGGCGTGCGGATTTTTACGAATCGCCTTCACTTCTCCAAAAATCTTTTGAACGACATCACATTTGAAACTGACATTCGCGAGATAGCTGCACCTGAGGTGCAAGCTGGCGACGTGGTCCGGCTGGTGGTTAACGGCCATTTTACACTGCGAGGCAGATTCCAAGTCCATTAATCTGTTATTTGCGATTTCGAGGAGAGAGGCCGGCATCATCAGCCAGTCTCTTTTTTCTCCGCCACCGTCGGGACACGCGGCTTTTGCGTGTCAACATGAATGCTCGAAGCGCTCAGTCGCAGACAGAATTCCGTCCAATCCGATTGCGCTTTGGCGAGCGTAAGGTCCCCGCCATGTGCGCGCGCCAGTAACGAAAGGCGAGACCGCAAAAGCGGCCCTGCTTTCCAATCGATCATCAATGCCGTTCGCATTCCGAACTCGGAGAGCGCATGTGTTTTGCATCGATTAAAATGCTTAGGCTGAGCACGAACAACCACTCAGCGGAGGCTTGTGCGCTGAGTCTCGAGCACGCACAGCGAATGCGAGACGGCCGTATTTGTCACCACGCCATGGGTAACCGGACGTGTAAGGCGAGGCCTTAGGTAAGAATCAGGTCACACCTGGCTGGACAAATTCGTTTGGACTTCGTAAAAACATTTGCCGCATTAAATGCGATCTCAATCAGACGGAGGATTTTCCAGTTCTTCGTCTTTTAGACGCAAGTAGAGTTAATAGAACGGGAAAGAACCACGAGGAATCAAAAATGAAAAAGACAACAGGATTAGTTATTACATCGTTTTGGCTGGTGTTTGCCTTCGCACCAGCACCGACAGTGGCTCTGCCCCCGCCGCCGCCGGCCTTTTATCCCACGTTGATTTCGCCAACAGCCGGTCAGGTTCTTCATCCCGGCGAAAAGGTGAGAGTCGAATGGAAGACATCGACTCCAACTGCAACCCGTTATCCCGCCTGGTGTGAGATCGAGCTTTGGTTGTCGTTGGACGGCGGCAGGACGTACACGATTCGGATTACTCCGTCGATGGATCCGAATACCAGGTTCTTCTACTGGACTGTTCCTAACACGCCCACCAACGCAGCGCTCCTGGACATCCGCTTCGGGTGTGAGCCGTCATACCCTGAGAGTTACCATACACAAAGTGGATCGCCGTTCGTAATCTCGACCGCTAGTTCGCAGTCGTACTAGATTTCGCAAACATCTGAATCAGGTGAAGCATTTTCCCCGCTAAGTTCTTCGCCTTTTTCAGACTTAGTCGAAGAGTAACTAAGCGGGGGCAAATACGAGGAAACAAGAAATGAAAATTCGCGGGATCCTATTAATAGTCGTTGCGGTTGCTCTGACCCTGGCTTCGCAATTCGTTAGTCTTTCAAGAGCAGCGTCAGGGAGATATTCGGCCCAGCTAATATCGCCAACTGCCGGACAGGTAGTTTACCCGGGCCAGAAAGTTCGGGTCGAATGGAAGTCCGTGCTCCCGCCAATCAACCTCGAAGGGTGTGAAGCGGAACTTTGGTTGTCGCTGGACGGTGGCAAAACGTTCCCGATGGTCATCACGCCAATCATGGATCCCAAGGCACAATTTTTCTATTGGACCGTTCCGAATTTTCCTACCAACACAGCTGTTCTGGACATTCGTTTCGGATGTGAGGGCTGGTATCCCGAAAATTACGCACCACAACCTGCATCGATGTTTACAATCAGCAAGAATGCCGCGGAATTGTACTGATTCCGCTGCCGAATTTTTGAGACCACACTCAATTCGCGCCGGTTCACTCGCGTTTCTTGATCCCGCCTCTAAAGCGTTGCGCAGTCTTGCCGTACCGTTTGAGTTTTTTCTAAACTGTCCGTGTGCCCGGGCAAAACGGCGGATCTCCGCAGAGGGCATGATGCGGAAGGTTTGGTACAAGCAGTTTGTTTCCTTTGCAGGAGAAACACGCACTCGCGAAGGCGGATCCACAACGCGGCAAGTTCCGGACGTTTCTTCTCACCTCCGTACAAAAATTTTTTAGCTATCAACAAGCGCGTTCCCGGGCACAAAACGCAGCGGCGCGCGTTTTTAGATCCTGCGCTGCAGTAATTTTCCGGATACATCGACTCGCATTTACACGCGCCGGCCGGGTGAGGACGGATTCACGTCAACGTGGTTCTCACGAAGTCACCGGCGGGATCGAGTTTCTCGGGTGAAACGGAATTGCACCACGTCGAGCGATTCTGATAAGCTCCCGAACTCGATACAAAATGGCTGCAGATGACGGAGGCATAACTGACTTTGGGCACTACCGCGAGGGACTCCAGCGGTTCGAGTTCTTCCTGGTCGGAGTCTGTTTCGCCCTATCCGCGTACGTTGGCCAGACCCTCCATCCCGAGAAGCTCACATTGTTATCGGCTTACACGATTGAAGTCGTCTCGGTTGCGCTGCTTATTGTTTCTGCAGCCTTGGGGTTAAAGCGAATTGAATCCCTCGTTGAAATCAGTCGGTTAAACGGTGAGCTACGCGACTCGATAGGAAAACGAGGTGCAGTCATGGTATCAAAACCCAATTCCGAAGGGCTGGTTGTCATCGAAAATCCGGGAAGACTCCTAACCATGCAAGCAGCAGCAGACTGGGTAGGTGTATTAAATGAGAAAATACCCGTTCTGCACCACATGATCGAGAAGGAAACAACCCGAGCCGACAACCTATACCAATTGCGCAATAGACTGCTTTTAATTGGCTTTTGCGGCGTGATTTTGGCGAAGGTTCTCACTCCATACTTTCAGTCGCACTAACGAGCGTTCGAACTCAGAATAGCCAGCGAACTTTCGTCGGCGCGTAGAGTGAAAGGCTGAGCATCACCACAACACCCGTTCATAATCCAGATTGATCGACCCTCAAGATCGGCCAGCTCCGAGGCCAGGCTGAACTCCACCTGTTTGCTCAGGTTCTCTCAACCAGGATCGTCCAATGAATGCGCGGCTCACGTCCCAAACGTGGTTGCGACCCTAACGGGATTCGAACCCGTGTTACCGCCGTGAAAGGGCGGTGTCCTAGGCCTCTAGACGATAGGGTCACACAAAGCGGGGCAATATCGGAATTGCCGTCGTTAGGTGCAAGGCAAATTGGCGCGTAATTTTGCGGGGCCAATGTGGAACTTAACATTTTGCGCGGAGGCTCTGTACGATCTGTGCTGTTCGCGCGGTTGCACCTTTATGTTCGTTCAATGCTGCAACCGCATTTCCTACCAGGCCCTGGCGCGCTTCGCGATCGCCAAGCAACCGGCCAATGGTGCGCTCGAGCGATTCGGAATCGCTAACCTGGATCGCCGCTTTATTAGAAACCAGCGTTTCAGCGAGCGTCGCGAAGTTTTCCATATGCGGACCGAACACCACAGGTTTGCCCGCGAGAATCGGTTCTACGGGATTTTGTCCACCGTGCGCGGTGAGGCTTTTCCCCATGAACACCACAGTGGCGATGCTATACCAACGCTGCAGTTCACCAGTCGTATCAAGTAGCATGCAATCGGCGTTGGCTGCTCCGTCGCCCAGCGCTTTGGTTGCGAGTGTCACCCGCAATGGCAAAGCGCCAAGCTCTGAACGGATCTCCTGTAGCCGTTCCACATGACGTGGCGCGATAAACAACCGCAGCGATGGAAATTGCTCGCGTAAACGAAGAAAAATCCCAGCCAGCACTTCCTCTTCGCCGCGATGCGTGCTGCCACCAAAGAGCACGAGACGTTCCGCGTTTTCAGCTGGCACATTCCACAAGCACGTGGACGACACCACAGGTACGCTTTTTGTCTGAACATCGGAATCAAATTTAATACTGCCGGTCACGTGGATTCGGTTTCGCGGAACTCCGAGCGCTGCCCATCGTTCGACGTCGCGGTGTTCCGGAACGCATACCGAATCGAGAAGCCTGAACGTTGGCGCAACAAAAAAACGAAAACGCAGATAACGTCGCTCAGAACGCGGGGATAATCGGGCATTCACGAGCGCCAGAGGGATCCGGCGCGCATGCGCGGTGGCGGCGAGGTTGGGCCAAACCTCCGCTTCAACAAGAACAATCCGCCCCGGCCGAATCACCGAAAATGCACGGCGCATCACTGGCCAGTAATCCAGTGGGGTGTACATGACTTCAATCCAGGGTGGCGCCGTTTTGCGCGCCAACGCGAACCCGGTTGTTGTGGTTGTGGTCAGCACGCAGTGCAAATCCGGTTCAAGCGCACGTAACGCGTTCGCCAGTTTCAACGCAATGTTTACTTCTCCTACGCTCACAGCGTGCAGCCATGTCGAGCGTCGATCCGAAAGGCGGTTCCGCAGCGCAGCGTCGTACATTCCGAGTCGTTGGCCAAACTTCTCGCGGTAACCGCCGCGGCGAATCATCTTCGCAAAATACCCCGGCAAAAAAATCAACATCCCAAGCGGCCAAAGCAGATTATAGGTCAAGCGAATCATTTGATTTCCGATGTATGATTTGCGATTGCCGAGCTGCTTAAGAACAGAACTTCAGTGGCGCCGTAGGTTTTCTGGCGGATGACGCGCCAACCTTTCAAGTCTGAAATCGTTTCATCGGGTCGTTTCTCCAACACGAAAAGGCCGTTTGGCTCGAGCAACTGTGGCAAGCGCTCGTCGTTCAAAAGTTTCGCGGTATAGCTTTGCCCAAGATCGGCGGTTTCATAAGGCGGATCCGCAAAAATAATTTGGAATTTTTCCGAATTCGACCGTTGACGTAGAAAATCAAAAACGTCCTGGCGCTGGACGCGACCAAGTAACTTCGTTTTGGCGAGATTTCTCTCGATGGCTTGTATCGAGTCGCGATGACCTTCAACAAAGATTACGGAGCGCGCTCCGCGGCTCAGCGCTTCAATCCCAAGCGCGCCGCTGCCAGCGAAAAGATCGAGCACTCGCGCCCCGATAATTGCTTCACCGAGGCTCGAAAAGATAGCCGCTTTGACTCGATCCATCGTGGGGCGGACACCGAGCCTCGGAACTGCCAGGCGGACCCCGCCGGCGCTGCCGGCGATCACCCTCATGGCGACCCCATTGGACTCGGCGTGGCAGTTGCCTCAGGCAGCGCTGCGTCCGGCAACGAAGCGGCGGGCGGCATGGCGGGCGCGGCATCTTGAACGGGTTTCTTCTTTTTCTTCGATTTTTTTCCGCCGAAAAAGCTGTTGAGCATGCTACTGATGTCCCGACCAACGACTTGCTCAACGAGGTTTGTGCTTGGCCGCTCGACGGTGCCGCCGACCTGAAACTCGATCGCCGAATAGACCGGGTCGTCGGTGCGATGAAAGTTGTCGCGAATTGCTTTGAAAAGTTGGCCGCGGATTCTGTCATTGATAGCGAGCTGCGAGTTGAGCTGCAGCGTTCCGTCAAAGCGAACGGTACCCGACGAGGTGAGGCGGATGTTTGGCGAGCGCAAGATCAACTCATCAATCGTGACCAGTCCAGGGCTCAAATGATATTTTGCCTCCGCCTGCTCCAGATGAAGCTCCTGCAATTCCTCGATCTGCAAAATCTGGCCGAGTAATACCAGCAATTTGTATTGTTGGACCCGGCCCTCTCGCAGAAAGATTTCGCCCTGTCCAACCAACGCCTCCGGATCGCTGGTTTTCCCCGACGCTTGAAAACTTCCTTCCAACTTACCTTTCACCATCCCTTTCGGACCACCGGCATTTTCAACAAGCTGATCCGCAAGGACGTCATGAAAACTTACGCTCGTCGTGAATGGGGAATCTTCCGCTTCTGGCTGTATCGCGAAATAACCGGTCACCTGACCCTCAGCAACACGAGCCGAAACTTTTGAGAGCTCGAGGACATCGGGCTCATAGCGAAGAGGTGAACTAAGCTGGTCAAGGAAGAAGCGGTCCCGCAATGAAACGCGGTTGACATTTGCATCTCCCCGAAACGCCTGCGCGCTGCGGATGTTGGTGCGAAAATTCACTCCGGCAAAACTCGCCACGAGTTTTCCGGTTCGATCCAAAAAAGCGAAATCTCCGTCTTTCACGCTCACTCGACGAACTTCCGGAGCAACAGCCAGGCTTCGTTCGCGCGGCGGTGATTCATTCTTAACAATTTTCGGCGAAGGCGGAACGCTGGTTACATCGGTCACAGCAGGAGATGTGTTCGTTGCGACAGATTCCACTGCAGGTTGGACCTGGGACGGCACTGGAGGCTCATTGGCCGAAACACCGGGTGGCCGCGGTGCTCGCACGGTAGGCAAACGCCATTTTCCCTGCTTGTTCTGTGGCCATACAACTCTGGGTGCAACCAGCGAGACTTCTTTGATGACTAGCCGCCGTGAAAAGAGCGAAAGAAAACGAACCCGCAGACGAAACGTCCTCGCTTCAAGAAAATCCTTCGGCCCGACCGAGACCGTTTGAGGGATTGTGATGCCGCTAAGTTCAAGTCCGCCCCATGGTGTCACACTCATGCTGCGAATTTTCAATGGAACGCCGAGGCTGCGACTTAGCTCCTGTTGAATCTTTGCTTGTGCACCCTGTGATTGCACATACAAATTCACGCCAAGCAAAATCACCGCACCGAGTCCAATCAATGCCCCCAGAGCGATCACTGCCACGCGGCGCAATTTTTGCACCTCCAGACGTTACGCAGCCGCAGTTTGAAGCAAATACCAAAGCCTCTTGGCATTCTCGAAACGAAGCTGCAACGCATTGGACAAACATTGCGATGCCGGGGTTTCGATCTCGGATTCCGATCGAGCCGTATTTTGCGACCGAATTTGGGCCAAAGATCTTTGAATGCCTGGCCTTGTGCGTCGGATTCCTTTGCGACGCTTCGCTCAATAGAACATTTGTACTTCCTTTTGCATGTGACTGACACAGTTGTCATTCTTAATCCATTTGCCGGGAACCTCGAAACTGTTCGGGACTGGCAGGAACGAGTCGAATCAATCATCGGTGGTTTGCCGATTCGCATCAGCTCGCAGGCAGGCGACGCGGAAGCGCTCGCGAGGCGTGCGGTCGAGGAAGGTTTCGGACGAGTAGTTGCTGCTGGTGGCGACGGCACGGTGAACCAGGTGGCAAACGGAATCGCCGGCAGCAAGGCGACGCTCGGGATTCTTCCGTTGGGTACGGTGAACGTTTTCGCCATGGAACTCGGTCTCCCTTCCAACGATCTCCAGCGCTGCTGGGAGATTGTTGAAAGTGGAAACGTGCGCCTCGTTGATCTGCCAAGCGCGAACGGAAGGTATTTCGTGCAATTGGGTGGCATTGGGCTTGATGCGCAAGCCGTCAAAGAAACGACTCTTGCGTTCAAGCGCAGTCTTGGTCCGCTCAGTTACCTGATTTCTGCAGCACATATTGCCGCGCGCCAACCTCCAAAGCTTTCCATCGAATCGGAGGACGCACCGGTGCGGGAAGGATCGTTTTTGCTCGTTGGAAACGGTCGCCTGTATGGCGGCCCTTTTCCATTTTTCAAGCAAGCCGCCATCGATGACGGTCTGCTCGATGTGGTCGTGTTCAAGCGGCTTGGCTTTCTTGAGATCCTCAAATATCTGCACGACGTTGTGTTCAGCTCTGATATACGCGTTCCAGACGTTGAATATTTCCAGACGCCCGAACTCCGCGTAACCAGCGAGCAGGATGTTCCAGTGGAGCTGGACGGCGAATTAGCTGGCAATTGCCCGGTGGATTTCCAAATGCACGAGAAGGCGCTTTCTGTGTTAGCGCCTTTGCCATCGCCATAGTTCGAGCAACTCACTGCGGCGTGATTGCTGAGGTGAGGTTGGTGTACGCTGCGATAACTGGTTTTTCGTCCAGAACACGTGATGTTGCTGCCCGATGGATGATCGTGCGGGCTGGATTCGGGAAAAGGCGGCCACCTCGCTGAACCCTTCACAAGTAGAAATCACTTTGGTTCAGCTAAACGAACAATGGCCGGCAGACGCGATGCCGCTGGCCGACGTAGTCGAACAATTCCCGTTAGGCGAAACAGCCCTGTTGCATCTTCTAGGCGTCTCGAGCATCTGCGCGACACGGTTCACCCGCGATCCTGAAACACTTCTGTGGCTCGCTCGACCGGAGGTTTGCCTCGCAGCGCGCAGCCACATGGACATGCTCGCTGAATTGCACGCTCTGGCGGGTGATTCGGCGCCCGACAACAGTTTTGGAGCGCTACGGTTCTGGAAAGGCCGCGAGATGACGCGTGTGGCCGTTCGCGAACTCGCTGCGGTTTCGCCCTTGGAAGAGACGACGGGTGAGCTATCGCAGATCGCTGAGATTTGTCTTCGCCGTGTGTTCCAGTTTTGGGATCTCGAACTGCGCCAACGTTACGGCTCGCCAAAAGCAGAGTTTGCGATTCTGGCGCTGGGCAAACTCGGAGGAAACGAACTCAATCACAGTTCAGACGTTGACCTTCTTTTTCTCTACAGCGACGAAGGCCAACTCACGCCGCATATTTCCTATCACCAGTTCTTCAATCGATTGGGAAACAAGATTCTGGACACATTCTCAATGCCGCATCCGTCCGGCTTGCTGTTTCGCGTAGATCTGCGGTTGCGTCCCGAAGGCTCGGCAGGTCCTTTGGCGCGGTCTCTCGAGAGCATGGAAAATTATTATTCCGGGTTCGGCGAAACGTGGGAACGAATTGCGTTGATCAAGGCGCGCGGAATCGCCGGGAGCCGCGAGTTAGCCTACGATTTTCTGCGGCTGCATCAGCCGTTCATCTATCCAAAGAGTGCCACACCAGACCTGCTCGAGGAGGTTGCCAACATCAAACATCGGATCGAGCGCGACGTGGTTGGGCCGGAAAAACTGGAGCGCGATGTAAAACTTGGGCGAGGCGGCATTCGGGACATCGAGTTCATCGTGCAAACGCTCCAGCTTATCCATGGTGCGCGTAATCCGTTTTTGCAGGAATCAAGTATGCTCAAGGCGCTCCGCGCCTTGCGCGAACTGGATTTGCTCCCACACGATGATGTTTTGGCGCTGGATAACGCGTACCGTTTTCTTCGCCGCGTCGAACACCGCTTGCAGATCGAAGCAGAACAACAGACCCACACCGTTCCGGAAGAGCCGGAGCTGCTGAACCGGCTCGCCCGGAGTCTTCGCTTCTCGTCGGCCGACGATTTCAGCGCGGCACTGCATAACCGGATGGGAGCCGTGCGTCCGATATTTCGACGAATCATTTCAGAAGGCCCTGTACAGCCCGCCAAAATCACAGTTGAGTTTTTCAAGGACCCGAAACAAGCAGAGAAAGCGCTCAGGGACCTTGAACGCGGTGCGGGGAGCTTTCATGTCGCAACTCGAACTCGCCGGATTTTCCAAAGGTTGCGTCCGATTTTGCTTACCTGGATTGCGGAGGGTGCAGATCCCGACACGACGCTGAATCAGTTTGTCCGATTTGTGGAAAGTTACGGTCTGCGCAGTTTGCTTTTCGAGCTGCTTGTTACTAATCCGAAGTTACTTGAACTGGTCGTAAAAACCTTCGATGCCAGCCGGTTTGCAGGTGATCTTCTCATCCGCCGGCCGCAACTATTGGAAGATATCACAAGGGATCCAACGTTTGATGAACCGCGATCCTTGGAACAAAATCTCAGACGCCTCGACTCGTTAGGCGGAACCGCAGACAATCTCGACCCCGCTCGAGCCTATCGACAGCGGCAATTGTTGCGGATCATTTTGCGCGAAATTGCGGGCCTCGCCACTCCCGCGGGCGTGTCGGCGGAACTTTCTGATCTGGCTGAAGCCTGTCTGGTTTTTACAGCCAGGCTTGTCGCGGATGAACGACTGACGATTATCGCGCTCGGTAAATTTGGCGGGCGCGACATTGGTTACGGCGCCGACTTGGACGTAGTGTTCGCGGGCGAGGAGAACCGCGCCGCACAGAATCTGACGAGTGTGATGGCGCAACAAACCGCAGAGGGAAACATCTGGACGCTCGATACGCGACTCCGTCCCGAGGGTGAGAATGGCCCGCTGGTCTGCTCGCTCGAGACTTATCAGTCGTATTACCGGAACCGCGCGCAGCTCTGGGAAATGCAGGCGCTCACCCGGGCGCGTGCAATCAGTGGTCCGCAAAAAAATGAATTCATGGAAATTGCAAAATCCGCCTGGCGGCGCGCCAGTCAGGAGACAGACCTTCTCGTCAAGATCGACAATATGCTCCAGCGCATTCGACGCGAACGAGGCAGCGGAACGGATTTTCTTGATCTGAAGACCGGATCCGGCGGAATCATTGAAGCGGAATTTCTCGTTCAAGCGTTACAGATGCGCACAAAAATCTGGGAACCGAACTGGGATGGCGCCGTCACCAAGCTCGGTAAACACGGCTTGTTAGGTGATGCCGAGGCAAAGGAATTGCGAAAGTCATACCGATTGCTGCGTCGATGCGAATCGGCACTCCGCCGTTCCGAGAACAACGCCGTTTCCTCGGTTCCCTCGGAATCAGGCGAACAACAAAAGCTCGCCGTTCGCCTGGGCTATGGAAACTTCGAAGAATTTCGTCGCGATTACCTGGATGCGCGCGACAAGATACACGCGCTTTACGAACGCAAGATCGAACGCTTAACCTAGCCCGGAATGCCCTTGAGCATCTCGGTGTTGGTCGGGAATTTCTTCACGAACATCAGCAGACGCTGAATGGCTTCTTCCGGTTTATGACCGGCCAACCCGCGCCGGATGAGATTGATCTTCTCCAGCTCCCACGGCTGCAACAACAGTTCTTCCCGGCGGGTTCCAGACAAAAAGATGTCGATGGCTGGATAAATTCGCTGGTCGCTGATTTTTCGGTCGAGCACCATTTCCATGTTTCCGGTGCCTTTGAACTCCTGAAAGATGAGCTCATCCATGCGGCTGCCGGTTTCAATCAGCGCCGTTGCGACGATGGTGAGCGAACCTGCTTCCTCGGTGTTCCGCGCGGCTGCGAAAATCTTGCGCGGCGTTTCCATGGCACGCGCGTCGATACCACCGCTCATGGTGCGGCCGCCACCACCCATCGCATTATTAAAAGCACGAGCAGTGCGCGTGATCGAATCGAGCAGGATGAATACGTGTTTCCCAGCTTCGACCAATCGTTTGGCGCGTTCGATCGCGAGTTGGGAAATGCGGGTGTGACTCTTTATGTCTGCGTCATTGGAGCTGGCCATCAGCTGCGCTGTGGGATGCGACCTGCGAAAATCAGTGACTTCTTCGGGGCGTTCATCCACCAGGAGGATAATCAGCTCCATCTCCGGATGATTTTTGGCGACAGCATCAGCAATGTGATGCAACAGCGTCGTCTTACCTGTCCGAGGCGGTGCAACGATCAAACCGCGTTGGCCCATTCCAAGTGGCGTCATCAAATCCATGATGCGCGTGGTGTAACGATCCGGAGCTGTCTCCAGTTTGATTCGTTTGTTCGGATTGATCGTTGTTAACTCTTCAAACGGACGAAGCCCCTGATATTTCGCTGGCTCGTCGCCATTGATCGTGAGCAACTTCGTCAGTTGCGGACCACGGCTGCCTCGCCGGATTTCGCCGTTGATCCACATGCCGTCGCGCAAGGCGAAGCGGCGCACGATTTCGGGAGTGACAAAAATGTCCTGTGGCGTCTGAACAAAATTACGTTTTGGATCGCGCAAAAACCCGAAGCCTTTGCCGGAAATCTCGATGATGCCTTCGCCGAATTCCGGTTCGGTTTGAACCTGTTCGCTGCTTTCGCTGCCGCCCTCAGCGGCACCTGAGCCGGGCTGATCGAGGGTCTCGACGGCGACATCGGCGTTGTCTGCGTTCGTTGAGGAAGAATTCGGTGCTTCTTCGGAGTTATCGCGCCTGAAGCGATCGCCTCGGTAACGCCTTCGCGGGAAACGACGGCGCGGGCGATGATGACGTTGCTCCGGCGATGCGGATTCAGTTTCCAGCGGCGCAGGCTGCTTTTCGTTTTCTTCGTTCATAAGCTAAGAGATTGTTCGCTGCAGTTGGGGGTCAGCGCCCTGACAAGTCGTATAACCAGTAATTTTCTCAGGCCGGCAACCTGGCCAGCAATTCATCGGGAATGTCTAGATTTGAATAGACGTTTTGCACGTCGTCGTCCTCTTCCAGCTCGTCACATAATCGCAACGCCTGGCGTGCCACGGTCTCGTCCCTGACCGCGACTGTACTATCCGGGATAAACGTAAACCTTTGCCCATCGGTACTGACGCCTGCCTTCTTGAGCGCTTCAGCTACGGCGTAGAGCTGATCGTGGGAAGTGGTAATAACATATTGATCTTCCTCGGTTGTCAACTCCTCCGCACCAGCTTCTAACGCGTTTTCCAGCAATTGATCCTCGTCAATACTCGACCGCGGAACCGTGATCTGCCCTTTTCGGTGAAACATGTACGAGACACTGCCACTCGAGGCGAGGTTGCCGTTGTTCTGGGTGAAAATTCTTCGAACCTCGGCACCGGTACGGTTTCGGTTATCCGTTGCCGCTTCTACGATGATAGCCACACCACCGGGCGCGTAACCTTCATAAGTGATTTCCTCGAGTTGCTCGCCGTCTTTGCCCTCGCCGGTCCCACGTTTAATCGCGCGATCGATATTGTCATTGGGCATGCTCTGGGCGCGTGCCGCCAGAATCGCACTGCGCAAACGGGGATTGGCCCCCGGATCACCGCCGCCGGATTTTGCCGCGATGGTGATTTCCTTTGATAATTTGCTGAAGATCTTGCCGCGTTTGGCATCAATTGCGCCTTTAAAGCGTTTGACCTTCGACCATTTACTATGTCCCGCCATAGGTGTGCGGAGTTAATTAAACCTAAAACTTCGGAGCAGTGTTCACCTCGCGAGAGAAAGACTTGCGAGGGGAGAAATTACCGCGCCAATTAATCGCACGAAAACTTATTTCGTCAATCGGCGCGCACGTGGCGCTTCACCGGGAGAATGAGCCGTATGGCAAATCAACGGACGCCAGTGTCGATGGCCATGTCCACGCGAACCGTCTGACTCGCCGCTATGGTAAAGGCCTCGGGCGTCGCGCGGAGATGACCCTTCGGCCGGCGTCTTTGCACATCCAGGATGTATTCGCCAGGTGGTAATGCCACGCGATATTTTCCGGTGTCGTCAGGCGTCACCTCCGTGATCTTTGTATGGTCCTGTTTGTTCAAGATCAGCAACGGATAATCAGCGTAATTGCTCGCTACGTTTGGAGAAGGCGAGGCGTCAGCAAGATTGACCTCCTTTGACGAGACAATCTTCACATGTCCCTCCAAAACGCCTGTTGCAGTCGAGTCACTTGAGGCCGTAGCAACCAGAATCCAAGACAGACAAGCAGCGGTAAGGTAGCTAAGAGCCGACGGCGAAATCATGGCGATCAGAATTGAGTCCTTAAAACATTAGACGGCCTGTAGCTTGACGCCGTTCACAGGAAACATTTAGCCGTAACCTCTGCACCCGAAGCTTCGAGGCTTGGCCAATGGGCGGGATAGTTTGAACTATCCCGCCCAAGGACAGAACAAGGTTACGGATTTGTCAGTGCCCAGATGCTGCGGCCGTGGGTCGCGGCATATAACACTTGTGAGCCATTGACCATCGTCAGTCCCGCGATTTCAACTGCCGGCAGGCCTGCACCTGCGGTCACCCAGGTAGAAGCCCCTTTTGGAAGTTTAAGGACGCCGAAGTCTGTGCCAGCAAACAGGTCGCCTCTGACGGAACGAGCCAGAGCTGTCACCGGCAGATCTCCCATTGGACCGGTGCCGCCGTCGAGGTTTGTCCATGTAGCACTATTCGTTCGCGGATTGTAAGTCACCTCGAACACATGCCCGGGCTGGCCTGGAGTTAGTGAACTGTAACTCGAATAGGAGAGCCACGCGTGATTGGCATTGGTTTGATCGATGATTATCCCGGAAACAAACCGGCCAGGAGCTGCGGTCGCGCCCGGCAAGCTGTCCAGGCGCGTGAACGTGACGCTGGCGGCCGCTGCGTCGGCGTTCTTGGATATGAACACGCGGCCAGCAGTCGTCGCTACCCACAATGTGCCGGTATCTTTTGTTGTCCGCGCGAGAGCAGCGACATTCCCTCCGGAGCGTGAGGTCCCGCGATAATCGGCGGCGCTGGCGGTCAGGTTGGTGGCGCCAGTTGGCCCGATGCGTACGAAGTCGCCGCATGCGGTGTTATTGCCTGCGGTGGAAAACTCGGGGCAGTTCGCCTCCAGGAACGCCTGGTTACCTGCCCAATCCTGGGTTCGCCAGACACTCAACGATCCTTCGAAGATTGTTCCCGCAGCAAGCGCATTCGGGTCCGCGATGATAGGCGCGTAGAACTGCGCGCCGTTCGGTTCCGCTGCAGCGATCGGGCCGCTCGCGATCACCCATTTGGTCGGATCGCCGTTCTGGAAATTCACGTCGTGGAAATTCGAGCTGAACGAGTTGAACAGCATCGCAGGATTGGAAACGTTGAAGCCGGACTGACCACCGTCACCGTATATCGCCTGATTCCACGTCGTAGAGCCAGTGTACTTGAACGTGCCGTTGTCCTGGTTTCCCGCCAGCAAACTGTGAAGCGGATCCAGCGCGTTGTACGAGACGCTCTGAAACTGAATCGTGGATAATCCTGCATTCAAGCTTTGCAGCAGAGTCGGCACAGCTGACAACATTTGGCGGCAGGTCGCAAGACTGGTCGGGCTGAGCGGACGAGTGTCACATTGAGCTGAAATATCAGCGAATTGCCCGCTCGATCGCATCAGTCCACCATCTGAACCGAAGATGGCCACGTCGCTGTTAGGTATCTCGACCATCGCGTGACTATCCGGATGCATACCGTTAGGCGCTATTCCATTTGGCTGGCAGCAGTTGCCTGGCGGAGTCGGATTTGTAGTAGCATCCCAGGTCATATCGGTGAAGGTCAGCCCCGCGTTGCTCGAGCGAATGAAAGATCGTCCGTTATTTCTGAAGCCGTACTGGCTGTAGTTGTACGATCCGCCAAGATATACGACGTCGGGTTTTCCTGGTGGTGTATAAACCACGTTGTCATACCAGCACTGAGCGCCTACGGCAGGGTCGCCGCAATAATTTAATGTTTGATTCGGAGCGCTTGAGGACTGCTGTTGCGCAGTTAAATCGATGAAGCTCGCATTGGTCGCTGTAACTGCGTCATCTGTGCGATACAAGTGGGCCTGGTCCGGCAGCGCGAGGCTCGAACTTCCCACGCCTACGTACATTCGGGTAAAACCACCATCAATCGGCGTCACAGCGAATGATGCTCGATCAGTAGTTTGAGCCGCGTTTTGTGCAGTCTTGATCTGCGCCCAGCTTGTTCCGCTATCGGTCGAACGCCATACACCGCCTTTGCTGTTGAGCGGGATCGCGTTGTTTTGCGGGAACGGCGCGGCGTAGACGACACTGGATGCGTACGGATCAAGCGCCGCTGCATGGACACCGCGGGTTGACCCGAAGCTTGCTTGAATAATTCCCGCGCTGCCCGGAAGCGTAGGATTCAAACAGACGTCCTGAAAATTCTGCAACGTGAAATTTGCCCCGCCGTCAGTGGACTTCCAAAATCCGTATGGCGGTAGTCCCGGCGCAAGCGACACCGCGCCACCACTGGAGACGGAGCTTACACCACGAACTCCCCGTGTCGACGAAACATACAGGATGGCGGGATCGCTCGGATCCACGAGGACCGAAGAGATGGCACGACCATCGAATGCAGGACCGCTGTAGGCAGGAGCGTGTTGAACACCGAATGTTCCTGGCGGTGTGCCAAACACTGCGTCGCAATCCACGCCCGGACCAGTTGCAACACTGGTGTTGGCGGCGAGTTTCGTCCACGTGTCTCCGCCGTCAGTGGATTTGTAAATTCCCAGGCCAGCTTCAGAATCGGCGGAGGCGTTTGGCTCACCCGTGCCCGCATACAGCGTACTGTGCGCGGCGTCATACGTAAGCGTTCCGATCGCATTCGTCGCAAAGCTCCCGGATATAAAAGTCCAATTGGGACCGCCCGCGGCGAAAACATTGTTGCTTCGCCATACCCCGCCGCCAGCGGCCGCGGCCCAAACCCGGCACGTTGTAGTGGTGCAGCTTGGATCAAGCGCAAGCGCCGTGATTCGACCGGAGGTAACGTACGACGCTCCGCTGAACGTTAGAACATCAGGAAAATTTGCCGTGCTCGGCCCAATCAGCTGCCAGACGCCTCTGTTGTTGTTCCCATTACCTCGGGACTTGACTTTCCCGAAGGCCGCTCGCGCATTCACCGTTAATTGGAATGGGACGTAGGCATGGCCTGCTGCTCGAATAGCGTACTGCTCTTCAGCTGCGGCGGTCGGGCCCCCGTCTCTTTCAATTCCAGGCAGCGCGAGCTTATTTCGGAGCCACTGAGCACGTTGTTGCACTAGTTTATCTGGATCAAGCTTGTTAGGCTTGGCCGACAGAAATGGAAGCGATGGTTTTGCCGCCACGAACGCCATCGCGGCTGCTGCGCATAGCAGCGTGCCAACGATTGCGAAGCGGAGAGTAGAAATTAAACGAGTTTGTTTGAATGAATGTGGAATTTGCATGTTGCAGCTGAAGTTGGAGTTTGATTTTAGATTTCCTATCTTCCCGACGAATGTCCCGCCCAAGAAGCCCTGAAGCTATCAGGGGCGCAGAAAAACAGTCAACACTTTTTACCTTAAATTTCTGTAATGTTCCTAGGTATTCGGCTTATATGGCTGGTAGGTAATCCAAGGAGTCCCTCAGGTCTGACTGGTGGGAATCGCGATGGTTGGCCTTGCGCTGATGGCGTATCGCGCGGCTACTGGAGAAGCCTGAACGATCGAGAAACCTAACGAATCAAGGATGCCTGGCGCAACGCAGAGCAGCATGAGCTGCTTCAGTCAATTCCAGCCGTTTGAGGTTGTCGGTTTCGTTTCGTCGGAGTTGTTGCCGCTCTTATTCTGCGCAAGCGCGAGCAGGTACTATAAAGCTTACATTGATCCCGGAATCACCGTCTAACATCGTGCACGGTCAATGCGGGCCGACCATTCAGGATGCCGTATGTTGCCTCCGCAGCTCCGTCGCTGGTCTTGAAACGTCGCTCTGCCCCGCCGTTAACCGGCACCCACTTCGCACGGGAATTGGCCTTGAGGAACTTCGCGATTTCCTTTTCGGAAAGATCTTTACCGTTTGCGCGGGAATAACTTTCCGAGATGCTTCGGCTGTTAGCAAACGTAACCATGTAAAGATACCGGCCCTTTGCATAAACGACCCTTACTGTTCCATCGTCTTGCAGGCGTCGTTGAACGATGGTGCCGTATGCATCTTCAATCCTTTCACTGTTGTCGCCGAGATTGGCCGAAAGCGAACCTGCGATCAGGCAGACGGACAGAAACATCACCACTGAGCGTTTCATAGATCTCACTCTAACATCTGGCAGGAATCCGCAACCGAACTGCCGTATTCGCATCGCTGGCTTCCGAAGTACCGGTTCCTTTGCAAAGGGAGTCAAAGGTGAGCATCATTGCAAACGTGGCGGCGGAATCGGTGCGCCCTGGCAGCCGGCGACCTGCGAATTGACTTTAAAGGAATAACTCCTGCGCGATGGCAAAAAAGACGAGAGTTCAGCAGCGGTCGATGCAAATCGAAGTTCGCGAGTCCGGAGTACACGGCCGGGGCGTTTATGCAGCGCAGTTCATCCCCAAAGGTGCCCGCATCATTGAGTACACCGGTGAACGCGTGGCTTGGGAAGACGCTCCGGATGACGTTAATAACCCCCACACTTTCAACTTCGGACTGGAGAACGGCGCGGTAATCAATCCAGAAGTCGGCGGAAACGACGCCCGTTGGATCAATCATTCTTGTGATCCAAACTGCGAAGCCATCGAGGAAGACGACCGCATTTTCATCGACGCAATCCGCGATATTCAACCCGGTGAGGAACTCTTTTATGATTATCACATGGAACTGGACGAACCGATCACCGAATCAGCCAGGAGGAAGTTCGCGTGTCACTGCGGCGCGGTAAGTTGCCGCGGAACAATGATCGAGATCGAAGATTAAGGTTCTGAGATTCTGCGGAATAGGCAAAACCTATTGCGCCTAGAGGAATAAAGTATTTCAATCCGCCCTCCGGATGTGGCCGGTTGAGGCATGGAAACTAGAATACCGATAGGACAGCGCATCTCACGCTTCCTCGAGGAAAGATATGTGCACAGGGCACAACCTCACTACTTACCTGAGCTCGCCGTCTTCTGCATCATCCTGGTCCTCGCCGTTTGGCCCATGTTATCCATGGTAGCGACGGCGTTGGAAACGATGAGATAGGCTTCAGTGTTTCACGTCGTCGTCTGTCGACGAATTTTCGCCGGACAATAACGCCGCAGCCTCGCGATGAAAGGCTGCCGCCGCTTTGCTCTGAAACCGTAGCGGGTTGTGAAGAAAATTAAGTTCCCGCTGGGGGATCGGTGCAGCGAACGGCAGACTAACACAGCCAGGGGTCTCTTGATGTTTCACCATCATCTGCGGAACGATTGAAACGCCGATACCAGCCGCGACCATGTGCGCAATGGTCGTGAGCTGACTACCGGCCAGTGCAATCTCCGGACGGAGACGGCGGGATTCGAGCAGGTGATGCACTTGTTGAGACAGGCAATGCATCTCGTGGAGAAGAAGGAATCGCTGTGATTTAAGATCATCCAGCTGCACGAGGTCCTGCTTTGCCAGCGGATCTGCTTCGGGTACTAGCGCGAGCAATGGTTCTCGGCCTAACGATTCGCGCTGCAAACCCGGGGTTTGCCGGCAGGTGGACGCCAAGGCCACGTCCAGTTCTCCGGCTTCTATGCGCCGCGTGATGCCGTCTGTCACGTCCTCGACCAGCTCCAAACTTACTTCGGGATAATCTTTGTGGAATTTCTTAACCAATTCCGGGAGTACGTACGGAGCGACGGTGGGAATCGCGCCGACAGCCAGCTTCCCGGTAACCGCATCTTTAAGCTCATCCACGCATCGGCGGGCATCGCCAATGGACGCTAAAATCTGGCGGGCATAGTCGAGGAAACAGCGGCCCGCCTCCGTTAGGACAACTGATCTTGGCAAACGATCAAACAACGGCTGGCCGATTTCCGTTTCGAGCTTCCGAATCTGCTGGCTCAAAGAAGGTTGCGCCACGCGCACCTTGGCGGCCGCGCGCGAAAAACTTCCTTCGTCCGCGACGGCAACGAAATAACGCAACTGATGAATCTCCATGGGTAGGCGTGCCGAGTGAACACTCGCACTCGCCTAACCAGTCGTAAAGCCAACCACCTCGTGGCTGTCCAGCGCCAGTCCGCCCGGAGCTACGGATCCGGACGACCGTTGTGCAGTTTTCACTTTTTCGGCGTTGTCTCGGCGTATTGGACCAAAGACCTACGCCATTTCAGAGGTAATTTATTGTTTTCGAAAAGGAGATTGGTTATTGCTCGAGACAGTGCGACCTTCTCATTCAATCCGGTACCGCGCGGTATCTCTGCTGGCGTCGGTATCTTTCCTCGGGTCCTGCGCTCCATACGGGCCATATCATGCAAACACGTCGAGTGACCCCGTTAATTCAGTGCGAGGTCCTGCCGATGGTCGTTACAAATTCGCCTTCATTGAATTCGGAGATCAAGGCTCGGCCTTGGATACGTCACAGCGCGTGGCTGCGATCAACACGATCCGCCAGGCGCAACGCCCGTTGCTTTTCGTTTATATCCACGGTTGGATGAACAATGCGAACTCCGGCGATGTTTGCCGATTTGAGCACTTCATTGATATGGTCTCCCGGCTCCCCGAGGTGACTCAGGGAAATATCAACGTCATCGGAGTATACATTGGATGGCGTGGCAAAAACCTTACCATTCCCGGTCTGAATTTGCTGACCTTTTGGAATCGCAAATCGGCGGGCAACGAAGTCGCGGCGCAGAATAGCTGCCTGGCTACCATCAATGAACTCGCATTGACCGCACGAGCGCCGGACAAGCAGGTCCATCATTGCGTGTTGATGGGTCATTCATTTGGCGGATTGGTCCTGAGCAGTACGATTGCCCATTCCATTCTCGATGCTAGCAGCACCGGGGCGCGCAACGCCAGTCCCTGGGACATGGCCGTCGCGTTCAACCCCGCAGATAATTCCATTGGCACACGACAATTAATGTCGGAACTCGAGTACCTTTATCAGTACGACCCAACCCGGCATGCTTATGTAGGTAGGACACCTGGAGCCGAGCAGGGGGCGGTCGTGAATGAAAACCGTCCCCTATTTGTTATTCTGCAATCTGAAAACGATCAGGCGACAGGTGGTTTCTTTCCGATCGGGACCGGCCTTGCGAACGTCGCGAATTTTCATTATCACTGGGACGCGGTTCCAGTGCCTGGCGGGAACGGACAAAAAATATCAGAGAACGAGTTCCAGACTCACACGCCCGGTAACGACAAATATCTGGTGAATTTTAACGTTGTTCCCCTGGGAGGAGCGAGTCCGCCCGCCAATCTAAGCACGTATGAGAACCGTGCTTTCGAAGCCAACATTCGACAAAACGTGCAAGGCCGAACCTTTCTCACCAGTGAGAAGAACGATGGTCATGAGAAACAATTCTGCCGCGGTCCGGGATACAACCCTAACGAGTCGCGCCCTGCGACAGGCAATGAGGACTGGCAACGCTGGCAGTTTGTTTATAGCGGTAACGCTCATGTGCCTTGTTGGATAGTTCGGGTGCCGAAGGAGATTATTTGGGGCCATGGCGGATTGTGGAGCGACAACTCCGTTGCGATGTTTGGCGCCCTTTACCGTATGCATTTCCCCTTGGATGCAGGAGGTCAAGCTACTCATTCGCAACGGGCAAGCTTGCCGACAGTGCCGGACACACGAAAATTAAACCAAGACAAGCTGCATTGAGACGCTCAGCGCGCGTGAGCGCCACTGGCAGTGCTGGGATTTTTCGGGTTACTGAAACAGGACTCCCTTAATAAGCTTCGGTATAACAGGAGTAACCTGGAGCTGCACGTTCCACTCTTGTCCAGAGATCCGGGGATGCACAGGCATGTATTGCACCGCTAGCTGAATCTTAACGGGCAGGCGCCCAAATTTCACGACCTTGCCTAAACCGAGCCCGATGGGAACCGTCCAGACGTCCGGAGACGGTGCGGTCCAATCTGCCAGGATGTTCCCGGAATAGCCGAAGCTCCATCCCTCACGAAAAAAGAGTGTGGCGATGGGTTGCAGGTTCATCTGGTTCGTGTCGGGCCGGCCATGCTCACCGCCTATAGACCACCACTGCTGCGGAAACACGCCAATAAAGTACGTCTTGGTAAGGTAACCCACTACGACACTCGGCCCGAGCTGCCACTTGCCCTGGCCAGTGAAGCCGGAGGTCGCAGTGGGGAAAATGGCCGTAGGCCCGGCTCCGAGAACCCAGTTGCCCGAGTTGGCCGGCGATAACAACTCCAACAGAGCCAGATCGCCCAGTCCGGCCTCGCGCGCAAATTCGTTGGGGGAAGTCTCGCGCGGGACAATGTTGTAGAAAGGCATCACTGGCCGCGTAATCAGGTTCCAATCTTTCGTTAGGCCGACCGGCAGCACTGGCTGAAAGTTCCAGTTATTACTCCACTGGCCATTGTTGAGCTCGAAGTTATTGAACTGACTTGAAATCGACCAGATGCTGCTCACCGGGTTGCTGAGCTTGCGATTCAATTCGCTCGCCGATTCATCTCCCTGTTCGGTAGACGAGTCAGTAACTGCTCCGTAACTCAAATTCTTACTATCCTGCAACGGGAACCGAAGCGCTACGTGTGCATTCGAACCGAAAGACTCGTCGATGGCGTTAGTTGTGTTCACATCCACACGTTCAGTCGCATGAATTCTGGGGGTCACCGAGAGAACTAGGAAGCCGACCAGGGTGGCACTGGAGGCGATCAGATTGCTTTTCATTCTGATTCTTTTTTGGGTGAGAATAACCGGTCTTTATTTTGCGCTAGTACGTCTGCACTTGACCCATCAGCGGCGCCTTCACTGGGGCTGCGACTCCGTAGATGATGGTCAGGCCCGTCCTCCACCTCAGGTCGAGGTGCGGGAAATCGGAACGTCTGCGACGACGCGTTCAACCGCGTTCCAGTTACTCGCAGCCCAGACGTTGCCGGCGGGATCTCCTCGACTGCAGCGGCTATCGAGTTGCTGGCCCTGGCTGTTGTGTACCGGGCGTTTACCAATCGCCCAGAGCAGCCGTGCCCATTGGGCCGAACCCACCAAACTGCTGGACTTCAACGTTGTTTTGTCCCGCGGTCTCGAGTGTGGGATATAGAGACTGTCCCTGTATCAGTTGTTGACCGGGTTGACCACCAGTTTGGCCCTGCTGGCTTGCTGCACCCGAGCTGCTGCCAGTAGTCTCGCATCCAGATAAGAATGCCAGAACCACACCCATACTAGCTATACCTGCCAATGTTATTAGGCTTTTCATATGTGTAGGTTTTGCAAGGTTGTTGATTTTTGGTGTATTGAAACTTTTAGCTTGCTGGTTGACCGGCCTTAGCCGCCGCGAGCGCCTTCTTATATTTGTTGAATTGGGTTTGTTTCCCTACGTAGAACTTATCTCTTGCTGTGGTGGGAAACACGTAAAAGAGTTTCCCATTATACGTCACGGCTGAGCATCTATTCGGGGCCAGGCCATTGACCGCCTCTTTCTGCTTCGCGGTCGTGACCGTTACGACCTTAAAACCGGACTGCGAGAGTAAAGCCTCTTTTCTGGAAGCTTCATCCCCACTCGCGGCAATCGCCGTAGACAGGGAACTAAACGCCAGGACCGCGCCGATACCGGCTATAGTTGTTAGTGTTGATGGGTTTTTCATTCTTTTGGGTTGGTAGTTTTTGTTGATATTTATCTCTCGTGTAAACCAGGTGAAGAAATCCTGAGCATTGAGTATCGCGGGTTACCAATCTCCCAATGCATTGACACCCATAGGGCCAAATCCATCGAATTCCTCAGCGACGACTTGGTTTTGACCATGGCCCTGAAATGTCATCGTGGGCGCTGGATTCATATTATTCTGACCGGCCTGCGCCTGCTGTGTGGCAACCGCCTGCTTAGCAGCGTTCAAATGCGCTTGTTTGCCGACGTAAATCTTATCGTTGCTGGCGGTAGGATACACGTAATATTTTTTGCCGTGGTATTTCACCGCAGACACCGTCCCTTGCGGTAACTTGCTTACGGCCTGTTGCTGTTTCGGTGTCGTAACTGCAATCGTCTTAAACCCTGACTGGCTGAGCACGGCCTCGTTTTGAGCAGTTGCAGATTGACCGGTGCCGGTGCTCTGACAGGCTGTTATCAAGGCTAATGCCATCATGGCGATGGCAGCACTCGTTAGTGTTAATAGTATTCTCATATGTTTTATTTAGCTGGGTTGACTGAGTTTTTTCGTTGTTTCGGAATCAGAAGCAAATTCAAGATAGAAATTTTATCGCCGCCCCCTGAACCCTCCACGGCCCCCGCCCCCGCCGAATCCGCCAAAGCGGCCTGCTCCGCCAAAGGCACCTCCCCCGAAGCGATCGCCACCAAAACGATCATCGCCACCGAATCCTCCGCCGCCAAAGCGACCACCGCCGAAGTCTCCACCACCGCCGCTGCGTTGGAAGTTCTGGAAACGCTGGCTCGAAAAATCGCCACGCGACCGGTTCTGAGCCTCGCGATCCAAATTACCAGTTCCACCTTCCCCGCTGGATCGGTTGTAGCCGCCGCTGGAGCGTTCAGGGCTACTTTCATTGGATCGATTGTAACTGCTGCCTTCGGTGGATCGATCGGCGCTACTGTTTTCGGATGATGTTCGTTGCTGATAGGATTCGCTTCCAGTCCGTTGCTGATTATTCTCTGCCCCCTGCCAGTTGGGCTGCGGTTTGTTCACATTGTTCCAACTGCCGTTGTCGTATTTCTGCCAGCCGTTGCCAGTGTTTTTGTAAACATTGCCATCGTGCTCGGCATACATGTTCCCACTGGCGGTTTTGCCCGCTGCCGAATTCCCCCATGCGGTATTCGCTCCTACGGCCTTACCGCCTGCCGAGGTTGAAGCTCCGGCTACCGTTCCATTTGCCGTGGAGTAATGGCCTGTGGTAGCACTCTGGTTTCCGCGGGATACATATGAGCTGCCCCATTGAGCTGTGGGACTAGAGCCTTGTCGCGTCTGCGCATAAGTGCCGGTGTATGGATTGTACGCCTGTGCTGCACTCCTGGTGCCGTAAGGAGTCGAGACAGTACCGCCTCGAGCGTATGTTCCTGTGTAAGGATTGTACCCAGCCGCCCAACTCGCGGATCCATTCGGACCATAAGCACTCCCATGCCAGCCATAGGCTCCCGTGTTATAATCGTAATAGGGCGTGCCGTAGTGATAACCATAGCCATAGTAAGCGCCACAGTACGTTGCGGGGTAGGGATAGTAGTAACCAGCATTACAATATGGCGGCCACCAATAGCCACTCCCGTCAGCCAGGATCGCTCCGGTGGCAGCACCCAGAATGAAGGTGCCTAGATAGCCCGCCGTGTAGTTCGACGTGACCGTGCCATCGGGGTTCGCGGTTTGTTTAACGTACGTCACGTTGTAAACCGGAGAGCTTGATGGAATCGTGTAGATCTCAGTTGGAACCGACATGCACGTTGACCATGGACCGGTTGGAGCAGGAGCCATGAACCACACCCCTTGAAGGCATAGGTAATACGTGCCATCAAGCTCGATTACCTTGTCAGCCGTGTTTGTGGCGTACTGCATCGAGGTCCCTTTGATTGGTTCAAATTTCGGATCGCCGGCATAGGCAACCTTCACCTTAGCTGCAGCCTCGGCAGGTTTGACCGTCATCGTTGTCGGAACCTGAGCCAGCAAAACCGCATCCTTCGCTTGCTCCGTTCCCGGGACCGTAGCGAGGATCGCGGAAGCAGGACTGCTTGTGGGAATCTTAGCGAAGTCAGCAGGGAGATCCGGTGTAGCGTAGGTCCACGGACCTTGCAGGTCAGCCGCGCTGAACCATCGGCCAGCAGTCAGATAGTAGAAATGCTTCGTCGGTTTGTATTGGAACACAACGCTGCTTGTGTTCGTCGCGTATTCAAGCTGTGTATCCGGCACCTGCGCGTAAGCAGGTTGCCCATCGAACAGGATGATTTCAGCCGGCTTATCGCTGTAAAAAACGTCCGGAGCTGGCCCCTTGGTGTTTGCTGGTGGCGGGATAAATTTTTTGAGCCCGCTCCACTGTTTGTCTTGTGGTACCTTGGACATTTCTGGCGGCAACTTTTTGGTTGCCGACCATTGACCATCCAGCTTGCTGGCAGTCAGCCATTGCTGACCCACAGCGAGGTAATAAGCGGACGCACTCTCGTCGAGGAACAGCGGCCACTGTGTGTTGGCGACGAACTGCAAATTCGTGTTCGGAACTACAGAAAGGACTGGATCGCCATTCACACTCAGCAAGATCGACGGCCGGTAACCGACAAAAATCTTCGGCGGATCGTTGTTCAACTGCACACCTTGCGAAGGTTGGTTCTTGGGTGTGGACGCAATCAAACGAAACAAGGAAATCTGGAAGGTGGATGGCACAAAACTTTTAAACGCCTGCTCCATCTTATCTGCGGTAGCCTTGTCGAGTGACGGAAAATAGGTGTTTGTAATCTGCAGGTTGGAGATGTTGACCAGCTTGGCAACGTTATCGATGCTCGTCGTTCCCTTCATTTCCACCACACCCACCACTGTTTTGCCGCTCTTGGGCGTAAGCGAAACCGCCATTCGCCAGGTCAAATCCTGGAAGTTCTTCCAGTCGTCCACCTGCGGTTGATAAACGATCAGCCGGTTCCCATTCTGATAACGTTCTCGTGGCCAGGATGAATCATCGGACTGGCCAGGTGCTGGAGATGAGTTGGCTGCGCGTATCTCAAGAGACCAAGTAAAGAGCGCAGCGGTCAGAGCCACAATTTGAAGCAAGGACGTATTGCGGATTTTCATAGAGCAGGAAGCGGATTATGGCATACCGGCGGTGTCGTTGGCTATAAGACTTTAGGGCAACTTGGAGAAGCGGCGGGGCCTACGCCGCAACCGATTCTTCCTCGTCGTCGTTCTCGCAATCGAAATACCCGGAATCGAGGACGAAGGAGAAGAAGCACGAAATCTCGGCAACACACGAAGATTTTGGCCTGAAACAGTGCAGCAAACGTCCGCCCGGCAGACTCACTTACGTTCGAAAGGAAAGATCACTTTCCAATCATTCTTCATGCTGATCACGGTCCAACCGTTCTTCTGCGCCTCGTCATAAAGTGCCTGCGTGAATGTGCCGACTTTAGTGTCGGGCAAACTTTCTGCGGGGCCATACGCATATTCGCGCTCTGCATCGTCGTGCAAAACGAGCATTGCCAGTCGCGCGCCGTCGCCCGCCTTTGTGTATTCGAGCATCTGTCTGTCGCCGGTCGAGTTACCGAATGCTGCGTAAGGCCGCCGGCCGATCATCAAATAGATGCCCTCAGGTTTGCCAGCGTTGTTGTCGTTAAGCACGAGTTTTGGCTGTTTGGTAAGGAACGGTTTACCACTGTTGTCATATCCGAACTTTGTTTCGCCAGCCGTGCCGACCACTTGTTCCGGTGGAATCCCATACGTCTGATTCGCATAGACGCGCACAAAATCCTGTCCACCACCAGTAACGATGTAAGTTTTGTATCCGTTAGCACGCAGATAACCCAACAGCTCTTGCATCGGCTGATAAGTCAGCTCAGTGTAGGAGCGCTTCCAGCGCGGATCTTTCGCTTCACCAAGCCACCTTTTCGCTTCGGCTTTGAACTCATCCACACTCATGCCGCTGAGGGTGGCGGCCAGAATTTCGACAAGTTGATTGGTCGAGAGTTTCGCCATGGCTTCACGGTTGCCCGACAGTACCGTTTTGAACGGTTCCTTGTTCTTGAGTTCGGGCTTTTGCTTAACCAGCGCCGGCACGCGCTCGAAGCAGTAGGTGACCTGCGTGTACATCGGATGCTCAACCCAAAGTGTTCCATCCTGATCGAAGGCTGCGATGCGCTCCTCCGGCGCAACAAACTGCGGACTACCTTGAGTGGTAGTTACCTTCACGAAGTCGACAATTGCCTGTTTGGCCGACCCGTCATTCCATGAAGCAAGTGGATCCTCAGCGTGAACGACCGGGGCGAGGAAAGGAAATGTTAGCGCACAGAGACTAACAAGTGTTAGCGAACGGTTTCGATTCAACATATTCTCTTTATTCCCGTGAAGGCGGACGACTCATTGCCGGTGTGCCGAGCATGAGATTCTGTGTTACTGGCCGGTACCTTTAGCTGCCGCCTCCGCCTGTTGCATTCGTTTCGCCATCTCCGCTTTCACCGCGTCAAGGTTGAAGCTTGCACCTCTCTGCATCGGCGGAAAATCGAGGAACGTCTGGAGTTCCTTGGCCATCACCTGCTGGACAAACACAAAACGCCAGAATTGGAACTTGAACCAGTCAAAGTATTGCTGCGCTCCTTCCTTTGTTCCGTCGTTAGGCCAACCCTGCCGCTCGAACGGGTCGAGGCGCAGGTTTATCAGGTAAGGCACGTCGACGGCCGTTTTCTCGCCAAGCCAGCCGCGCGGCTGGTCAACGAAACGATATTTGTAATCATCGATGCGAACCGCGCCGACCGTGCTTTCCCCAAGATAGAAGATTTCGTGACGCGCGGACTTGGTGGTCTTGCCGGTGATTAGATCCAGTTGATTGTAGCCGTCCAGATGATTCTTGTACGTCTTGTCGCCAAGTTTGACACCCTTAAGCAACTGGTCAGTAATGTTGGGATTACCAGCTGCGGCAAGAAAGGTAGGAAACCAATCGAGACCGGAGAAGATGCCGTTCTGCACGGAATCGGCCGGGACGTGGCCAGGCCAGCGCAGGATGCAGGGCACGCGAAAGCCGCCTTCCATGACCGTGCCCTTGGATTGCGCGAATGGTGTCGTTCCGCCATCAGGCCATGTGAATAGCTCGGTGCCGTTGTCGGTGCTGAAGACGACGATGGTGTTCTCGTCAACACCCATATCCTTCAGGTGTTGCATCACCAAACCGACGTCGTCATCGAGCTGAGCCATCCCGGCTTCTTCTTCAGACCAGCCATTCTCCGCATTGCGCATCTTCTCGTACTTGTCTGAAAGATGCGTTACGATGTGCATACGCGTCGGGTTGAGCCAGACAAAGAATGGCTTGTTGTCTCCCTTGGCCTTGTCGATGAACTTCAAGGCTAAGTCGCGAATCTCGTTATCCACGGTTTTCATCCGTTCTGGATAAAGCGTGCCGGCATCCTCGATCTTCTGTTTGCCGATTTTGCCCCACCGCGGCATCACGGTGGCGTCATCTGTGTCGGTCGCCCAGGAATGAACCATGTTGCGCGGGCCGACCTTATCCAATAGATCCTGCGGATAGTTGGGATGCGCCGGGTCTTCCATCGCGTCGAGGTGGTAGAGATACCCGAAGAACTCATCGAACCCATGGACCGTAGGCAGGAATTCGTTGAGATCGCCGAGGTGGTTTTTGCCGAACTGGCCCGTGGCATAACCTTGAGCTTTCAGGGCAGTAGCAATGGTGCAAGCCTCCGCCGGGATCCCTATTTTGGCACCTGCCTGGCCGACCGTCGTCATGCCAGTGCGAATAGGCAGTTCGCCCATGATAAAGTTCGCTCGACCCGCCGTGCAACTGGCCTCGGCGTAATAGTCGGTGAACAGCATGCCTTCCTTGGCCAGCTTGTCGAGATTCGGTGTCCGCCCGGCCATCATGCCACGATGGTAGGCGCCAATATTCCACATCCCAATGTCATCTCCCATGATGAAAAGGATGTTTGGTTTTTTTTCTTGGGCCTGGGCTGGAGCGACGGCGCTGAAAAACGCAGCGGTCCCTATAAGCAGCCACAAACTGTTATCAATTAAGTTTCGTTTCATTGTCTGTTCTTCTGTTGCTGTTTTGATTTGATTTCGTTAAGCGACTCAGAAAATTTGGGCTGTCGTTGCAGCTGTAAAATCGCCCTCTCCGCTAACCCCGGCAGTCATTAACGACGCCAACTTCATTACCGCGACCAATGATAGGGTTCTTATGATTCTTCTCCAATCGTATGTATATGTTGATTTGGTGAGAGGAAGCGGGCGGCCCCTT
>JAICUQ010000059.1 GCA_025935755.1 Chthoniobacterales bacterium | reverse complement strand
CTTTCGTTTATTATCCACGAAAAAGCGTTATGTTATCGACTGAACCTTGCCTTGAATGACTAGCGAATCGCCACCACTCAACTACAAGATTGGCAACGAGCGCCTGATCGGCGTGACCGACAATGCAGCGCGCAAGTTAGCCTCACTGCTTAAAGAAAAAGGCCAACCGGAGGGAGCGTTGCGTCTCAAAGTAGTCGGCGGCGGCTGCTCCGGTTTGCAATACGTAATGGACTTGGTGCAAGGTCCGATGGAGCGGGACATTCTTGTTCCGACTCAAGACGTGCGGCTCGTTGTCGATCCAAAGAGCGCGTTATTTGTCAGCGGCTCCGTGCTCGATTACAGCGAAGATTTGCAAAAAGGCGGCTTCAAAGTGACGAACCCAAATGCCGTTGCTCACTGCTCGTGTGGTGAAAGCTTCGCTGTCTGATTTCCCGCCGCGCTCCTTCTGTCATTCTAAGCAAGCGAAAATCCAGCTACTTCGACCAGCTTGATCATCAAATGGGTCACGAAGTCTGCCGTCGTTTTGGCACTAAGATCAGCCTCTATAACTGATTGAAGTAGCTGGATGTTTGAAAGCCTGGCCATGCTGCGCATTTCGTTAAAGCGCTTCGCTCAACAGGACAAATTCGGATTGAAAATGTTGGATGAATCAGAGAGCCACGTCCCACAGCTACACCTTCATGACCTCGGCTTCTTTGTGCTTGAGGTGATCGTCGATGGATTTGACGAAACGATCGGTAAGCTTTTGCACTTCGCCTTCGACGTCGCGCAATTGATCCTCGGTCAACGTACCTGAGGCTTTCAGTTTCTTGGCTTCATCCAGCGCGGTGCGCCGGTTCGATCGGACACGGACCCGGGCTTCCTCGGCCATTTTGCCAAGCGAGCGGACGAGTTCCTTTCGACGCTCTTCCGAAAGCTCGGGAATGGGTAATCGAATAATCTTTCCATCCACTGCAGGTGTAATGCCGATCTTCGATTCCTTGAGGGCTCTTTCGATATCGGCCACGGTGCCCGCGTCGAATGGCTGCACAACGAGCAGGCGCGGTTCGGGTGTCGTGATCAGGGCGAGCTGTTTCAGTTTCATAGCCGATCCGTACGCGTGCACATCGACGTTTTCGACCAGCGCGGGCGCGGCTTTGCCGGTGCGCACCGCTGCAAATTCGTGCACCATGTAATCGACGCTTTTTTCCATCGACATCTCCGCTTCTAAAAGGACGTCATCCGTGGTCATATCGCTGAATGTTTACTTCGGTGGAGCTTCATCGCAAACCAGAGTCCCAACGTTTCGTCCCAGCACGGCGTCGCGCAGGATTCCCGGCTTATACATGTTGAACACAACGATCGGGATCTTGTTGTCCATGCAAAGACTGAACGCGGTCGAATCCATGATCTGCAGACGCTTGGTGAGCGCTTCCGTGAACGTGAGCCGGTCGTAGCGGCGAGCGTCGGGGAACTTGTTTGGGTCGCGATCATAAACGCCGTCAACCTTTGTGGCTTTCAAGATTACGTCTGCACGAATCTCGCTGGCGCGCAGCGCTGCCGTTGTGTCCGTGGAAAAGTAAGGGTTGCCAGTGCCGGCAGCGAAAATAACCACTCTGCCAAGCTCCAAATGCCGAACGGCGCGGCCGAGGATGAATGGCTCAGCCACATTGTTCATTTGAATCGCAGTTTGGACCCGGGCTTCGACTCCGATTTGTTCCAATGTGCTTCGCAAAGCGAGAGCGTTGATCACGGTGGCAAGCATTCCCATGTAATCCGCAGTGGTGCGGTCCATCCCGCGATCGGCAGCTGGAAGTCCGCGCCAAATGTTGCCTCCGCCGATCACCACCGCCACTTCCACGCCGAGATCCCGGAGTTCTTTCACGCGTTCGGCGATCTCGCGCACGACTGGCGGCGAAATATTGTCGCGCCCGCCGTGCTCATTCATTGCTTCGCCGCTCAGTTTGAGCACGATGCGTTCGTAGACTGGTGTATCGGTCTGCATCGGTGAAGGACAAGATCAACAGAAGACGGCTCTCTTGGAAAGCAAATTGCGTGCGATCTAACCAGCGCAATCGTAGGGCGGCCAGTCGAGTGCGTCCCCTCCCTGAACTGAATGTTTCTGGGGGGACTCATCGTGCCGGGCGGACGAGCCTCGAGTGCGGCAGAAGGATTCGCGGGGGTCATTGGCCGTTGTTCAAGCCGCGCTGGATGCGTGGTTTTCGGCGAGGGCGCCGAAAACTGCGGGCGAGGCGCCCGCGCTCCCCGGAATCAATCTTGCCGTAGGAGTGCGGCGTGACCGCGCAAGAATTCGGCGGCGGTCATTCTTCGTTTTCCCTCAAGTTGCACTTCGAGTAGAGAAACTGCGTCCTGGCCAACGGCGATGATGAGGTCTTGGTCGCTGGGCAAAATTTCGCCGGGCTGGCCGTTGAGGTGCACAACCGACGCGGCAAAAATTTTGAGGTTTTGACCATCGATTTTCATGAACGCGCCGGGCCACGGATTGTATGCGCGAATTTTACGTTCGATCGCCTCAGCCGATTCCGACCAGTCGATCAGGCCGTGTTCGCGTTTCAGCTTTGGAGCGTAAGTGGCGTGCGTGTTGTCCTGCGGAATCCGCGGCGCGTTCCCTGCGGCGAGCAGTCGCAAAGACTCAAGTAACGCCTCCGGAGCAATCTGCGCGAGGCGGTCATGCAAGGATCCTCCGGTATCGTTAGGCAAAATTGCGAGATTGCGCTGCAAAAGGATGTCGCCAGTATCGAGCCCTTCGTCCATGTACATCACTGTGATGCCCGTCGCACGATCGCCTGCCGCGATCGCGGCTTGAACCGGCGCTGCGCCTCGCCAGCGCGGAAGAAGTGAAGCATGAAGATTCAGACAGGCGAGTCGTGGAATCTCCAGCACATCGCGCGGCAGGATCTGTCCGTATGCAAAGACGACAATGACATCAGGCGCCAGGGCGCGAATGTGTTCGATTGCTTGTGGATCTTTGATGCGCGCAGGCTGCAGGACCTCAAGGAGCGACGGCTTGCCAGCGGTCGAGAGCCCCGCGGCGATCTGGACATTGTCGCTCGTTATCATTGCTTTCTTTATTGGCGGCGGTTCGATGCGTTGCTCACGCCCGGCCGGTTTATCCGGCTGAGTCACGACGCCGACGACTTCGTGAGCAGAGCTCAACAATGCTCGCAATGTTGGCACGCCGATCTCACCCGTGCCGATAAAGACGATTCGCATGCTTCGAGACGCCATCTGATCAATGGTAGGGAGAGACCGCCGACCCGTCCACCTTCCCGGCGCACACGGAGTGCGCGCCCTACCAGGCGGCTATTCTCCGGATCTAACGAAGCCGAACAGGCCGCGACGGATGGCGCGTCGGGCCGCCCATCGCTTGAGCCATCATTTTGTCACCAGCGGTGACTTCACGCCGGCCTACTGACGATCCGCATCCCGTGCAGAGATAATCGAAAATATCGCGGTCAGGCAGGACTAGCAAAAGCCGCTCGCGTACCGGCATCGCGGTTTTGCATTTTTCGCAATAAAGACTGGAAGCAGTAAAGCTTTCAAACTGCTGCTGGCTCATACGCGCCGTCGTTCACGCTCTCCAAGATATCCATCAGAACTTTCACGGGCGGTTGGATCGCGTCAACCACGGTGATCAGCTCTTTTGAATAGTACGACAGCACGGGTCTCGATTCTTTCTCGTAAATATCAAGACGCCGCTTGATGACCTCTTCATTTGCGTCGTCGAGGCGATTCTCTTTGAGGGCGCGTTTTTTTAACCGGTAGAACAGTGTCTCGCGATCCGGACACGTAAGATGAAACACCTTCTTCACGTCGATCATGTCATTCATGATCCTGGCCTGATTCACGTTTCGCGGAATACCGTCCAAGACGAGCGTGTCGATGTCCGGCTTGAACTTGTGCGCGTCAACGGCGGCATCGATTGCCTCGCGCCAAAGCTCCACCGTGATTTCGTCCGGCACGAGCTGGCCTTTGCTCGAGTACTCCAGGAACGCTTTTCCCACTTTCGTGCGCGTATCGATGGAGCGGAATACATCGCCACAAGCGCAATGATAATAACGGGGAATCGTGCCAAGTGTTTTGCCCTGCGTGCCTTTGCCGCTGCCGGGCGCGCCAAAGAGAAGAAAGGTGTTATATCGCATCATCAGAAATACGTTTATACCGCAACGTCCAAGCGTCAGACAAGCATTGTCATCCCGAATGCAATAGAGCGAGTCCGCGGAACGAACTTGAGTTTTTGCTACAGGATCTTTCGCCTTTGCTTCGTGCCGGTCAGGATGACGAAGAAACCGCCGCTGGATCCACATTCACCCGGCGCCCACCGCGATCGAAACGGACGCTCCCGTCAACCAGAGCAAAGATCGTGTAATCGCGACCGAGCCCGACGTTTTTTCCCGGCAGAAATTTTGTCCCTCGCTGGCGCACGATGATGTTGCCGGCCACCACGGTCTCGCTGCCGAATCTTTTTACACCGAGCCGTTTGCTGACGCTGTCGCGCCCGTTTTTAACGCTGCCTTGTCCTTTTTTATGAGCCATTGCAGAAGTTTTTGGTTGAGAATTTCGTTGAGAGCGCCGTTTCCTATTCCTCGGTCTTTTTCGCGGACGACTTTTTCGCTCCTAGATCAATGCTCTTGATTTTTACCCGCGTCAATTTGCGACGGTGGCCAACGGTACGGTGATAACCTTTGCGTCGCTTGTATTTGAACGCGATGACCTTCTTGTCCTTGCGCTGTTCGACAACTTCCGCGGTCACCTTTGCTCCCGACACGAGTGGATCGCCGTGGGTTATATCCTTTCCATCGGCAAATAGGAGCACTTCGCCAAACGTGGCAGTTTTGCCCGGTTCGACGTTGAGCAGATCAACATCGACGGTATCGCCTTCCGCGACGCGAAATTGCCTGCCACCCGTTCTAATGATTGCGTAAGCCATAGTTTCCCCGGGGAGAAAGAGCGCCCACACTTCCACAACTAAGCCGGTTTGGCAAACGCAAACCCAAACCGCTGTAGTGTGCGCTGTCCTCAGCGCAGTGCCAATTTTGGCGACATTATGTCCTCGAACCTTCCGCTGAGGACAGCGGACGCTACAGTTAATCCGGTTACGCAACAGCTTTATCCGGCGCACCCATCGCGTCCGCATAGAGAGCTTCGTACCGCCGGGCAGACGCTTCCCATGAAAAATTGCGGGCCATCGCGCGTTTCATCAGGTTCGTCCAAAGGCTTCGGTCGCGGAAGATTTGGCGCGCCCGTTTCACAGCGTCCCAGAAGGCGTCGCTTGAATATTCATAACAGAGGAAACCATACCCGCTGTCCGTGTTCGGATCGTAATCTTCGATGATCTCCTGGATTCCACCGGTCACGCACGCCACCGGAAGTGCGCCATACTTCAAGTTGTACATCGCGCCCAAGCCTGCTGGTTCGAAGCGCGATGGAATCAGGCTGATGTCCATGCCTGCCTGAATCAGGTGGGCCACTTTCTTGTCGTAATCTTTTTGGTAGGCAAACCTGGTGGGAAATTTTCTGGCTGTGACCGCGAGCGCCGTTTCAAACGCAGGATCGCCTTCGCCGAGAATTATCAATCGAACATCGTCCCAGAGTAAGCGATCCAGCAGCGGGACAAGGATTTCGAAACCTTTTTCCTGCACGACGCGAGTCACCATCCCGAAAACCGGACCGCCCGGTTCGGGCGCAAGCTTCATTTGCTTCAAGAGAGCCTCACGACAAATCGATTTACCGTTCAGGCGTCGCGCATCGTAACGTGCGGGAAGCAAACGATCCGATGCCGGGTTCCAACGGCTGTAATCTACGCCGTCCAAAATTGCGCTGAGCCGATACGCATTTTCACGCAACACTGCATCCAGACCGCATCCACCCGACGGCGTCAGGATTTCGCGCCTGTAGTGTTCGCTCACTGTGGTAATCCGGTCGGCGTAAAGAATTCCGCCTTTGAGAAAATTTAGCCGCCCAAAAAACTCAACGCCTTGGAGGCTAAAGAATCGCTCCGGCAAATTCGTGAGATCAAAGTCGAGTCCCCAAAAGCTGCCCTGGTCGGCGACGTGGTGGATCGTCAAAACCGTGGTGAAAGGCAATCCGTGTGCATGCACGAAGACCGGTATTAGAGCCGGGGGCCAGTCGTGCACGTGCAGAACCTCCAATTGCGGAGTCAATCGCCGGGCCAGTTCGACGATTGCTTTGCTGAAAAAAATGAATCGCGCCGCGTTATCGTCGTACGGCTTGCCGTGCTCGCCGTAAATTCCAACGCGATCAAAAAACTCATCGCACCGGATGAAGAACAACTGCACGCCGCTCGCGCTGCGGCCCTCCAGGTATCGCGCAACGTGTGTCGCATCTCCGACTTGCACCTCGACGGTGATGCCGGTGTCCTTCGTTTTGAATGCGCGATTCTCCCGAATCTCGCGATAGAACGGCAGCGCCACACTGATCTCATGTCCAAGGTCACGCAGCGCACCCGGCAAGGCACCAATGACATCTACCAGCGCGCCCGTTCGTTGCATCGGCGGGCCTTCCGCGCTGCTCATCAAAATTTTCATTTCAAGAACCGCACAGCTACCATTTTGTCGTTCCGAGCGGATCCCGCACACGCGGGAGCAGTCGAGGAACCCCGTGGCGCCTCCGTTACATACTGCACCGGGATCACTCGACTTCGCTCTGGATGACGGGCAAATCGGTTTTGTTTCATTTTTGGCTGGGATACTCTCGTTTCACCCACTCCAGCGCTTCATCACGTGTGCGCAAACTTCCTTCAAGTTGGCGCGTCTCGACGGCTTCGAGAATTTCACCAAATTCCGGGCCGGGTTTAAAACCGAGCGCGATTAAGTCGTGACCGCGCACCAACGGCGGTGGAATGATCGGTTCGTTAGCGAATTCTTCACGTTTACGCAGCAAAAACTCGTAATTGTCCAGCATGCGATGGCTGCTTTCGCAATCAACTCGATGAAGCTCCAGCTCCTGGTCGAACGTTGGTCGCGCCATGAAGCGCTTCAATTTTGCCACTCGCATGTTCGGCGTGTCCTTGAAAACCATGTGTTGCCGGACCATTTCAACTGCCGCTTCAATTTCAGCGCCTGAGAACCGCAGGCGTCGCATAATGTCTTCAGTCATTTGCGCGCCGATACGGTCGTGTTCGTTAAAACGGATTCGGCCCGTTTTGTCCACGGTTGCGGTCACCGGTTTGGCGACATCGTGAAACAAAACCGCGAAGACGAGCGGAACGGGAACTGTTTCCGGAAGCAGCGACAACATCAGGCGGGTGTGCACGAACACGTCGCCTTCGGGATGAAATTGTTCCGGCTGCAAAACACCTTTCATCGCATCCAATTCCGGCAGAATAGCGCGCATCAAACCGCTGGCATCGAGCAGGTCCCAACCGCGCAGGCGATTCGGCGAGATAAAAATCCGCACCAGCTCGTCGCGGATTCGTTCCGCGCTGATCTGGCTGATTGACGATGCATTGCCCAGGAGCGCTTCCCAGGTTGCCTTATCAATTTGATAATCGAGCACTGCTGCAAATCTCACAGCGCGCAGCATGCGCAGACGATCTTCCTCGAATCGTTTCGCCGGATCGCCGATCGCGCGCACTAATTTTGCGGCGATATCAGCCTGGCCGCCGACAAGATCGATCACCTCACCCGTGATGGGATCGTAAAACATTCCGTTGATGGTGAAATCGCGTCGTTTCGCGTCTGCTTCCGGTGAGGAAAAATGTACCGCGCTTGGATGTCTGCCGTCGATGTACGCGTCATCAGAACGAAAAGTGGCCACCTCAAATTGGAAGCCGTCTTCCAACACGATGATCACACCGAAATGCGCACCGACCGCATATGTGCGCGGGAAAAGCGTCTGCACAGTTTCGGGGCGGGCGTCCGTGGCGATGTCGTAATCCTTGGGTGTCAAACCCCGAACCATGTCGCGTACGCAACCGCCAGCGAAGTACGCGATGTGTCCTTGTTCACGCAAGCGCGCCGCGACTTTACGTGCGCTCTCTTCCATGGCCGAAGTTTCCACTCAACCACTGTAGCTGCTTCGCCGTGCGAAGCGCAATCCGGACTCGTACCGTCGGCTCGGTTAACCTTGTCTTTGTGACCGCAGCGCCTGCTCTACGGATTTAGTATGCTGCCTATGATTCGAGGGCGGGGTTTTTCTGCTTCCCAAACGAATGAACGATGAACAGCACCACTGCAATCGAGATGCACGAATCGGCTATGTTGAATGCAGGCCAGGGATCGGCAAACCGGATGTGCAGATTGAAAAGAAGGAAATCGATGACATGTCCGTACAGCAAGCGATCTGTTAGATTTCCCAGGATACCGGCGAGAAGGAGCGCCAGCGACACGTCGCGCCACGCATCAGACGGCCGGCGCCGCACCAGTAGAATGGTTACAACAACCAAGGCGATAATGGAAATAACAACGAAAAAAGTATTGTTGCCCCTGAAAGATCCGAATGCGGCGCCGGTATTGGTTACGTTAACGAGATGGAAAAAATCGGGCACTACAATGCGAGCATCATAAGGGTTGACCGATCGGAGCACCCAATGCTTCGTCAGCTGGTCCAGTGCGTAGAGCGGAAGCGTGAGGAAAAGAATGAATTTCATTGCCTTCGGCGCGTTGAACCGTGGAAGCGTTGAATCGTTAAAGCGTCGATCCGATGTAACGACATAACGATGTAACGAGTCAGGCTATCTATCGTGATTCCTTCGTCATCTCGATCACAGCGCAATCCGGCGCGCACGCATCTTGCGTGCAGTGTTCGGCATCTTGCCTGACAAAGGCTCAAGGAGCTCGAGGCAGGGATGCCGCGAACTGCACGCTGGAAGCGTGCGCTCCCAATCATGTCGCGTCGGCTCCAGCCACCACGCTCTCGCAGCGATCGCACAAGTCCGGGTGCGCTTTGCTTGTACCTACGCTCGGCCGGTGTCGCCAGCAGCGGGCGCATTTTTCGTAAGGCGTTTTCGTCACCGACGCGCTCGCTTCTTTGGCCTGTTGAATCGTCAAATCACTCAAAATAAAAAATTCCTCCAGTTCTTCCTTGGAAATTTTTTGTGTGACATCGGAATCCGAGTTTAGAACTACGCGGGCTTCCAGCGTGTTGCCGATTACTTTCTCCTGGCGCGCCTGCTCGATCGCCTGCCCGATGATGCCGCGCAATCTTAATAGCTCCTCGACCTGCTCGATTGCTTCGCGTCCTCTTCCCTGTGTTTGAGGAAACTCCTGGACGTGAACCGAACGTGTAACCGGAGTTACTGACCCCGGCTGGCCGGCATCAGCGATGCCGGCTACAGCTGAGTAACGCCATGCTTCCTCAGCGGTGAAAACCAGCACAGGCGCAAGCAAACTGCAGAGCGCCTCGAAAACTTCGCGCATTGCCATCTGTGTTGCACGGCGGCGTGGCGAATTCGGTGCGTCGCAATACATGCGGTCTTTGGTGATATCGACGTACAAGCTGCTCAAATCCACAGCGCAAAACTGATTGATCGCATGATACACCTTGTGGAACTCGAATTTTTCATACGCGGACCGGCATGTCGCGATCACTTCGTCCAATCGCTCCAGAATCCAGCGATCGACTAGTGTCGTTCCGACCAAAGTCGAGGCTGCACCGGAGGCGGCGAGACCAGGCTTTGCATCCCGATGCGCTACCTTTAAGGTTTCATCGCGGGCTCCCTCGACTTCTCCCGCGTGCGCGGGATCCGCTCGGGATGACCGCGTGTTCGGCAAATCATGGAGATTACCGAGCAAAATCCTGAGGGTATTGCGAATGCGGCGATATGTGTCGCCGAGACGAGTGAAGATTTCTTCGGAGAACGGAACGTCGGTCGTGTAATCAATGCTACTGGCCCAAAGTCGCAGCAGGTCTGCGCCATATTTGCCGACGAAATGATCGGCAGCAGTTGGTTTTTCGTATGTGCCCGACTTGGAAATCTTTTTTCCGTCCACATCGACGACGAAACCGTGAGTGACACACATTTTGTACGGCGCACGATTATTCAGCGCGATGCTGGTCATCAGCGACGATTGAAACCAGCCGCGGTGCTGGTCAGTCGCCTCGAGATACATGTCCGCAGGATCCCGCAACTCGGGATGGACCGCGCACACGGCTTTATGGGAAACGCCGCTATCGATCCAGACGTCGATCGTGTCGGTGCCTTTCGTTGTGCCCAAGGGTAATCCAACTTCTTTTGCCAGCGCCGCATCGTCCCATTCAAACCAAATATTCGAGCCGTGCTGCGCCACAAGATCGGCCAGCTTGCGAATGACGGTTGGATCGAGAATGGCTTCCGAAGTAGCGCGACCGTCCCGGTTGCGTTCTTCCGAGGACGAAGCAGAGAGATGCCCTGCTCTGTAAAAAACCGGCAACGGCACACCCCAGCTGCGTTGACGTGAGATCACCCAGTCGGGTCGCGATTCAACCGTGCCCGCGATGCGGTTTTCGCCCCACGCCGGAATCCACTTCACTTCCTCGTGAATCGCCTGGAGCGCTCTGCCGCGCAGCGCATCGATACGGATGAAAAACTGATCGACGTTACGGAAAATGATCGGCGTTTTTGACCGCCAGCAATATGGATACGAGTGATGAAATTTTTCTTCGCCCAGCAGCGTCCCCCGTTCGCGAAGCAACTCGACGATATCAGCGTTGGCATCAAAAACGTATTTGCCAGTTAGATTCGGCAAACCTGCTTCATCGGTATAACGGCCATGATCGTCGACGGGCGATAAGATCGGCAGGTTGTGTTTTCTTCCCAGAACGTAATCGTCCGCTCCATGACCCGGCGCGATGTGCACCGCACCCGTGCCTGAGTCCATCGTAACAAAGCCGGCCGTGAATATGGGGACCTCTCGATCCAGAAATGGATGGCGCGCTTTAACCCCTTCCAGATCGGCTCCGGGAAATGAGGCAAGAGGTTTTCCGACTGGTTGCAATCCCGTGGCTGCAGAAAAGCGCGGGATAAGTTTTTCAGCAAGAACTAGAGTAGTGCGACCGTCTCGGTTGCGAGATTCACCCGAATCCGCGCCAGCGGATTCGCCTCGTAGCGAATCCGAGGCATGCACTACCTCGAATTCCTGGACGACGTAATTTTCTTTTGCATCCACCGCAATGGCGAGATTGGCCGGCAACGTCCAGGGAGTCGTCGTCCAGATGGCGATGCTAGTGTTTGCCAGGGCGTTCGGAGAACGCGCGCCACCCACGACCGGAAATTTGACGTAAACGGCAGTGTCGTCGCGCTCTTGGTATTCCACTTCAGCCTCAGCGAGGGCGGTCTGCGCGCCGGTGCTCCAAAAAACAGGTTTCTGCGCCTCGTACACCAGGTTTTTTTCGACGAAAACCGCGAGCGCACGTAATATTTCCGCTTCGTACTTGGGATCCATCGTAAGATAAGGATGTTCCCAGTCACCGAACACTCCGAGGCGCTTGAATTGCTTGCGCTGGATGTCGATAAACTTCCGCGCGAACGCTTCGCATTTTTTGCGGACCTCCAGCGGAGAAAGCTCTCGCGATTCCTTGACTACTTTGTATTCGATCGGAAGACCGTGACAATCCCAACCGGGCACGTATGGCGCACGTTTGCCGAGCATGGTCTGCGATTTCACAACGAAATCCTTGAGGATTTTGTTGAGCGCTGTGCCCATATGCACATCGCCATTCGCGAAAGGGGGTCCATCATGCAGAACAAATAACTCGCGACCTTCTCGCGACTTTTGAATCTGCCGGTAAATCCCGGCCTCTTCCCATGCTTTGAGCATTTCCGGTTCCCGGGCGGCAAGGTTTGCCTTCATCGGGAAATCCGTCCGCGGCAGGTTCAATGTGTCTTTGTAATTCTGGCTCATGGCGAGCGGGCGACGCTAACATCCGTCAATCGACGAAGCAACGCGGTGACGGATTGGGCGACGCTAGAAAAGCTACCAGCTTAAATTGAAAACGCGTCGGCAACGAGCCGTGCTTGCTCCCGTTTGTGACGGGCGAGCGAGCCGACGGCGGGGCTGGCGCTGGCTTCACGGCCGGTGTAGGCGATTTCGGTGCAGAAAAGTGTACGCAATCGCGGTTCGATGAAAGTCCACGCACCCATGTTTTGCGGCTCTTCCTGGCACCAGACGAGCTTGGCGCCTTTCGAAAACGGCTTGAGCATTTCGCGCAGCCTGTTCTCAGCAAGGGGATAAAGTTGCTCGATGCGAATGAGCGCTGCGTCCTTTATTTTCCGTTCACTGCGATATTTCAACAGATCGTAATAAACCTTGCCGGAGCAAAAGACGATGCGCTTCACGTTCTCTGGACGTGGAACGCTTTCTCCGGAAGCGTTGATCGTCTTCCGAGAAGCCGATGCACCGTCGGCGAGAATTTCTTCGAACCGCCCATGGATAAATTCTTCAGCTGGCGACGACGCATACTTCGCGCGCAACAGACTCTTAGGCGTGGCAATGATGAGCGGCTTGATAAAATCGCGTTTCATCTGGCGGCGCAACACGTGAAAATACTGCGCAGCAGTAGTGACATTGCAGACCTGGATGTTGTCCTCGGCACATTCTTGCAGGAAACGCTCGATGCGCGCGTTCGAGTGTTCCGGCCCCTGGCCTTCATACCCGTGCGGGAGCAACAGCACAATGCCACTGGGACGTTGCCACTTGGATTCCGCCGATACGATGAATTGATCGATGATGGTCTGTGCGCCATTTGCGAAATCGCCAAATTGCGCCTCCCACAGGCAAAGCATTTTCGGATACTCCAACGAGTAACCGTAATCGAATCCGAGCACGGCAGCCTCGGAGAGCGGGCTGTTGTAAATGCAAATGCGCCCTTGTTTTTCAGCCAGGTGCATCAACGGCACGTACGGCTCGCCGGTCTTCGCGTCATAGAGTACCGAGTGGCGTGTGCTGAACGTGCCGCGCGAACTGTCCTGGCCCGATAATCGGATCGGGATTCCCTCAAGGAGCAGCGATCCAAATGCGAGTGCCTCGGCGAAATGCCATTCGTACGGCCCGCCATCCTCGAAAACTTTGCGCTGGTGATCGAGCACGATGCGTTGGATTTTCGGTTGGACCTGGAATTTTTCCGGAACACGCGTCAACCCGTCGACAATTGTTTTCAGGGTTTTCTCGCTGATCGCCGTCGGCTCCGATTCGCTCGTGTATTTCGGTTGAAAAATGGCCGTCGATTCCCGAAATCTTGCTTTCTGGTTTGCCCGGCGTTTTTCGATCGCGTTCACTTCATCACGCGTCATTTCAAGTCGCAGAGCGAATTCGGTTTCCAACGACGCTGCGTCGTCTTCAGTCAGCGTTCCGGCATCCAGCAACTCACGTTTATAAAGCTGCGTTACAGAGGGACGTTTCTCGATTTTTGCGTAAAGATCGGGCTGCGTGAACGACGGCTCGTCACCTTCATTGTGGCCGTAACGGCGATAACAATACAAATCGATCACAACGTCGCGTCCGAATTTCTGCCGGAAATCCAATGCCAGGTCGCTAACAAACTTCACTGCGAGCGGATCATCGCCGTTCACATGAAAAATTGGCGCTTCAATCATCTTCGCGATGTCCGTGGCGTACTGTGATGATCGCGCGTCCTGGGGAAGAGTGGTGAAACCGATCTGGTTGTTCACCACAATGTGAATGGTGCCGCCTGTGCTGTAGCCGTGCAGTTGAGAGAGGTTCAGCGTCTCCGCCACAATTCCCTGCGCAATAAACGCCGCATCCCCATGCACCAGCAGCGGCAGAACCTTCTTGCGATGCTCGATGTCGTGACGAATCCGTTGCCGGGCGCGCGCCTTCCCTTCCACGACTGGATCGACAGCTTCCAAGTGGCTTGGGTTTGACGAAAGGCGGATCTCGATCTCCGCGCCTGAAGCGAGCCTCCGCACGGCGTCGTAGCCGAGGTGATATTTCACGTCGCCATCGCCGGCCACCAAATCAGGAATGTAATTCTCGCTAAACTCGGTGAAGATGATCTTGAGCGATTTACGCAGGAAATTCGCAAGCACATTGAGCCGGCCGCGATGCGCCATGCCCATGCAAATCTCTTCGATGCCCGCGTCCGGGCATTTGTGCAGAATTGTGTCCAGAGCGACCAGGAGGGTTTCCGCTCCCTGTAAGGAAAAGCGCTTTTGCCCCACATAGCGGGTATGCAAAAAAGTCTCGAACGATTCTGCTTCGAGCAGCACCCGCAAGAGCGCGACCTGAACTGCAGACGGCGTGGAATGTTTGTGCGGGCGGGTTTCCAGCCGTCGCCGGATCCATTCGCGGACGCGCGGATCCTGGATGTGCATGAATTCCGACCCGATGGAATCAGCATAAATTCGGTCGAGCCCGGCGATCATTTCGCGCAGCGTCATCTGCCGGTTATCGAGGAAGAACTTCGATGAAACGCGCACGTCCAGATCGGAATCGGTGAATCCAAACTCGCTCAGCCGTAGCAATGGGTTTGTCGATCTGCCCTCCTGCAGGGGATCCAAACGCGCGATGCTGTGACCCAGTGAGCAATACGCGTAGACCAATCCATCAACCCGTGTCTGCAATGCTGCTTCGCGAGCTTCGACTCCAGACTCAACCGCGCCGTTATGCCCTGGGAGATTGCCCAGTTCGAATCCTTCAAAAAAAGCAGACCACCCCGAATCGACCGCATCCGGATTTTCCTGCCAACGGCGATAGTTGTCTTCAATCAGGTGAAGATTCGCCCGAGCGTCGATTGAAGTTCGCATGGCAATAATGTCCGATGATTACGGATGGCGGCAAGTTGACAGTCCAAAGCCAGCCTCGTTACTTGATGCCGTTATGCCTCTGATCAATCGTGCTCTTGGCACGGCTGCGGTTTTCCTCGTTTTCGGCGCTTCTGTGCCGTGTTTCGCACAGGCCGATCCGGCGTCGGAACCGGCTGTTTTGGCTGTGGCCAAGGTTCTGCCTGCGGTGGTAAACATCAACACAGAGCGCGTGGTTCGACGCACAGTGCGCGATCCGTTCGACGACTTTTACTCGCAATTCTTCGGTTACAACCGTTTTCGCCCCCGCGAAGTCCGTCAAACGCTGCAAAGCCTCGGGTCCGGATTCATCATCGATCCAGCTGGTTACATTGTGACGAACCAGCACGTAGTTGAGCGCGCTGCGGATTTGAAAATTCATGTAACGACTAACGACGGAAAGACGTATCGCGCCCGCTACATCACCGGTGATGACAAGAACGATCTTGCGTTTATCAAAATCGACGCAGAAACCGTGTTCCCCTTCATCAATCTGGACAATATTTCCCCAAATTTGTTAGGCCAGACAGTGATGGTAGTTGGCAACGCGGCAGGCTACGGCAGCTCGATCAGCCGCGGTGTGTTGAGCGCAGTCAAACGCGATATCACCGTCGACGAGACGGATTACAAGGGCCTGGTGCAGACCGACGCGGCAATCAATCCTGGCAATAGCGGTGGTCCCGTGGTCGATCTCTCCGGCCGATTGGTAGGTATTGCGTCTGCGAAAATGGCGTTTACGCCACAAGGCGTTCCCACCCAGGGCCTCGGGTTTGCCATTCCGGCCGATGTGGTGCGTGACAGCGTCAATCAATTCAAGCAGGCGGCCATGAAGCAGGGTAAAGTTAAGGGCTCGCCTGCACCTGCCGCGCCCGGCGCTGCGCGCGCCGAAAAATTGTTTGGAATGCAGCTGCAAGATCTGACCTCGGAGTTGAGCGACGCGCTCGGTTATTTGCGAGGCCGTGGGGTTTTAATTACGGCAGTAGAACCGGACAGCCCTGCGGACGACGCCGGGATCAAGCGAGGCATGGTGCTGTATCGCGTGAACAAATCTGCAGTCTCCTCCACCAAGGACGTCGAGGAGGCGCTTGGAGCGGCCGAGAGTGGCGCAAACGTTGACTTCATGGTGGGGATAATTCGCGCGCGTGGAGAGAATCATGGACTCGTTACCCTGAGTCTCAAAGCGCGGTAAAAAAAATTGGCAACGCAACCGCAGTTCGGTTGTCTCATCGAAATGTCGCAATGATCAAAGTTGAGAATTTGACGAAACGGTACGCTGGTCACACCGCGATTCAGGATCTGAATTTCGAGGTGAGCCAGGGCGAGATCATGGGATTTCTTGGACCGAACGGCGCTGGAAAAACCACCACAATGCGCATATTGGCCGGCTTTATGCCGCCGACTTCCGGTCGCGCGAGCATCGCCGGCTTTGACGTGTTCGCACAATCGCTCCAGGCGCGATCTCATATTGGCTACATGCCCGAAAATGTCCCCCTTTATACCGATATGCGCGTGACCGAATACCTGAATTATCGCGCGGCGCTCAAGGGTGTGCCGCACCGCCGCATTTCCGAAAGGGTAGGTGACGTGAAGGAACTTTGCGGCGTCAAGGAGGTCGAACGCAAACTTATTGGCACTTTATCCAAAGGGTTTCGTCAACGAGTGGGTCTGGCCGATGCGCTCCTGGCCGAACCCGATCTTCTCATTCTGGACGAACCCACGATTGGCCTCGATCCCAATCAAATCAGGCAGGTACGGGAGTTGATTAAGAACCTCGGCAGACAGCACACGATTTTGCTTTCTACTCATATCCTGCCCGAGGTGGAGATGACCTGCAGCCGAGTGGTCATCGTTCACAAGGGCAGAATCGAAGCGTGCGATACACCTGAGAATTTGCTAGGGAAAGTCAGACAAGCCGGTGGCGTAGAGCTTGAGGCAAAGGTCGGAACAGATAACGGCGAGGAACAACTGAAAAAAATTCCCGGCGTCCGAGATGTGGTTGCCGATGGTGACGCCGATTGGAAGAGATTCTCGCTGCGGGTCGAATCCGGCGCGGACGTTCGCGAAGAGGTCTTTCGGCTAGCGGTTGAACGGCGCTGGGCCGTGCGCGAACTCACTCAACGACGGGGAACGCTCGAGGACGTTTTCGTCGAGCTGACTCATCCGGATCACGTATAGCCGGAGTAATGGAGTAATGGAGCGTTACGAAACGGAACGTCGGAACAAGAATCGCGGCTACATGAAGGTGATCGTCTGGCAAAGGGCGATGGCGTTGTTCGACGTTTTCAAAATGATTTTTAACGAATCAAATATTGATCTCAAACTTCGTTCGCAAATTGCAGATTCTGCTCAATCGATCTCAGCAAACATATCCGAGGGATACGGCCGCCGTTCTGTTAGCGAGTACATTCAGTTTCTCTACTACGCGCTTGGATCGCTTGCCGAAACGATGACTCGGGCGATCGGCTTGCAGCGAACACGTCAGATTTCCGCAGCTCGATTTCAGGATTTTGACCTGCTGCACTACGAAGTTGAAAACCGCCGTCTGCGTCTGATCGAGAAGCTAGAGCACAAACGCGACGATGAAGATTGGATCGCGCGAATCTCAGAGGATCCCGAGGAGTACCTCATTACTCCACCACTCCACGACTCCATTACTCCATCGCTCCATTACTCCACCACTCCATCGTCCACCCATGCGTAAATTCTTCACCCTGCTCATGCGGGAGGTGCGCAGCTATTTCTATTCTCCCATCGCATACGTTGTGATGATCTTTTTTCTGATCATCAGCGGGATCGATTTTTACTTCCAGGTCTCGTTCATGAACCAGCGTCAGGTGCAGTACACCATCCAGGAAGCCTTCTTCAATTCAGTGTTCTTTTGGTTCGCGTTTGTTTTGATTTTTCCGCTGATTACCATGCGCCTGTTTGCCGAGGAATTTAAACTCGGCACCATCGAGCCGCTCACGACCGCGCCTGTTCGCGACTGGCAGGTAGTCCTTTCAAAGTTTTTCGGGTCGGTTGTGTTTTACGTGATCCTCTGGATCCCGACCGTGGTTTATTTTTGGATTTTCGCGAGAATAGCAAACCAGCCTGCTGCGCATTCTTCAGGAGCTTACTTCGGCTCTTACCTGATGCTTCTGTTACTTGGAATGTTTTACCTTTCTATTGGTTGCCTCACATCTGTGTTAACCCGCAACCAAATCATCGCGGCGATCATTTCTTTCTGTGCAATCACCCTGCTGTTTTTTCTCGGCCTTGTTCAGTTCATTCTCCTCGACGTAAGCTCCACCACGCGGGATTTGCTGGGCTATTTTTCTGCAATCGAACACATGGGAACGTTCTCCCGCGGAATCATCGACACCCGGCCGATCGTTCTCTACGTGAGCATGACCATTGTCGTGCTGATGCTCACATATCAGGCTTTTCAATCGCGGAAGTGGAGGCTCTAAGAAATGGCCGATACAACCAAACAGCCGCGCACGCGGCGCAGAGCTAAAATTGGCCGGATCCGGATCGGCCTGAACGTAGTCGTTCAGGTCGTGTTGATCCTGTTTGTCGCTGCGATGGTCAATTCGTTCGCGTTCAAACATTACAAGCGCTGGGATCTTTCGCGCGACCAGAAATATGCGCTGTCCGACAAGACCAAACGTTTCCTTGACACGCTAAAGGGAAAAATGCGTATCACTGTATTTTTTTCGCCGAATACGCCGATTAGCTCGGATGTCCAGAACCTGGTGACGGAATATCAGTACGCCGGGAAGGGAAAAATCGACGTCGAACAAATCGATCCCGAGCGCAGTCCTTCGCGTACCAAGGAATTCTTCGATAAGTACAAGGTCGTCACCGATGAGAGTGTTTTGGTGCTCGATTACGAGGGACGCAACAAGACGGTGAAAGCATCGGAGATGGCCGACATTGACCAGAGCGGGATGGCGATGGGCGAAGGTCCCCGAGTCGCCGCCTTCAAAGGCGAGCAGGCGATCACCAGCGCGATGATCGACCTTGTAGAAGGAAAAAAGAAAACCGTGGGATACGTCACTGGTCATAAGGAACCAGCGCTTTCAACACCGACGAGCTCGATCTCCCTGCTGAAGCAGTTTATCGAGAATGAGAACATCAAGTTTCAGGAGCTGAATCTTCTCGATCAGCCTGCCATACCTGCTGATTTGAATGCAGTGATGATCGTCGGACCGCAGTACGATTTTTCCGATCGCGAAATGCAAGTACTGCGCGATTTCTGGGACAAACAGGGCCGCATTTTGGTGTTTGTCGATCCAGCCGCGAATACACCCAGACTTCGCGCTTTTCTTGATGAGCTTGGTATCAAAATTAATGACGACCGGCTCATGGTCTTCGTGCGCACAGGAATTCAAGAACTCGCCCTAACGAGAGACGTGCAGGCGCGTTTTCTCGGGGATAGCCCGATCACAAAGCGGCTCGCCGATGTGCGAACCATTTTTGTCGGCGGCACCGCTTCGCTGACGCTGAACTCCAACCGCGGTGGCGCTGCCAACATTCGCCTGGAGCCGCTCATCCAGGCGGAAAAGGGTTACTTTGCCGAGACCGATTACAACTCAGATAATCAGGTAAAGCTGCAAGCGGACGCACAGAAGGCTGGCGACACGCCGCTCATCATTGCTGCGTCGGCGGAAAAGGGTGGCAGCGCCGACGCGCGCGTGCAGGTAAACTCTTCCCGGCTCGTTGCAGTTAGCAATTCCACTTTCATTCAAGACAATGCCG
>JAICUQ010000270.1 GCA_025935755.1 Chthoniobacterales bacterium | reverse complement strand
TTCATGCCGAGCGGCTGACAGAAATCGTCGCGCTGAATCGTATCGCGATTATCCATTCTGTAGGTGTCGATCAAACGTTCAGCTTCCGCGTCTTTGTGAAGCAGGTGCAGCGCACCGGCGAGATAAACGCCCGCGATATCTTTCTGCCACTGATCGTGCTCATGTTTTTCGAACCAATCGCGCAGGTTCAAAATGTAGTTTGTGGTGATCACACCTTCGCGGGTGAGAATGTAAATTCCGTAAGCAACGGTGCGGGCTTCGGAGAAATCTGCAGGCTCGCGTGTCACCATTTTTTGCAAGTTGCGCAGCCCGCTCGCAAACATCTCCGGCGGCGGCACGAATCCAGCCGCCCTCGATTCACTCAGAAAATCCATCACATAGGCCGAGACGAAACTGATTGAATCGCCGGTTTCTGGCACCCAGTAGCCGAAACCGCCCTGGTCATTTTGCCGGCGTGCCAGGATTCCAAAGGTCCGTTCGAGTTGTTTGTTAATTTCGGCGCGGCTCAAACCGAAGTCGGCTTCATCCGACAACATCAATCGGCAGAACGCGCCGCTGGTGATTTGTTCGCTGCAACCGAACGGGAAATCCTTCAGATAGGCATCAAGCCCGTGCGCCAGCCCGAGCGGCACCGCTGAGACTGTCGCATTACGTTTGCGAAATTCAGGATGCAAGTCGCGAGTGACAGGGACTTCGATGCGATCCTTGAAGCTGCCAGTGCGGATATCAGTCATGTACGGGACCGGTGGCCGCACGCTCAGCGTAACGCGACGTTTTGTTTGCTGACCAGTTACTTTGGCACGGTCCGCCAAGTCACCAGGCTGGAAGCCTGTGCTACCTGCGATCCGCGCGATGAACGTGATTTCTCCGGAGCCGAGTTTGTCCGTCGCGCGGAACTTGAAGATCGCTGTTTGCTCCCGGCCTTCTGCAATATGCAAGGTTTGCGACCCGGCGGATGCGCCGGTGGCGCCCGCGCCGGCGGACTTCTGCGACGAAGTCGTCGCACCCACAGACAGGATCTCCAGTCTCTCGTTGGTTTCAGCGCGCAGTTCGATCCCTGCGTTCGGGCCGGAGCCTTCCACGTTATTAGCGACCGTCACTCCGGTTTCGAATTCATCTCCAGGCGCAGCCAGCACCGGCACGCTCGGTGTGATGACAAAAGGCCCGCGGATGAGCGTCTCGCGCTCGGTCGAGGCGACCGCATCGTCCGCGATTGCGATAGCCATTATTTTAAGCGTGCCATCGAAATAATCAGGCACGTCATAGACGACCTCGCGTTGCGTGCTGTCGGCATCAATGATGCCCGACCAAAAGACGACTGGTTTTTCCGTAACGCGCTTGAAGGGATTCAAGTGTTGAATGTCCCCGCCGCCGCCGAATGCCGACACAGATCGCAGCAGCGAAAATTCGGGAATGATCAGATCCACGATTTGTGCCGTCTCGACGCGCAGCGTGCATTTGCGAAAATAAAATCCGAGCGGATCGGGTGTTTTGTAATCAGTCACTTGAAGGATTCCTTCATCAACCGCGAAGACAACGATCTTGCTGGGCCGCTCTGTCTTGTAATTGATGTGCAATGGCTCGCCCGGTCTCGCCGTGGAGGCGGAGCCATCGCGCTCAGAGTTGCTGCGGAGGGAGGATTGCGATTGAGGC
>JAICUQ010000153.1 GCA_025935755.1 Chthoniobacterales bacterium | reverse complement strand
TTGAGCGGCGAACCGGCCGATCGGAAGGTTGGTCAGCGTATAGAGGCGGTTGAACACGACGCCGAAATGGTTTCGGAGTTCCCGTTTGTAATCAGCCTCAAGCTCTTCTTGTGGCGGCGGCAAAATTGCGTCCACAGGGTTGTAAACCAAATGCAACGGCAACGCCGGATCAATTCCGTAGCCTAACGAGTTCAGCAGCTGTAGCGCGGTGATGCTTGCTTCAAACACGCCTTCGCCGCGCTGCGCATTCACATTTTCGGCCGAGTAACACGGCATCGAAGCAATAATTTCGACTTTGCGTTTGGCAAGAAACGCCGCGAGATCGCGGTAGCCGTCTTCAAGTAAGATGGTGAGATTGCAGCGATCGATGACGTGACGCGAGGGGTGCAGGGCTTTCACACGTTCGATGAAGTAGCGAAAATCGGGAATCATTTCCGGCGCGCCGCCGGTAAGGTCAACGGTGGGAATCTCCGTAGTCGCCAGCCAGTTTATAATTCGATCAACTGTTTCGCGCATCATGATTTCTTTGCGTTTCGGCCCGGCGTTCACATGACAATGCACGCAGGTGAGATTGCAAAGCTTGCCCAGATTGACCTGAAGAATTTCTGGTCGCGTACGGCGGAGCGCGATCGATTGCTCGCTCAGCTTGGGTGCGAAACGGTTCATCCGAAATCAGCCGCAGCTATCGCTGTCCAGGCATTTGTTACTGGCGTTCATCCGCCAAATACCATGTGATCAATTGCCAGCTTTCTTGAAACCAGCGTTCACCAGATCGTCATATCCAGCTTTGAGCGGCCGAACTTTGTAGCCAAGCTTCTCCAAAATGTTTGCGGCCTTGAGAGCGCGTACTCCCGCAACGCAGTGCGTGTAAACGATCTTATCCCTGGGAACCTGCTGTTCTAACGCGCTCGGTTCGACGCCTGTTTTCAAAGCGCTGAGCGGCAGTGAAATCGCTCCTTCAACATGTCCTTCCTTCCATTCTTTCGGCTCACGAACGTCGACGAGAACAGCCTTATGCGTCGCGATGTTTTCTTGAACCACAGGAAGCGGGTCATTGTTCAGTTCAGCAGCGTGAACGTGGGTGCAGACGAATGCAATTAGACCAGAAATCATGAGGAGTTTCGTCAGTTGGAAAGTCATGACGTGCTTTACACCGGCTGTATACGATCGCGGCATGATCGGTTTCGTGTGTTGCATATTGGGCATCCCTTTGTGCGGGATTTGATAGGATTCGCCCATATCAGGAGCGATTCAAACAGGTAATCGCGCAACGACAGCAACAGGTGCCCAGATCTAACACAAATTTGAAGCACCCGAGTCCTCTAGCCCAGACAAAAAAGCCCGAATTGAAATTATCGCAGCGATTTCCGGGAGCGGCGTGCAAATCTATGCAATTACTTGGTAGCTAGAAGCTAATCTTTATGATTCGTCCATCTGTCCCCACAAGCCATCCGGCTTTAGGGGTGGCGAAAGCGACTGCCCAAAATCCCGTGACCCCCGGCAAAGTGAACCAGGTCGAACCTTCATCTGGCGTCCAGGCTGCGCCTCCATCATTGGCGGTGATCACCACGGCGCGACCGAGGTTATTTCCGCCGCCCCGCCCGGTTCGGCCAACATAGCTCAGGCCAAAAATCGCACCCGTTACCGGAGGCGGACTCGTGAGCGTCCATGTTACGCCGCCATCCCTCGAAACCGCGGTGCGCGCTTCATTGGGATTAGCCGGATCCAAGTCGCCACCACCGACGATTCCGCGGTGCGGATCGCGAAAATCGACGGTGAATGCGCCGGCACTGGGTCCACTGAACAAGGGAGTGTCGTATGCGTTCCATGTATTTCCCTGGTCCGTGGTGGCGAGAATTCGTGCGACGTCAGCGCCGCCAGTGGCGATCCAGGCCTTCCGTCCACCTTGCGTAGTGACATTCGTTCCGCTCGAAGCAAAAGAGACTTCTCCGGGCAGCGCCGGCGGCATGTTGGCGCTGATGTCGTGCCACATCATCCCATTGAGCGTACGAAAATCGGGGAACACTCCATTGATCGAATCGCCATGCAAGATTCCCCTGCGAGGGGTCCAAAACGCGAACCCGTCATAGAAGCCGTTCGGATTTGAATTCTCAAACTGAATTGTCCAGGTAGCACCGCCATCGAGTGTCTTGTAAACACGGAAATCAGTTGGGTTATCTCCGATGGACATCAGGTACGCGACGCGTGCGCTGAAAGCTTCCACATCCCGAAATTGCAACGCTTCTGCACCGGGTACGACGCCGGCGTTCCAGGTCTCGCCGCCGTCAGTGGTGACCGTGAACGTGCCGTTGCGACCAGATGCCCACACCACGCGCGGATTCACTGGCGAGACTGCGATGAGACCGTTGGTCGTTCCGCTCTCTTGCGGAGTTAAGGTGGGTTGGTGAATGAGCGGTTGATCCTGCGCGCTCAGAGTCGCGCAACTGAACGCCGCTCCCAGCAAAGCTGCGAATAATGTTTTTGGCATGATGTTTTCTCCTAACGGAATTCGTTGCGACACAACTGATTGGTTGCAACGAACATTCTGGAAATCAGCCGTTGACCTTCATTTGCCAGAGACGATCGGGCCAACAATTGGTTTTGGAACAAAATCAAAACCGGGCAAGCCGCGATGGACATGAGGATCGGAACATAACCGGGGAGGTATGATAGGAAACACAATGTGGGCCCGCGCGAACAACTCATCCGGATTACCATCGGCTCTCCCGCTCTGCTGGTACCGAGGCTGCGGGGCTGGCAGTACCGGCACCTCGCAATCGCGGGACGTGAAAACCTTCGGTCCACGTCTATTTAGCCAGTTCGTCTGATGGCTGCGGTTCTCGATCGGGGATTTCGCCATTCGGCAAGCGCCACTCGCGCTGCTGGCGAAATGGCATTGCAAGCAGTTTGCCTAACGTCAGTTCCTTTTCTTCGCGATAAGCGGCGACTCCGATTGTGATTCTGTCCTGCGGCACGTCTCGGCGCAGTGTGCGATGCAGCTTGTCCCACCAGCAAAAGATCGTACCCCAATTGGAATTAGTTTCGCGCTGCACAATGGAATGATGAATGCCGTGCATCCGCGGCGTAACAAGCATCAGGTTCAAAACGCGCTCAGCGTGAATTGGCAATCGCCAGTTGGAATGATGAAAAAGTGTTGCTGCCTCAAAACTGGCGAAGAATACGATGAGCATAATTGGACCGATACCGAGGAGCACCACGGCCAACGAAAGAAAGCCGGTGGAAAAGATCATTTCACCGAAGTGAAACCGCGCGGCGGTGCTTACATCCATGTCCAGGTCGGTGTGATGCACATTATGAAATCGCCAAAAAAGTGGAACCATGTGCAGCGCCCAGTGCCACCACCAATAGGCGTAGTCCATCAATAGGAACGTCGCGATTACCACAGCCCACGGCGGAAGATGAATCCAGTTCAATACCCCCATCTTTTGCTGTTGTGCCCACACCGCGATTGCAACCGGAATCGGCAGCATCGCCAGGCGCACGATGGCGAACCCGGGGAGTGAGAGCACAAAATTCCGAACCAGCCGATGTAAGGCGCTGAAATGTTGTCGCCGCAACGGGAACCGCCATTGAAGCCACAGCAGCACGAGAAACAGGCAAGTCAGCAAAGGATTGCCGACGTAATCCATAAACGGGACATGTGGCATGGGATACCTGGCAGATTCTCGAGAGGCGCACGATACGACGTCAACGTCAGAGTGAAAGCGATGCGAGGACGCATCGCATTCCCAAAGCTTCGCGAAACTGATAAACAAGTCCGGTGAAATTTCACGCGAATCGGTTTAGGAGTACGTCGCGTCGCTTTTTCCAAACAAACAGGCTTAAGCGCCGATTCGCCGGAACTCGAACGTGGTTTCAGGCTTAATGACTTCGCCGTTCATCTCGAGGAGCGGATAAACCAGGAAGTTGATCGGCCCGCTTTCAGGTTCTGGATCCACCACCAGGTCGCGCCCCTTGGTGAGTTCAAACCGGTTAGCCGGATTATGACCGAAATAATAATCGGCGAGCTTCGGGTTCTTCCATGCTTCACTGATGTCCACCGGCACCCATTGGCCGTCCGCGAGAAATTCGGCCCAGCAATGGTAGCCATCGATTTGGCCCTCGTTCTTGTCGGCTGGAATGGTCGCGCCGATGGCAAAACGCGCCGGTATGTTTATGCTTCGAGATAAAGCGATGAAATAGGCGTGGAAATCAGTGCAATTGCCGGTGCGAGCATCACAGGCGTAGACAGCATCGCCACGGCCCCAACGAGTCCCTGATTTATCATAGCGCATGCGGCTTATGACGTGATCGTACAACGCTTTTGCCCGGTCGAGGTCGTCGGTTTTTCCGGCTGTCGCTTTTTCAGCAAGCGTCTTAAACGTTTCGTTTACCGGAACCAGTTTCTCCGGCCGCAGATACTGCGCGGCCTCCGCGTTACCTGCCGGGTAAGCGGCTTTCTCCTTGCGGATTACCTTGTAACGCAGCTCGATGGTCTTGCCACTGTCCCGCGGCTGCGCATTGAGCACGCAAATGTCGTTGCCGTAATCCCGATCATGAACCTTGTCCCATTTCATTGGGATCTTCAGTTCTTCCACGCTTACGGTTTGAAACGCATCTGTCTTCGCAAGCGGCATCCAGATGCGAGCAGTGCCGGTGATTTCCGGGAGCTTAACGCGATAGAGGAATTCAAACTCATCTGCACCTTTGATGATGCCCTGTTCATTGGCGCCTTGAATTGTGCACGCGCCGCATAGCAGCAAAGGCAGAACAAAAAGAGAACGCATCGTCAATTTGTGATTATGCGACTAGCTGACCGGAACTTTGTTCCACTTGCCGTTTTCTTCTTTCCAATTGTAAAGCGGTTTGCCGTCGATTTTGTGCACCGCGGTGTCGGTGACTTTCATTTTGCCAGGCTCGCCGGTAAGGAAGAAATCGATGTCGTAAGTTTTTCCATCGGTGCCTTTCATATCGACGCAGGCGAAGTATTTCCCGTCGCCGAGGTCCTGCAAGCGGTCATCGTGAACCTTTACCAGGCCGAGCGCGAGATCCTGGCCTTCGTATTTCACATGGAATTTTCCGTCGCTCTTATTCGTCTCGTCGGTGATGTTCTTCTTTATCCCGGCGGAAATATCAGCGGTGCTGACTTGCTTTTTAGCACCACCTGCTTTCGGATGCTCGGGATGTTCCGGGTGTTCCTGTGAAAACACCATTGACGCCGGCGTAAACAACAATGCAATGGCTGTTACGGTAATGAGTTTGGTGGTCATATGAGTTTCTCGGTTCGAGTTTGTTGAATTCTATTCGTCCAAGAGAGGTGTCGAGCAACCATTTTGTTGCGACAAAATGTTTTCTCTCCGATCGCGCAAAAGAGCGCAGACAAAATACTTGATGCGAGTCTCCATTATCATCCCGGTTCTTAACGAGGCGGCATTGATTCGCTCGTTTCTTTCGAATCTACGCGAGCGAACCCCTGGAGCGGAAATCATCGTGGTGGATGGCGGGAGTTCTGACGGCACTGAGCGGCTGGCGGAGGGCTTTTGCGATCGCGTTATCCGAAGCGCTGAGCAAAGCCGCGCCGCGCAAATGAACGCCGGAGCCGAAATGGCAAGCGGCGATGTATTCTGGTTTTTGCACGCAGACGCCGAAGTGCCGCAGGAATGTTTGAATGAGATTGCCTGCATCATGCGTGATCCAAAAGTCACCGGCGGTTTCTTTCGAATCCGTCTGCCGACAGTGCCGGCGGTGTATCGATTAACCGACACCTTCGCGCATTACGCGGGGCTTCTGCTTGGGATGCGATGCGGCGATCACGGCATCTTCTGCCGGCGAACCGCGTTTGTGGACGCCGGAAGATTTCCAAATGTGCCGCTCATGGAAGATGTAGAATTCTTTCGGCGACTCCTCCGCTGCGGTCGTATCGTACACAGCGACAAATGTATCGGAGCGAATGCGCGCCGTTATGAAGCAGTCGGTCCAACGCGCCTGACATTGGCCTACGGGCTAATCGCGATGCTTTATGCTTTTGGCGTTCCTCTCTCGAAGCTTAGTCAAATTTATCAGCGAACTTGTTGCGCTGCGAAGCGGGCAACTTTCCGGGAACGTTAAATCGAGGCGTTGCTCGTGCGCGCGATTACTCCGCCTGATCCGATGCGATAGTACGACGGAATTAACAAAAGGAAGAGAACATGAAAACTGTGGGTTTGATTACTGCTTTCGTTGCCATGACCGCGTTGACTGCGTTCGGTCAAGAGGGCGTTGTTCAAGACGTAAAGCACGGCGCGAAGAAAGCAGGCGAAACAATTAAAGACGGACTGGAAACAGCGGGCGAGAAAACAAAGGACGCTGCTAAAACTGTTGGCAGAAAAACTAAACAGACTGCCGAGACGGTAACGACAAAAACGAAGGAAACCGTGGATGGCGGAAGCGAGAAGACAACTGAGACGACCCGAAAAGCACACCACAAGGCGAGTAGGACTTCCAGCAAAACGAAGGCCCAAACAGAAGAAAAAATCACAGGCCACGAATCAAATTCGCCGGCACCAAGCCCGACACCTTGATGGTGGTCCGGCGATCCGGCGTTGTCGCGAGGCGCAACACTGTATCGGCCTTCTATGAATGGGAGCTCACGCTTCCAGCGTGCTTCCGCGGCATCCCTTGCCGCCTCGATTTGCGTTCGGCAGGAGCGCCAGCGTCCGCACATCAGCATCTTCGGCGGTCGCAGACCGCCGCTACAACCCTCGGAACATCAGGAATAATCTAAATTTTTCTCGTTCCAACTTGCTCACATCCGTCGCGTGAGTCCTATTTGGCGCGGATGAGTAGTTTGCGTCTCGGAGTAAATGTCGATCACGTAGCAACACTGCGGCAGGCGCGGTATGCCACGATGCCGGAATCCAAGAACGCGGAGCCCGATTTGCTGGTCGCCGCGCGCATTTGCGAACGCGCAGGCGCCGGCGGCATCGTGGCCCATCTCCGGAGTGATCGCCGCCATATTCAAGATCACGATATCGAACGTCTTCGTCAGAACATCATGACGAAACTGAATCTCGAGATGGGCAACACCGAGGAAATCATCGACATAGCGCTACGTATTTTGCCGGATGAAGTCTGTCTCGTTCCGGAAAAACGTGAAGAAATTACGACGGAGGGTGGCCTGGACGTTCTTGCCCAACGCAAGGAACTCGAGCCGACGATCAGACGTCTCCAGGTTGCCGGGATCCGTGTCAGCTTATTCATCAATCCGACGTTGGAAGAAGTGGATGTCGCAGCCGAACTGGGTGTGGAAATGGTCGAGCTGCACACCGGTAAACTTGCGAATGCATTTACCGAAAAAATCCAAAAACAGGAACTGGAACAATTACGATGTGCAGCACGAGCTGCTTCGGAGTCGAACCTGCAGGTCAATGCGGGCCACGGTATCAATTATAAAAATATCTCGCTCATTCATCAGATTCCGTGCTTGACCGAACTCAATATCGGCCACGCAATCGTATCGCGCGCAATGTGGGTCGGTTTGGAAACCGCTGTTAAAGAAATACTCGAGGCAATGGCGAATTACGATGAATGAACACAGTAAAAGCGGACGATTGCTTACATCGTTACACCGTTACGCCGTCACATCGTTACATGGTTACATGGTTACATCGGATGTAACGATTTAACCATTTAAGCTTCATGAGCCTGATTGGCATCGGCGTTGATGTAATTGAATGCTCCCGCATCCAGCGCTCTATGGAGAGATTTGGAGAACGGTTCCTTCATCGCGTATTCACAGATGGTGAAATTGAATATTCGATGTCGATGAAATTCCCGGAACGGCATCTGGCTGCGCGTTTCGCAGGCAAAGAGGCTGTTTCAAAAGCGTTTGGCACCGGGATTGGGAAAGCGATCGGCTGGCGTAACATCGACATCCGCAAAAAGGAGAGCGGCGAACCTTTCCTGGTCTTTTCAGGCCCGACCGAAACTTTAGCAGCCGAACGCGGCGTTTCTTCTGCGCTGATCACCCTCAGCCACACTGAAAATTACGCGATCGCTTGTGTAGTTCTGGAAAGTTAGTCTCAGGGTGGAACGCCGTCAGGGTGGAACGCGTTGTCCTCAACGCGTTGGCTAAGATGCCGCTTCGTCGCTTGATATCCGCGCCTTCGAAGATTGTTAACATCGGCTTCGGAGAAGCCGATCCACCTCTGATCCTTCTCGCACTTTCGTTTTAAACAGAGGAAGCAGAACGGCGGCATCACCTAAAATAGTCATGGTGGAACGCGTTGTCCTCAACGCGTTGGCTAAGATGCCGGTTCGTCGCTTGATATCCGCGCCTTCGAA
>JAICUQ010000009.1 GCA_025935755.1 Chthoniobacterales bacterium | reverse complement strand
TGTTCCAGTTCGCTTTGCAAACGTTCGGGTGTGAACGGATGCCAGTCACCATGGAGTTGCGAATTTGCGGAAGCGATTTTCGTGGATTGAAATTTGTCGCCGATGAAATAAGCACCACCGCCGAACAGGAGCACGAGCATGAGCACAAACACGGTGCTGCGTTTCACAGCTGTCGCTGTTGGGACAACGAATGCCCCTTTCATCCAGCACGCGATGCTGATTACAAGCAGGAAACAGCTGGCCCAGATGGCTCCCTCCAGACCGCGTTGTGCGCCGAGGACGTAAAGCAAAAAGAGCAGCGTCGCCAACAGCAGAAAGCCCATGAACTGTTTCACGTGTACCATCCAGGGCCCGGGCCTCGGCAAAAAGCGCAACCACGCAGGCTGCGCGCTCAAAAGCAAATATGGCGCGCTCATACCCGCAGCGATGGCAATGAACATCGCCAGAATGATCGCGGCCGATTGGGTGAACGCGAACCCGAGCGCCGTGCCGAGAAATGGCGCCGTGCAAGGGGTGGCCAGCACAGTGGCGAACACGCCCTGGGAAAATGAGCCTAACAAATCCCTCCGTTCGCCAGTCGAAAGCAACCCGCGCGTGACCGATTGAGGTAACGAGATCTCAAACACGCCGAAAAGGTTCAGCGCGAATACGAGCACGATCACACTTAAGACAAGAACAAAGTAAGGATTCGTGAATTGAAAACCCCCCCAGGTTACATCCCGCCCCGTACTTTTCAGCGCGATCAGCAGTACCGCCAGGGCGATGAACCACGCAAAAATTCCCAGCGTAAACGCAATGCCGCTGCGCAAAATTTTTCGCCGGCTTTGTCCCGCTTGTTGGACAAAGCCGAAAATTTTTAGCGAGATCACCGGCAATACGCACGGCATCAGATTCAAAATCAGCCCGCCCAGAAATCCAAAGAGCAGGAACATCCATATTCCATGGGCGGCCGCAGAACGCGCGGTAAGTGACGCAGACGATCCTGTCCGCGCTCCTCCCGCGCTCGCTGTGATCTGCCACCCCGCCCGATCCTCGCCGTTCGACTGCTGTGCAAAAACCACCAGGCCCGCGATCGATGATAAATCCTTCGGCGCTGACTCGAGCGGAATCCGAAACACAGTTTCGTTGTTGTTCCGCGATTGAACTGCGGGGTGCCCAACGATCGTCTCCTGCTCCGGCAACGGAAAAAAATCGACTGCCGGATATTTTGCCAGAGTATCGCTTGTAATTTTCAGGCGAAGTTCGGATCCAGCCCGGCTCCAATCGGTACTCGCTACGTTGGGTGCCGGCAGGTTTTGAGGAAGCAAACGTCGATAACGGGCGAAAACGTCAGTATTCGCGGGCTCACTTGTTTCCGCTACAGGCAAATCCAGATGCAGTGTTGCGCCGCCCGGGATGCAAATCTTCTCGCACACGAGCCAACTCGCTTCGGGCGACAATTTCACTGACGAACCGTCGAGCTTTGAGGGCGGCGTGATTTCCTGCATCAGCAGGACTTCATTTTCGTATCCGTAAGTTTCGATGTCGCCGGGGTCCACGGTTTTCAGGGGAATTGGCCATTGAATTTCGCCGATCTTCCAGCCCGGTGGCAGTTTCCATTTCAATTCCGTGGGCAACCCCGCGTCCCCGGAAAATTTCCAGTAAGTATGCCAGCCTGGTTCCATGCGCAGCAGCAGCCCGACAGTGAATGGTTTGCCGGGAACGATCGCGCTTGTATCAGCCAGGAGCTGTGACCTAACGAGTTCTTTCCCCTGGTAAGTCTGCGCAAACCCGTCTGGTACAACTGTGATCAGGAGGGAGCACAGCAGCAAAGCAACAATAAGCTTTGAGCACAGTCTCATTTGATTACGTAACACTCGTGCACGCCGGCAGCAATGCAGCAACGACGATCAAGGAGTGATGGCTTCCCTGCTGTCACGCTTTAATCCAACGGCTGCCTGAGCCGTAGTTCCTTGTTGCTCCGTTAATTGCCCATCGTCACCTACGGCACGACAAAAATTTTGTCTGTCCACGGATCCTTAACTTTGGTCCCGGGCGCGTAACCGCTTACGTCAACGTATCTGCCGCTGGAATCAAACGGACTAAACACGTATCCCGGTTTGTCCGGAACGGCCTTGGCGGTTGGGAACACGGAGGACGAAGACGCTTGCGCGGGGGACGATGGCCTTGGTTCCGGCTGCGCCGTTTCGCTGTGAGCGACAGGCGGACTTGTTTTGGCTGCCTTTTGAGGTCTTGATGTATCGGTCTTCCGCGGTGCCTGCGGGGCTGACGCCAACTGCGGCGATGGAGCGGGGTGACCCGGTTGGCTCACATCGGATTCAATTGCATCAGTTGTTCCAATCATGGTGGGCTCGTTACTGTGGCGACGCAAAGCGTAATGCACCGGCGCGGTCGCGACGCGGTAAGAACCTACTGCAACGTCGCGTGTGACATGGTACGAACTCACTGCCACGTTGCGGGTTGTTCCGCATCCTGCGAGCACTACTGCCCCCAGCACCATCGCTCCTTCACATAGGTTCATCTGGTTTGTAAGATCGTTCGCTGGCCCATCCGTTCAATCATTTAATGGCCACAATATCGCCGACCAGCATTGAGATGTCCTCCTCAGTGGTCGACCACGAGCACATCAGACGGTAAATGTCTGGCTCCAGGAACTTATAAAAACGCCAGCCTCGGGCGTGCAGATCATTTACGAGTTCATCGTGTAATCGCACGAACACTGCGTTGGATTCCACCGGAAATACTTTCTCCACATCTGCTTCCTTTTGAAGCCGCTGCGCGAGCTCACTCGCCGCCTGGTTAGCGTGCTGCGCATTGCGCAGCCAAACATCCCGGTTCAACAATCCTAACCACGGCGCCCCCAGGAATCGCATTTTCGAGCCAAGGTGTCCGGCTTGTTTCACCCGATATTGAAAATCGTGTGAGGCTTGTTTGTTGAAGAAGACAACGATCTCGCCCGCCGCGAGTCCATTTTTCGTCCCGCCAAAGCTGAGTACATCTACGCCAGCTTTCCAAGTGATTGTCTTCGGCGCGGAGCCAACCGATGCGACGGCATTGGCAAAACGCGCACCGTCCATGTGAAACAACATTTTGTACGCGCGCGCAAAGGCGCCAATCGCTTCAACTTCAGCCGGGGTGTAAACCGTTCCGAACTCTGTAGCCTGTGCGATGCTGATGGCCCGTATCATGTGCCCGTGCAACTCCACCTGCTGCGCAAAAAGTTTCTCCGCCTCACCGGGGTCGATTTTCCCGTCATTCGTCTTCGTCAAAAAGAGTTTCGCGCCTCCCGTGTAAAATTCCGTGGCGCCGGCTTCGTCGGTCTGGATGTGAGCACGCTCATGACAGATCACGCCGTGGAAAGGTTGGCAAAGCTGAGCGAGACCCAGCGCGTTCGCCCCTGTACCGGTGAATACCAGATAAACGTCGCAATCGGTGTCGAATAATTCCCGGACGCGTTCGCAGACCTTCGCAGTCCATTCGTCTTCACCGTACGAGGGCGCATAGGCGGAATTAGCTTGCTCTAAAGCGGTCCAAGCCTCGGGACAGATCCCCGCCGTGTTATCGCTGGCAAACTGGTGGCGAATGGTGGCGGCGCGCATCGAGGAGTTTATTACGCCGGTTTTGTGGACTGACAATCGGCACAAAGAAATTGCCTGACAGCGGAGCCCTGGGCCTCCGAATCTGCCAGGCAAATCCCTCCTCTATGTGCTCCTCCAATTGGCGTACAGCAGTTCATCTGTAGTTCGGAGCGAAGCCGCCAGATGAGCGTGTATGAGGCTGCACTTTTTTTGCTGCCCGAACCTCGGCGTAGCTGCAGTGTTTCCGTTGCTTGTCATTGCCGCGGGTCCGAGGACTGGATTGTGTACGTATTGCCTAACGCGCGCGCGAGGCTAGTTTCGCCAAATGAGATCGCTCCAGAACGACATCGAGCTGCGCGGCGGTCAGATTTTTGAATTAATCGACAAATACCCGGAGCGCCTTTTCAGCAAGGCAGGTTTTTATCAGCGCCTGATGGCGCTCTCAATGCATGACGAGCGGTTTAAAACGCAACTGTTTCAGTTTGTCGCAGTTCTGCCGTCACTGCGCCGGTCAAGCGAGATCATTCAGCATCTCGACGAATATTTCAGCAATGATCACAATGGTTTTTCCCCGCTGATTGGCGCGGGGATTCGTGCAGCTCGCCTCGTCCCGTGGATAAGCGCTCCGATTCTGCGGTGGAATGTTTCCGAAATGGCTCGCCGATTTATTGCGGGACGAAATTCCAATGATGTCATACCGACATTGCGTAAAAGACGCGCGCAAAAAATCGGGTTCACGGTCGATATTCTCGGCGAAGCTGTGGTTAGCGAAGCCGAGGCGGATGAGTACGCAGCAATTTACGGCGATTTGCTCGAGCATTTGGCGCGCGAAACCAGAAGCTGGTCCGATCCGCTTGGAAAAAACCAGGAACTTTTTCCGATCGTAAACCTGTCGGTCAAAATATCTGCCCTGTATTCGCAAATTAGTCCCGCTGCTCCAGCGGATGCGATCGCACATATCAGCACCAAACTTCGGCCGCTTTTTCGCCGGGCACGCGAGCTAGGCGCATTTATCAATGTCGACATGGAGAGCTACGCGCTCAAAAACATGACTCTTGAGCTGTTCAAATCCATTTTGATCGAACCGGAGTTCAAGGATTGGCCCCATGCCGGGATCGTGGTCCAGGCATACTTGCGCGACTCAGAGGACGATCTGCGCGACTTGATTGAATGGGGTCGCGCGCGCGGCACCCGTTTCGCAGTTCGCCTGGTGAAAGGCGCATATTGGGATTACGAAACAACGAAATCGGGCCAGAACGGATCGAATCCTCCGGTGTTTCTTCAGAAGCCAGAGAGCGACGCGAATTTCGAAAAGCTTACGCGCGTGCTTTTCGAGAATAATTCCATCGTTACTCCGGCATTTGGTTCGCATAACGTCCGGAGCATCGCGCACGCGCAAGCAGTCGCGGATGAACTCGGCATTGATCCGGGCCGATTCGAATTCCAACTGCTTTACGGGATGGCGGGTCCGATCAAACGCGCACTGGTGGAAATGGGATATCGGGTCCGGGAATATTGCCCGATCGGTGAATTGCTGCCCGGTATGGCTTACCTCGTTCGACGCCTGCTCGAGAACACCTCGAACGAAGGATTTTTGCGCGCGAAATTCGCCGAAAACGTGCCAGCGAAAGAGTTGCTGCGTGATCCAGAAGAGCTGATCAAATCCGCGGCTGCAACAGATACTGGCTCTCCCAGCCGCTCCAGTGGATCGGATCAAAAAAATGATGCTTCACTTAACGCAACAGCTGGCCATAGTTTCCGAAACGCATCACTTGTGAGTTTCATTTACAAAGACAGTCAGGACAAAATGCAAAGTGCTTTGCGCGACGTGCGAAAGCGCTTGGGCGAAAAATATCCGTTGTACATCGGAGGCGAAAAAGTTTTCACCGACAATCTGACGCCTTCGGTGAATCCAGCCGAGCCGACCGAGATTGTCGGGTACGGAACCGAGGCTGGCATCGATGAAGCCGAACGTGCTGTTAAAGCTGCGCGCGCGGCATTCGAGAAATGGCGATGGACGCCTGTCGAGGAGCGGGCGCGGTTGCTGGAGCGCGTAGGGGAGATCCTGGAACGCAGGCGCTTCGAACTTTCGGCAGTAGAAATTTTTGAAGTTGGCAAACCATGGGCCGAAGCCGACGGCGATATCCGCGAGGCGATCGATTTCTGCACGTTTTACGCGCAGCAAATGCGACGACTCGGGCGGCCCAAGCTCACGCAACAGGTGCCTGGCGAGGAAAGTTATCATCATTACTTGCCGCGCGGCGTGGCGTTCGTAATCGCGCCCTGGAATTTTCCAATCGCAATTCTCTGCGGCATGGCGGCGGCTGGAGTGGTTACCGGCAATGCCGTGATCATGAAACCGTCCGAACAATCGATTGTCTGCGGCGCCATGCTGATGCAGGTGTTCGAAGAAGCAGGCGTTCCACCCGGCGTATTGAATTTCTTATCGGGGCAGGGCTCGGTCATCGGCGCGCATTTGGTCGATCACAAAGACGTCGATTTAATCGCGTTCACTGGTTCGCGTGAAGTCGGACTGAAAATCTGGGAATCTGCCGGGATCACACGGCCCGGTCAGCGCGAGTTGAAAAGAGTGATCTGCGAGATGGGCGGCAAAAATGCGATGATCGTTGATGCCGACGCAGATCTCGACGAGACGATCATGTATTCCATTTACTCGGCATTTGGCTTTCAGGGACAGAAGTGCTCCGCCCTGGCGCGCCTGATTCTGCTGGAAGAAAATTACGATCGCGTGATGGAACGTTTAATTCCGGCAGCAGCCAGTCTGCGAGTCGGCAATCCCGCGGAGCCAGGCATCATGGTCGGTCCTGTTATCGATGAAGCCGCGTACCGGCGCATCCTGCAATACATCGAGATCGGGAAAAAAGAGGCTAAACTTGCTTACCAGGCAAAGGAAGTCCCGCCGCATGGATATTTCGTTCCACCGACAATTTTCACGGATGTAAAACCGAACATGCGCATCGCGCGCGAAGAAATCTTCGGCCCGGTGCTGAGTGTGCTGAAAGCGCGCGATCTGGACGAAGCGCTCGAAATCGCGAACGGAACCGACTATGCATTGACCGGCGGCTTCTTCTCGCGCAGCCCTGATAATATCGAGCGGGTTAAAGCCCGATTGGAAGCCGGCAACGTTTATATCAATCGCTCGTGCACGGGTGCGATCGTTGGCCGTCATCCATTTGGTGGGTTTAAAATGAGCGGCGGCGGTACCAAGGCCGGCGGGGAAGATTATCTTTTGAACTTTCTGGTGCCGCGGGTAGTGACAGAAAACATTAGCCGCCACGGATTCGCTCCGGAAAAATCGCCGGAGTATCGGGACGAATTTCTCTGGCCTAAACAGCGAAAATAAGGGTTCGAACAGCGCAAGGATCAGGTCAACGGCCGCCCTTTGCTGAGCAATTTCACGACCGTCACGATCATGTAAACCACCGGCCAGGCGGAAGTGAGGACAATGACAGCAAACGCGGCCATCTCCCGTGCACGTTCCCGTGCCGCTTCAAGGCGGTATTCACGTCCGAGATCGAAAAGATTTCTGAACCGCGATCTATCGTCTCCGTCTGAAGACCAAAAATGGCCGTTCCATCGACCAAAACCCGAATGAAAAAAATACTCCGTCTGCGGAAAGCGTCCCTTGCCGCCCGTGGAAGGACTCCTCGGTTTCATAGACTCTGACCGACAACTGCTTTGGAACCGGTAACACAATACCACGTTCAAAAATTCAATCAGCCGGAAAAAATAACTTTTCGATCGGGAAGGACCCTCGACAATTCGAGATGTACAGATGAAAACGGCCGTGTACCTCGCTGGCAAGTTGTTGGTGAAATTGGTGTTTGACTGTGTCGCGCGTGTTTATGTCCTTGGGCGTGAAAACGTAAACCGTACCGCAGGTTTTCTGCTCGCCTCAAATCACATCAGTCACTTCGACCCATTCCTGATAGGCCTGAACGTTCGCCGGAAGATTGATTGGATGACTATGGCCGAATTTTTTCGACCGCCGGCCCTCCGTTTATTTCTGCGCTCAATCGATGCGTTCCCGGCAGAGCGGGACCGCGCCGATCTAAAAACGATTCGTACTGCAATCGATCGGCTAAAGCGTGGACGTATCGTGGGGATTTTTCCTGAGGGCGGCATTCGCGACGGGGTGCGTTCTTTGCTCGAAGGCGCACCGCTCCGTGCCGGCGTAGCGACGCTCGCACAGATCTCAAATGTTCCCATTGTGCCGTGCGTCGTCCTCGGTACAGATCGGTTTTATTTGAAGAAACAGTGGCTGCCACTCCGGCGCACACCGGTGTGGCTTGCGTTTGGAAAACCGATCTCAGCCTCTGCAGGACTTCAGAAGTCTGATGCGCGTGAACGAATCGAATCCGAATTGGCTGCCGCTTTCAAAAATCTTTACGCTGAGTTGCGAGAAAAATTTCATCTGACGACGGATGATCTGCCACAGTCGCCGCGAGAACGCACCGAATCACGCCGTCATCCTGAGCAGCGTCGAGCTGCAACGCAGCGGACGCGGTCCGCGAGGCCAGACTGTCAAAGCCCGTTGCAGGATGAACCGGCAACATCGCGGGATTCATCGACTTCGGTTCGCTTCGCTCGGAATGACGGATTACGTCGTGCGACGGCGACCACCGTAGATTCGCTGCTCTGCGCATCGATCAACTGGCTTCATCGGCGTCACCCGCTGAATGGCGACAGTCGACAACACATGGAGCGTTACCTGATAGCCTGCGAGCGACTCTCGCCACATGAATACTATGTTTCTCCGCCACAGATCGCGACCAATGGTGGATCAGATTCAAAGCCGTCCGTGAATGGGAACGGCGATGGACCAATCACTACGTTGTCGTGGCGCAGCCCGATCAAAACAGCTTTCGGGGCAAACAATACTGCGCGCGCGGATTTCTTCCGAACTAATTCATACAGTTGGACCGAAGCACCGACAGTGTTTTTGCTGCACGCGTTGATGTCATCGAGTCCGGTGGGGCATCACCGCTGGGCGGAGCGATTCAATAAGATCGGCTGGAACGCATGTTTTGTTCATTTGCCGTACCATTTTTCGCGTGTTCCTACTGGTTACTGGAATGGCGAACTCGCGATCACACCGGACCTGGTTCGCAACGCGGAAGCCCTGCGTCAGGGTGTCATCGAAGTGCGGCAAATAATCGAATCGCTGCGAGAACACGGCTGTCGCGAATTTGGTGTGCTGGCCACCAGTTACGGCGGATGGGTTGGCGCTTTGCTGACGCTCGTCGAGAGCGATTTCCGGTTTGTGGCATTAATGTCGCCCATCGTAAACGTGGAGCACGCTATCTGGGAGAGCCCTGCGGCGCGCCGCCTTCGACGCGAACTGGTTCAGGCAAACGTCGAGCGCGCCATGGTTGCGCGGCATTTTCACCTGAGCTCGCCTTTGCACGGCAGGCCGGCATGCGATCCAAAACGAATTCTGTTCGTCACCGGGGAGTTCGATTCGATTGCTCCACCCGCAGAAATCGAAGCAATCCACCGAACGTGGCGCGGCTCGGAATTGTTACGGGTGAGACAAGGACATTTCGGTCATCGCATGATGCCGGAAACCATCGCGCGCCTGAAACAACGCGGCGATCTGTGAAGCGTAGCAACTCACGATCGCTCTGATATCATCAACACCTGGCTTTAGCCACGTGATGCCGGCAAACTAAAGTTGCAGTAAGCCGTTTAAACGGCTTTAGCACTCAGCCGGGTCGCGGCACCGCGCTGAAGCGCGGTGTTAATGAGAGTCAACGGATATCCAGGAAGTCCAAGCTTGGTCGAAGATCATTGAATGCCGCTTCGCCGAGAACGTTATGTCCTTGCAGCGACGCATGCCAGCCATCGATAGGATGCAATAGTTCCGCGCGATTGAGATTCGCCGTCGCCAGGGCATCGGAATATCGCAGCTGAATGTGCTCGTCGTATTGGAGGACTTCGCAATTGAAAGTCTCTACCATTTTGAATAGCTCCTGGTTCACCATCGATGCCAGCCGAATCAAATCATGCCGGTATGTGGGATGAAATGAGACGAAATGTTTGTATGTCGTTTCCAGATGCCGATACAGAGTTGTGTCTGATTGTTTAAGACGTTCTGCGGCTTCGCGACCTTCGAAGTACGATCCGAAGTTAATCAGCCCGTAAACCACAATTGCCACGCGATGTTTCTGGACATGCGCACGCTCGAGCAAGCGTCGCAGCTCGCGCGCGTAATTCTCCCGAAGTTCCCTGCTCAATCGTTGCAAGCGCTGGTCAGGCGTATGGAGTTCGTGCGTCGGACAGCGCCATGCCCAATCGACATTATTGTGTCCAATCGAAATCAGCGTCAGATCAGGAAACCGGCGCGCCCGCACCAATTCATTGATTTGCCCTGAGAAATTGCGCGTCCCGAGAATCCGCCGGGAAAGATTTGGACGCCCATGTTCATGATCGACGAGCGCACCAATCCCGGCGAATTCGATCGCGACGAATGGTGTGATTGCCTCCAAACTTTTCGAAACACTGCAAACGCATGGAGCATCATCAAGATGAAGAAACCAGTTCTTTCCGCGGCACGTGCGTGCGCGCCAGAATGTGTTCCATGGCGACGAAATGTAAATGTCCAGACAAACGCTGTCGCCGATCATGGCAACATGCGGCAGCCGGCGAACCAACTCCGCACGGGTAATTCTTCCATCCCGGTACGCCAAATAATCGAGATGCAAAGGTGAGCCAGGGTCAGCGACGCGCTCCAAAAAGTTAGCGCTGACAAATGGAGCAGCTTTCATTCACCCTGTTTAATTTGCACTCACCCCGTTCGGTAGAAGGCCGGCACGTTACTCATCAACCCAGCCCATCGACTCAAGCAACCTGCGAAACTGCGGATTGTCAGCAGAGAGCACCGGCAGCCATTCTCCGATTGGTTCGCGTTTCCACCACGATTTGTCGCCAATCGGGGCAAACTGGTACCGATAAAGTCGCGCTCGAATGTAACGAGGCGGCGCATCGGGGAACGGATTGTTTGCGATGAGCGATAACGTGCCACGATCGTTGTGCAAAAGTTTCCAAACAAAATGGAGCGTCCACGGATACCGGGAAGGCGATGACATCGCGGCGAACCAGATTTGCCAATCAAGCCGCGGCTGATATGGAGCAATGAATGGCGGGCGGCGGTTCGGGTCGCCAGGCTTGGCTTTGAACTCGTACTCTTTCCATTTTGTGTCGCCGGTAATCAGCGCGTCGTCTGTCCCTTCGAAAATAATTTCATCGCGCTCGCGCCCAACGGTCCCGAATGCGCCGTAGGTGTTCACCAGATCGAGGGGATCGTACGAGTAATTCATCAACTGCCGGCCGGACGCCAGATTCAGCACCGTCGGTATGCTGAGCCAGATCACCATAACAGTTACCGCAACAGCAATGCCGTTGTTGATGCGCGACGGCCGATAATCCTGCGCCGCTTCCTGTGCGCGCCTCACGACCGATCGCGGCAGAAAACGCCTAAGGAAGCTGTCGTCGAAGCAGGCGAGAAACGGAATGATGGTGAGATAATTAAGAAACGATAGGTTGCCGCTGATGATGAGAAAAATCTGGAACGTGACCAGCAAAACGCCGGCGATGTGCCGGGCCGCTCGCGGACCGAAAGAAAACCAGGGGACGATCAATTCAATGACGTGATTCCAAAGCACTTCAAGTTTATGGAACCAAAGCGGGGCAAAGTGGAGATAGCGACTGATCGGGTTCGGGATCGGCTGCGTCTCGTAATGATAGTAGAGGCACGTCAGATCGCGCCAACAGGAGTCGCCGCGCAGTTTGATGAGACCGGCGCCAAACATGATGCGAAACCCGAGCCAGCGAAAAAGCCAGATCACCAGGATCGGCGGCCGGGACTTCGGAAAGGGGCGGACCTCAAAAAGCGGACAAAGAAAGATCGATAGAAATCCCGTCTCCAGCAGCTGGATTTCCCAACCGTAGCCGTACCAAATCTGACCGATGTGAACGATCGACATGTACATCGCCCAAAGCACCGTCAGTAAAATCGCGTTCGCATAACCGGCGAGAACAACGATCGACAGCGCGAATCCAACCCAGGAGAAGATCGACAACGCATGGTCGGAGATTCCAAACCAGAAGAGCGTTGGCACTCGCAGCATACCGGCGCTTCGCGAGCCCAGTTGACTATGAACTTCGTTTAGAAAATGCGTGGCGGGCGTTAGCCCGTGCTGGCCAATGAGCGGGACGAGTTGATTTGCCGCAACCAGGAATGCGATCGCATATACAAACCCGAGCAGTCGCAAAATGACAAATCGCGTCAGCCAATAGGAGTTCCCCTGCGCGAAAAATCTTTCCGCGAAATTTCGAAGCGCGTCCGGCCTCACGCAGAAACGTCCGACGCCGAACACTCAACGTCCAACGCCGAATAATGTCCAAAGCGTGCGCGCGTTCGCGTGCGTTGACACCAGGGGGATGAGATTCAGCTTCCTGCCTCACGCCCGGATCGCTCAGTGGTAAAGCAGGCCGCGAAAGCGTTCGGAGTTGGTCGTCCAACAAAAATTCGCTAGGTTTGCCCACCCAAATAAAGCCAGGGTAGCTCAGTGGTAGAGCAGGGGACTCATAAGCCCTTGGTCGGGAGTTCGAATCTCCCCCCTGGCACTCCTATTGCCTGGGTTGTGAAAGATACGGCGCCAACTCCTTGTCGCCGCCGCGGATGGCAGCCATGAAGCAGACGCCGCTGTGTTCGGTCACCGCACCCGTCCACCCTTCCTGATGGACATAGCGCCAGCCGGGAAACCGCTGCACTGCTCCGGTCTTGGTGTCTCTCTCCGCGGGAAATAGAAAGAACTGCATCCGTTTCTCGGAGACCCAAATTTGAGCGATACGGCGCGACTCGTCGTCTTCAAAAACGCGACAACCAATTGTGGCAAACTCGGCGAACTCCGCCGGAACATCGTAATGTTCCAAGCCGTGTTTCATAAAAAAGAGGTCGCTTAACGTTCCTGCTTCGGCATTCACCGGATCCAGCATCACCGGTCGCGTTGAAGCCGCGATTCCCAGCAATTTGCGAGCCGTCCTCGAGCCGGGGAAATCGTTTAAATGACTAACGAAATTGAATACGAACACCCCGGCGATCACCACAACGGCGATGCTGATCGCCCACACCGCTGGATTGCGCAGCGTGCTTTTCCAACTCCGCTTCGCGACTGGAAGCACGTCTTTTTCTGAGAACCACTCCGCGGATTCTGCCGGAATGGCTATCAGATGGACCACCTGCGCAACAGCCCGATCGAACTTTTGTTGATCGGTAAATTCCGCGGAGCCGTCCGCACGAGACAAGGCCGCGCGCATTGAACGGTCGGCCGGTTGACGCGCGCTAATGGGGGCGCAATTCAAAAGGAAGCGCTGCCGGCGCATCGACGACAGTAGATTCATGCCTTGTTGTGCTTGGGAAATTTCGAGTCAAGCCATGCCTGCAACTGCCGCCGGCCCGTGGAGAGAAGATGCGAAAGTTCCGTCAATTTCAGGTCAGCAATGTCGAGGATGTCCCGGTAATCGAACTCGTCGAGATAAAATAACGCCAGTGCGCTTCGTTGCGGATCAGGCGCAGCAGAAATCCAAACTGCCAGCTGCATGGGATCAAGTCGCTGAATTTGTGATTCAGCGTCGGCGGTGACATCCCGCTCTTCCATTTCAATCGGCTCGGGTTGCAAATCACTTTTCGTCGCTTCCAGGCACCGCCACCGCGCGTCGCTAAACAACCAGAACGGTTCGTCCGGTACGTCCCCGCGCGCCGCGCGCACCGCGGCCTCACGCAAGGTCGCGTGAAAAATTTCCTGTGCCTTTCGCAAGTCGCCGAGCATCAGGTAACAAAAGCGATAGAGCTGTGGCAGATTTTGTTTTCGTTCCGGCACGCCAGATGGTCCCCGAAAAACTTCGCGCACTTTACGTGACAGGGCGGAGGCAGGCAATCCTATGGGCGCAAATTTGATTCCTGGATAAGATCGTCTTTGTCACGACTTGCGCAGGGTTTTCAAACGCCGCGCCACTTCGCTGGCGTTTTCTCTGCTGTTGAACGCCGATATCCGGAAATAACCCTCCCCTTGTGCGCCGAAACCCGCGCCCGGCGTGATCACCACGTTCAGTTCGCGTAGGATCCGGTCGAATACTTGCCAGCTTGTCAGTCCGTTCGGCGTTTTTACCCAGATATAAGGCGCGTTAACTCCTCCGAAAGCCTCCAACCCTGCATCAGCCGCGGCGGCGCGAAGAACTCTGGCGTTCCCCATGTAATGATCGATGAGCGCACGAACCTGTTCCCGGCCTTGAGCAGAATACAAAGCTTCAGCGCCACGCTGCACCGGGTAAGCAACGCTGTTCGATTTGGTGCTCCAGCGGCGGTGCCAAAGCGCATGCAGCGGAAGCCGTTGCCCGTCGGCGGTCCGGGCCAGCACCGCTTTCGGCATCACCGTAAATCCACAGCGGACACCGGTGAATCCGCCGTTCTTTGAAAAACTCCGCAATTCAATCGCGCAATCGAGCGCACCCGGAATATCAAAAATAGAATGAGGAATCTCCGGATCGGAAATGTACGCTTCGTAAGCCGCGTCGAAGAGCAACAGCGCATCGTGTTGGTGCGCGTAATCAACCCAGCGTGCGAGTTGCGCGCGAGATGCGACCGCACCGGTGGGATTATTTGGAAAACATAAGTAAACGACGTCAACGTGCTCTTTAGGTGGCTCAGGCACGAAATTGTTTTCCGCGGTACATGGCAGATAACAAACGCCTTCGTAGCTGCCGTCCTTTCGCACAGGTCCGGTGTGGCCCGCCATCACGTTTGTGTCTACGTAGACCGGATAAACCGGGTCCGGCACCGCGACCTTGTTTTGACAGCCGAGAATATCGAGAACGTAACCGCAATCGTTCTTGGATCCGTCTGAAACAAAGATTTCGTCGTCAGCAACATCGATACTTCGATCGCGGTAATCGTTTTGCGCGATGGTTGATCTCAGAAACTGGTAGCCCTGTTCCGGACCGTAACCGCGAAAAGTTTCGCGATTTCCGAGTTCATCGACTGCACGCTTCATTGCATCGATCGCCGCGGACGGAAGCGGCTCTGTAACGTCGCCGATCCCGCAGCGGATCAACCGCCTGGCGCCTTCAGGATCGGCTTCGCAGAATTCGCGAACGCGCCTCGCTACTTCTGGAAAGAGATAGCCGGCCTGAAGTTTTAAATAGTTTTCGTTTAAGAAGGCCATGTCTGTTTCACGGGAGCGGTGGCCTCGGCGACCTGGCGAATGCATCCTGCATTCGCGAACTTTATCCTGGAATTCTCGTCATGCCTGATAGCGGAATCCAAAGAAAAGTTTGTGAAGGCAGAATTCCTTCACCAGCATGCTTTAAGCGTGCGGTCCCAGAACCGCCGACTCGCCGCTACGCGTAATTCTTCGCGATCGCGTCCCAGTTCACGACGTTCCACCATGCCTTTAGATAATCGGCGCGGCGGTTTTGATATTTCAGGTAATATGCGTGCTCCCACACGTCTACACCCAGGATTGGCGTATTGCCCTCCATCAAAGGACTATCTTGATTTGGCGTGGAGATTATCTCCAGGCCGCCATTCTTGCCCTTGATCAACCATGCCCAGCCACTGCCGAACCGGCCCACACCGGCAGTACTGAGTTTTTCTTTAAATTGATCGAAGCTGCCGAATGCCGATTTGATGTCGTCGGCGAGTTTGCCTTTCGGTTCACCTCCCGCATTCGGACCCATGATCTTCCAAAAGAACGAGTGATTCGCATGTCCCCCGCCGTTATTCCGCACCGCTGTGCGAATGTTTTCCGGCACCGCATTCAGATCGCTAATGAGATCTTGCACTGTTTTCTTTTCCAGATCGGTGCCTTTGACTGCCTTGTTCAGGTTATCGACGTAAGCCTGATGATGTTTGGTGTAGTGAATCTCCATTGTGCGCGCATCGATGTGCGGCTCCAGCGCATCATAGGCATAAGGTAATTTAGGTAATTCGTAAGCCATAATCGTTACTGTTAGATCGAATTACGCCGAGCGACAGGTTTTATTTTATCCGTCGGCCCGTTCCCGACGCCCGCTTAGGCCTCGCAACGATAAAACCCCGGGCGATGCCCGATTCCGCTGCGATGATTCGCATATGTCGCCAGAGCTAAAAGCGGAAAATTCTGGCGATACATGTCGTACTTCAAATAGAAGGTGCGCGGAAAACCGGTGCCGGTGATTTCATCTTCGTCCCATGAGCCATCGGGTTTTTGCGAACGCAGGAGGTAACGCAATCCTCGCTGAACGCTCGGCCGCTCGAGGTCACCGCAGGCGCAAATACCCATGATCGCCCACGCGGTCTGCGATGCAGTGCTGGGGCCAATCCCTTTGGTCGATGGATTTTCGTACGTGCCACAGGTCTCACCCCATCCTCCATCGGGATTTTGGCAGCTTTCGAGCCAATCGCGCCCGCGCAAAATCCAATCCTGCGTCATATCTTCGCCGATGACCCGCAACCCACGCAGCACCTGCCAGGTGCCATAGATGTAATTCACTCCCCAGCGGCCGTACCACGAACCATCATCGTCCTGAGTTGCGATCAAATATTTGATGGCGTCGCGAACGCATTTCTCATTGCGATCGAATCCAATGTAGCCAAGCAGCTCAAGCGTCCGCGCAGTCAAATCGCTGCAGGTAGGATCGAGAATCGCATTGTGATCCGCGAATGGCATATCTTCCAGCCATGGCGTAGTCACATCCTTATCGAATGCCGCCCATCCGCCGTCGCGACATTGGAAACTGAGCTGCCATCCCAGTGCCCGGCGAAAGAGTTCCTTGAGCGATTGCGAATCTTTCGGTTGAACGAGCCTCAGTGCCATTAACACCATCGCAGTGTCGTCTGTGTCGGGGTAATAGACATTGTTGTATTCAAACGCCCAGCCACTCGCCTCGGGATATGAATTGTTGACCGCCCAATCGCCGCGGATTCGCACTTCCTTGTTCACCAGCCACTCAGCGGCTTTTTGCAGTGACGGATGTTCTGGTGACAGACCGGAATCTGCGAGCGAGATGATCGTGATCGCTGTATCCCAAACTGGCGAGAGACATGGTTGAATTCTGAAATCCTCGGGATCATCGACGAACAAACCCGAGAAATCTTTCTCAGCTTTGGCGTAATCCGGGTGTGTTTTTGGATAGCCGAGCGCACGAAGAGCAATCATGCAGTTGAGCATTGCGGGATAAACGGCGGCGAGACCGTCGCTGCCTTCTCGAATTCGCTCCAGCATCCATCGCTCCGCTGCTTCCAAGGCACGCCCGCGCAACAAGCCAACCCGAAGAGGTTGCAGAAACTTCAGGGTATCATCAAAGCGAAGGAAAAAGTTGCGCCAGGTCCAAAATTTTTCGCTGCGCGGCAGCCGCAGATCCGCTTGCTCCGTGCCGAGTGGGTATAGTTCGTGGAGTTGCTTGTCACCGGGCAAAATTCGCGTGGGTTTAAAATGATTGATAATGGAGAGCGGAATAAGCATCGCCCGGCTCCACGATGACATTTTGTAAATGTGAAAAGGAGCCCAGCTCGGCAGAAGCACCATCTCCACCGGAATTGCCGGTAAATATTTCCACGGGAACACACCCAGCAACGCGAGGTAAAGTTTGCTGAACGTGTTCATTTGCGGAATTCCGCCCAGGCGCATGATCGTTGCGCGCGCTTCCTGCATGAATGGTGCGTCCACGGAACAACCGGACAGCTTGAGAGCGAAATACGCTTTCACTGAAGCATTAATCTCACTTGGCCCACCATGATAGATGTTCCAGCCGCCGTCGGGCGATTGGCGTTTAAGAATGTGACGAACGCAACGACGCTGCAGTTGCACGTCCACTTCGCCGCACCAATGCATGAACACCACGTAGTCGGAGCAGAGTGTGCTATCGACCAGGAGTTCGCCGCACCAGTGCCCGTCAGGTTTTTGCTGGCGCAATAGATTTTCCTGTGCGCGCGAAATCGCCTGTCGGATCTCTCCGTCTGCGGCAGAGTAACTCTCCCCGGTTTCGGGCGAACTTGGTAAAACTATGAATTGATTCGCCGGCATCGCGATCAGGAAGCTTTTACGGCTGGCTCGGCGCGTTTGCCGGTAAGATGGCCGTTTCCCGAGCTAACGCCGTTGTAGGCGAGCACTTCACTGCCGCGTCCGGTTGCCTTCGGCTTGGCACCGAAATTAAACTTGATGGTTTTCCATGTGTCGCCGCGCTGAGCTTGCCTGCCTAGCGTTGCAGTCGGCTCGTAACCGCAATGGACCATGCAGTTTTCGCACCGGCTATCGCGTGCAACCCCATCTACCACTCCATAGCGATCCCACTCCGTCCGTTCGAGCAATTCCGCGTAGCTGGAGAAATGGCCGTCGGTCATCAAATAGCACGGACCTTTCCAGCCACGGATGTTTCGCGTCGGAATTGCCCATGCAGAACACGTCAGGTCACGTTTGCCGGCGAGGAATTCAAAATAGACCGGTGTTCCGAAAAACGTGTATTTATTCATCCATTCCTCGATTTTGCGGAATTTCTGAACGGTCATTGGCCGGGTGAGAAAGAAATCTTCGGGTCGCAGACTGAGCCGTTTGATCATGTCCCGTTTGGCTGCGTCGTAGTCGTATCCGGGCGTGATCGTGTGTCCGTCAACACCCAAATCTGACAGGTAATCGAACATGCGTTCGATTTCCTCCATATCGGTTTCTTTGTAGATCGTGGTGTTGGTCGCGACCTGGTAACCGAGCAGTTTCGCCATTTTGATCGCGAGGATACATTCTTTGAAAACACCCTCGCGTTCGACGATCAAATCGTGCGTCCGCTCCAAGCCATCAAGGTGCACGTTCCAGTACATCCATCTGCTTGGGCCAATCGTTGGCTTAGCAGGGTCTTTCGGGCCCTTGCGGATTTCAGCGGCGTCTTTTTCAGAAACCAATCCCGCCTTGAGGAGAACATCGATTTTCTCTTCGAGTTTTTTGCCGCTGCCATTTTGCGCGTTGCTCAATTCCTTGGCCAACCATTCGCGCATTTTTTTCCGCATGAACATGGCGTTGGTGCAGATGTAAACGATCCGTCCCTGCGCGATCGATCCTTCTACAAGCGCTTCGATGTACGGATAGATCAACGGTTCCCCGCCGCAGATTGAGACCATAGGCGCGTTGCATTCTTCTGCCGCGGACAGGCAATCTTCCAAGCTCATCATGTCCTTAAGCGACGTCGAGTATTCGCGAATCCGCCCGCACCCTGTGCAGGTAAGATTGCACGTATGTAACGGCTCGAGCTGTAGGACCGTGGCGAACTTCTTGGTGCCCCGCAGCTTATGCCCGATCACATAAGCAGCAATTTTCGCCGTAAGCGGTAGAGGAAATCTCATAAAGGCGAGGATTTTACCGAGAGGCGCTTAGGGTGTCAATGAAGCCCGCCAGTTTGCACTGTGAATCGGCCTCCGGCGTTTGTTTGGTTACGAGTAGGACTATAGCGTAACGGTCCGACACAGCAAATAACGCCGCGACTACGTTTAGATTGTGTGGTTAAATAGTCGCACCGGGTGCCTGAACGAAATCAAGGAAACAAATGAGATGAAAACTGTGTTTTTAGCAGCATGTGCCATTGGACTGATTGGCTGCGCAAACCAACCCGCGCCTCCCCCTGGTCCGGCAGTCACCGGCGGTTATCCGTACTCCCGGTATGCCTACACGACGGACGCATGGGGCCATCGTAGCTCCGCATACAAAGATTGGAGCACGGCTCAACTGCAGCAGCGCCGCCTCGATCTCTATGCAACAGTCCCGTTCACAAGAACGCGCAATGAGGTCCCTGCGTACATCTACAGCGGAATGGCTCTGCCGCAGCAGGATGAAATCAAGGCTATCGAAGTCGAGTTGAACTGGCGATTTCAGCACGGTGATAAAAGTGCCGAACTCAAGGACTTTTGGCCCTACGCTCGGCGCCACATTGCCAGCGGCGGGCGTTTCGATTCAGGGTTTTAACACTCCCACGGTTCAGGCGGAGCGAATCGCCAGGTCGCGACGGTAGTGCGTTAGGGTACGAGCACCGGCATTATACGCCGTGCCACCCGCGGCGAATCAGGCTGACCGCAATAGCCGCCAGCAGAAGCGCCACTATTTTCGATACGCCGCGTAAGCCTTGTCTGCCCATCAAGTGCGCGACGAAGTCTGCATTCCAGAATGCAACTACGACCAGCGCGAGATTGACCAGAAGCGCCGCGATCGTAAATACCAGGCCGACTGTATCTACCAGAATCAATAGCGCTGTCAGGAGCGCCGGACCGGCGATCAAAGGCATCCCAAGCGGAACCACGCCGAAATCGTCTGTGGCTTCGCGACTGGAGGGCGCCACATTCAGCAGTTCGCGTCCAGCAATGCCGAGCAAAATCAAACCGCCTGCCACCTGAAAATCGGCCACGGTGATTCCCAGTGCGCTAAAGATGATTTTTCCGAGGAATATGAATCCAACGGAAATGCAAAGCGCTGTGAAGATGGCAATGAAACCTTCTCGCTGCCGTTGCTCGCGCGGAGTGTCCCCGGCTAAACCCAAAAACATCGCCACCAGGCCGATGGCGTCGATCGCGACAAAAATCGGAATAAAGGCAACGAAAAATTTGTGGACCATGTCTAAAGGACTGCTCTCAGAGAGAGACGCTTCTCGCCACAGATCATCACAGATGAAACAGACATTCACCAAAATTCCGTCTGCGATTAATGAAATTATGTGTAAATCTTTGGCCTGTTTTGCGCTTCCACTCTTATGTCGAACAATCCCATTAAAGCCGCATTCATTCAGGTCCCACTCGTCGTACTAGCTTCGAGCTTGGTCGTTTCCGCAGCAGAAATGAAAACAGTCGATGATTTTCGCGCCGCCGCGGCAAAGGCCAATGCCGTATTAACGATTCCAAATTGGGAAAAAACGCCGGAAGCGGTTGAGACGGCGACAAAAAACGCGATCGCCAAAGCCAATGCTGCGTTAGACCAGATCGGCGCTCAAGATCCGACCAAGGCGACTTTTAAAAGCACGGTAGTCGCGCTCGACGACGTCACTTACGAGGCAGGTCTCGCCGCGAACAGAGCCACCATCATCAAGGAAACAAACACGAACCCGGCGATGCGTACTGCTGCCGAGAATGCCGTGAAAGCGTTTCAAGATTGGGCGGTCGGTATCGACTATCGCGAAGACGTTTACAAAGCGATCAAAGCTTTCGCTGATACACATCCCAAACTCAGCGGCGAAGACGAAAAGCTGCTGAAGGAAACGCTGCGCGATTATCGCCGTGCCGGCTTGGAATTACCTCCCGACCAGCGCAAGGAAGTCGAGGGATTACGCAAAGAGCTTTCGAAGCTTGGAACGGATTTCGACAGCAACATCGTCAACGCCAACGCTCCGGTCATGTTCAGCAAAGCCGATCTCGAAGGGCTTCCGGAAAGCTTCTTTGCATCGCCAGGGATCAAAACCGGCGATGATGTGTACACCGTCATGGCGAATGTGACGTGGCAATTCAACACCGTGCAGGAGAACGCCAAAAACGAGGCCACGCGGAAACAGCTATACATCGTCCGCGAAACGCTGGCGAAAGACAAGAACGTTGCCCTTCTAAACCAAATGCTCGCGCTCAGAAACGAGATCGCGCTGCGCCTCGGTTACAAGTCATGGGACGATTACCAAACAGAAGTCAAAATGGCCAGGACCGGCATGAATGCGGAGAAGTACATCAACGATCTGGTCACTGGCATTCAACCAAAGTTCGACAGTGAAATCGCGGAACTGCAAAAATTGAAAGCTGCCGATACGAAGGATCCGAATGCCAGGATAATGGTGTGGGATTGGCGGTACTACAGCAACCAGCTCAACAAGCAGAAATACGCGGTCGATAAGGAAGCTTTGCGCGCGTATTTCCCGTTCCAAAAAGTTCTCGACGGGATGTTCAATATTTATCAGAGCATCTTCGGCCTGAAATTCGAAAAGATCGTTGCGCCTTACAAATGGATCGATGATCTCCAGTTGTATGTTGTCAGTGATTCAGCCAGCGGCGAACCGCTCGGGATGTTTTATCTCGACATGTTCCCTCGCGACGGGAAATTCAATCACTTCGCGCAATTCGACATCATCAGCGGCAAGCTTTTGCCGAACGGAAAATATCAGCGACCCACCGTTGCCCTGCTTTGCAATTTTCCACCAGCGACTGGCGATACTCCGTCGCTAATGACGCACCAGGATGTGGAGACGCTTTTCCACGAGTTCGGACATGCTCTGCATTCCATCGTTACGCGCGCCAGGTATGGCCGCTTCGCCGGAACGCATGTCCCGGGCGATTTTGTGGAAGCGCCGTCGCAAATGCTGCAAAACTGGGTTTGGGATAAGAAAGTTCTCGATACTTTTGCCGCCGATTACCGGGATCCCTCCAAAAAGATCCCTGCCGATATCGTCAAGAAGCTTAACGACGCGAAGCTGGCAAATGCCGGCGTGCTTTATCGCCGCCAGTTCGCGTTCGCGTCGCTCGATCTTGCCTTACACGATCCGCATCCCGAAGAAATGCCATACGATTCCGTGGCGATATCGAACCCCATTTTGGAAAAAGTCTTTTTACCGATTGATCCGAGCACCACGTTCGTCTCTTACTTCGGTCATTTGAACGGCTACGATGCCGGTTACTATGGTTACGCTTGGGCAGACGCGATCGCCGCTGATATGGCGACTGTTTTTGAAAAGGCGAAGGACGGCTACCTTGATAAACAAGCCGGAATGAAATTGCGCCGCGAAATCTATGAGCCCGGCGATTCGCGCGACGTCAACGAATCGATCGAAAAATTTTTGGGGCGGAAACAATCCATCGAGCCGTTCCTCAAGAAGATCGGCATTGGGGCACAGGATAAAAAGAAAGCCGCCCCTGGGCCAACAAAGGAAAACAGATAGCTGAATCTGTCACTCAGACTTGCGCGGCGGTGAATTAGATGATTCAATCCGGATCGCAGTTACTCAAAAAATCTGAATGGGCTCGCTTAAAAAAAGAAGGAAAGCAAAAATCGCCAAGCACAAACGCCGCAAGCGCATGAAGGCGCACCGGCACAAGAAGCGATTGCGGTACAAGTTGTAGGCGGCATTTTGCCTCGCTGGCGCAGCTAATGCGGTGGTTTGCCGAATCCGCGCCGGAAAGATAAGATTAAAGGGTGAGCGAGCAGAAAAAGTGCTGCGTTTGGCGCCTTTGCCGAACTCTCGTTTTGGCACTGGGCATTCTGGTCGCCGGAACAATGGCGCAGGCACAAGCGCCCAGAGGTTCACCGGCAAAAGTTCCTCACGCTCGCCCGGGGAAACCGGCGCGCCACGATGATTCCGTCGTAGCGAAACCGGCGGCGGATCTCGCGTTGCGGCCGCAAGCCGCTCATAAAGCGGACGCGCTAGCGCATTTCGTTGAAGGAATCGGGTTTGAGGAAAATGGCGAGATGGAGCGTGCGCTCGATGCGTATCGCAAAGTACTCAACGTCGATCCAGGCCAGTCGGAGCTGGCCGCTCGCGTGGCGGGTTTGCTGATACAGCAGGATGATTTTCCGCAGGCCATCGATGTTCTGAAGGATGCGATCAAGGCAAACCCAAAAAAGGCCGAGCCGTATCAACAACTTGCTTTCATCTACACGAGATATTTGAAGAGAACGGACCAGGCGATCGACTACGCGAATCGCGCTATCGCTCTGAATCCGGCAGACGTGGAAGGGTATCAGCGTCTGGTTGAAATCGAACTCGCGGCGGGACAGGAGAGAAACGCAGTCGAGGCTCTGGATCGCGCCCTCAAAGTGAATAGCAGTGATCCCAACTTTTGGACGCACCTTGGAAAACTTTACGTGGCGATTCTTTTTAAGTCCGATTCACAACCGAAGCCCGACGAACTGAAAAAGATCAACGAGGTTTTCAAACGCGCTGCTGAACACGCCGACGATGATCCGAGCATTCTGAAGGACGTAGCGGATTATTACGCAGCATCGCAGCAATTGAAGGAAGCGATCCCGCTTTACTTGCGTGTTCTCGAACTCCAGCCGGACGACGCAAATGCACGAGAGAAACTGGCGACCGGCTTCGTCCTGACAAACCAAAGAGATAAAGCGGTGGAGATGCTCGAGCAAATCATCAAGGAACACCCGGAAAAGTATCAGCCGTACGATTTACTGGCCCAGGTCCTGGATGAAGAAGCGCGATCGCTTCAACGCGCGAACCGGATCGAGGAAGCGAAGGCGAAATTTGCCAAGGTCGCCGTTAATTACGAGCAAAGCCTTCTAATCAATCCAAACCACGCCGGCACCTATGTGCGTCTCGCGGAGCTGCTTTTAGGACCTTTAAGAAACGCAGAACACGCAGTGAATTTGCTGGGTGACGCGAGGCGGCGGTTTCCAGGCGCTCCGGAGATCGTCTACTATTTGGCGATCGCGCAGCGCGAAGCAAAACAGAGCCAGCAAGCAGTAGCCACATTCGAGGAGGCGCTGCACGAAGCGCAACTGCAAGAAGACGATGACTTCGTGAACGCGAAGTTTTACTTCAATTACGGAGCAGCTGCCGAACAGGCGGGCTTGTACGACAAGGCCACCGATTTGCTGCGCAAGTCAATCGCGCTGGATCCCGATAACTCAGCCGACGCTTGCAATTATCTGGGTTACATGTGGGCCGATCACAACATGAATTTGGACGAAGCTGAAGCGATGATCAGACGCGCATTACAGGCTGAACCGAACAATACTTCCTACCTGGATAGTCTGGGCTGGGTGCAATTTCGGAAAGGTCAGTTTGATCGAGCTTTGGACAACCTGCTTCGCGCCGCGAAAACCGCAGAGCGCGAAGATCCAGTGGTCTTCGAGCACATCGGCGACACTTATTTGAAATTGAACCGGACCCGCGAAGCATTGGAAGCGTGGCAGAAAGCACTGACGCTGGATCCAAAAAACAAAAGCCTGGCAGACAAAATCCAGACGACGAAAAAAGCGATCGGCAAGAATCTACCGGAACCAACAAATCCCACCTAACGAGCGAATTCACATCGGATACCGATTAGGAGCACTGAACACCCGCCCCGACATTTCGGTTCGGTTGAGAAATGAAGGAATACCCCACGTTGTGGCAACGCAAGATGATGTGGGCGGCGTTGACTGCCTGTTTTCTCGTTGTTCTCGTCGTCATCGTTGCCGCCGCGATCTGGGCAGGCGCGAGCCTCATCAGTTTTCTCCAGCCGATTCTGATCCCGGTGGCCATTGCCGCAATTCTCGCGTATCTGCTCGACCCGCTCGTGACAAGAATGTCTCGCGGGGTGCTTACGCGCACCAAGGCCATAGCGCTGCTTTTCGCCATCGCGTTTTTTGCCCTGGGCGGATTGGCAGGATGGCTCGTCCCGACGATTTCTGTCCAGAGCGCGAACTTCGCCAGGCAAATCCCTTCTTACACGGACCGGGCCCGGAATTACATTGTCGATCTTATCTATCGCTTTGATCAGACATTTGGTTTTCTTGGCGCAGGGCAGACCAAATCCGCGTCGAAAAATCTTACCAATCTCCTGATCGGCCCGGGTCCGTCCCCTTCTCCTCATCGACAGACGACTGCGAGTCCTTCCGCATCGCCGCAAGCCACTACTCCCGCCGTCGAGGTAATCGCGCCGACACAGCCCAAACTGAGCAGCGCCGAACGTCAGCGAATTCAGGCCTACGTGGAAAAACAGATGCCAAAGCTGCAGGACGCCCTTCCGACTTTGCTGGCAAAAGTGTGGGACATTTTAAAAACAAGCATCGGCGGATTTCTCGGCGCTACCGGCTTCCTGCTCAGTCTGATTCTTGTGCCGGTTTATCTATTTTTTCTGTTGAAAGAAAAGCCACGCATTGAGGAAAGATGGAGTGACTATCTGCCGTTGCGCGCCTCGCCGCTGAAGAACGAGGTGGCGGAAGTGATATCACAAATCAACTCGTACGTTGTTGCGTACTTCCGTGGTCAGCTTCTGGTCTGTTTGGTTGACGGTATCGCCATCGGCATCTTGTTGACAGCGATCGGCTTGAACTTCGCGCCTGTCATCGGCGCAATGGTAGTCGTGCTCACCATGATTCCGTATATCGGGATTATTATTTGCTGGGTGCCTGCTGTTCTCATCGCTGCATTCCAATGGGGTGATTGGACTCACCCCGTCATCGTAACGGCGATTTTCATCGTGGTGCAGAATTTGGAAGGTCTTTTCTATGCGCCACGAATTGTCGGAAACTACGTCGGCCTACATCCGATGACCGTGATTGTGTCGATTTTCGTCTGGGGCTTGATCATTGGCGGAGTTATCGGTCCACTTCTTGCCGTGCCGCTTACTGCGACGCTGAAAGTGCTTTTTATGCGTTATGTTTGGGGCCCGCATTTGCGGCAACCATCCCGGCCAATCGAACCGGCTCTCACGACCGAACAAATCGAAATGCCGGCTCATCGATAGCGCCGAAACCTTTACATGAAACGGAGAAGTGGATCGGCGGGCGTCGAGACAACGCACCAGGAACCGGATCAATTCGATCAAGTCGAACAAACAACAGATCGGGCATCCTTAACCGGAACACATTCGAGCTTGCATGAGAAGCTCAGGAGGAATGGTGTGCCCGTGGCGATCGCGGGATTAGTAATCGCATTGTTGTTAGGCGTCTTTTTTGTCCGTTATGCCGCAAGACTTTACGAGAGCTGGCATGAACGCGGATTACTGCGAAAGGCGACCATGCTTTCGCAGGAAGGGAAGTTCAGCAAGGCAGGACAAATCGCACAGGAACTCGTCCGCCGGCATCCGGATTCTGTCGCAGCGCTGTCGATTCTGGCTGACACAGCGGAAAGGCAAAATCTTGAAGAGGCGCTTACATGGCGCGAACGGATCGCGCGATTGCTGCCAAAGGATCCTGAAAGTCAGCTCAACCTTGCTTCCGCAGCGCTCCGCTTTGGAAAACTCGACTTGGTTCGTGAGGCGCTAAATCGAGTTCCTCCGGGTGATCGGGACAGCGCAACTTTCCATGTCGTTGCTGGTTGGCTGGCGCGGGCAGAAGGCAATTTTGCGGAGCAGGAAGAACAATTCGCAGCTGCGGTAAACAAAGAACCAAACAACGATCTGTACCAATTCAATCTCGCGGCACTCCAAATTCGTTCCAAAGACACGGAAAAGAGTGATGCCGCACGCGAGACGCTCGAGCGACTCAGCACGGTAGGTCCGTACCGGGCTGGCGCGCTGCGAGCGTTACTCAATGATGCGGTGGAGCGGAATGACCGCATCGCGGCGGACACATTTGCGCAACAACTGCAGATGTCGCCAGAGGTCACATTCGGCGATTACCTGCTCTCGCTGAATTTCTATCGAAAACTAGACGAGAAAAAATTCCGGCAGGTCCTCGAGAAGGTGAAGCCGTTCGCGGCACGTAATGGATCTGATCTCGCATCGTTGATTGATTGGATGAATCAGAATGGATTCGCTGGAGACGTCGTGAAATGGATCGACAAATTGCCCACAGCACAACTGAATTCGCCGCCTGCATCTGTCGCGGTGGCGGATGCCTACGCCACAGTAAAGAATTGGTCGCGACTTAGACGCTGGACCCGAACCGTGAATTGGGGTAACGCGGAATATCTGCGCCTGGCCTACGGTGCAATCGCGGAACGGCATCTACGATCAGCCGATGCTCCTGAATTCGAGAAGCTTTGGCGATCTGCTGTTGAATTGTCAGCGGACGACCCGGAAGGTCAACTCGCTCTTGCTCGCCTCGCGACAAAGTGGCAGCTGGCAAGTCAGGCCGAAGAACTTTGGATGCGCGTCGAAGAAAATGCGACGATGCGCCGCGAAGCGCTCGACAATCTTCGAGAGCTCTATCGAGCCAGGGATGAAACGACGCGGCTGTATGCAGTGCTTCAACGGCTTCATGAAAGTTCGCCTAACGAAGCACCGCTCACCGCCGATCTGGCCCGGCTCGGCCTGAACCTTGGTGAAGATACAGAAAAGTCACATCAACTGGCAAAAGAGGCTTATGATCGCGCGCCCAACGACGTGAATTGCGCTTTGACGTACGCATATTCGCTTAATCGGCTTGGAAAGAATGCAGAGGCTCTTGCCATTATTCAAAGTTTGCCGGCTGACCAGCTGCACGATCCCCACGCCGCGCTTTATGTCGCGCTGGCGCTCGCCGAGGCGAACGAATCAGAGAGAGCAAAGGATTACATCGCTACTGCCGAACATGGCGAACTTTATTCGGAAGAGAAAAAGCTCCTGCAAGCAGCCAAGGCGAAGCTCATCGCGAGTTCCGTGAGTGCGTCGCCTGCAGAATCGCCTCCCAGCGAAACACCTTCGCCGTAGGATCACTGTTGTTCCTCAATTGCCTCTGTCCAATGGGCGATGTCTTTCTCGCTCATGTGAACGCGCTCCTCCAGGCGAGCGTCACGAAAGCCCCAGTCGCGTATATCCACAAGATATTGCTGCCGGGAAAGGAGCGTGCCACGACAAAGTCGTTGTGGACCGGCCGTCCTCGTTTCGCTGCGGAGTCGTGACATTAAGTCCTCCATGATCGCCGCCGGAATCAGCGTGCGTTCTCCGGGATAAACAAACCCGAACAGGATCAAATGGCTCAGTAATACGCGCCAGTCAGGACCGAACCTTCGCACAAGATGCGGCCAATCAATATCTGCCGCACTGCAGCGGAGAATATGCGCGATGTCAGCGCCGTCGAACCGTTCGCGCTCCATGATGTACGCCTTCATCCAGATCATTTCCTCCGGCGCGCAAAGTTTTACTGGCACCCCCAGCAGCTCGTCGTCGCGCGCCCGGTTGAACCAGGAATCATCCACTTCGCACAAGCCGTTGCCCGCCCGAAAAATCAGATCAAGGATATCTCCATCGTACGTGGCCTTCGCCAGCCAGTGCGGAAATGTCAGTTCGGTTTTGTATCCCGCACGTGCCAGTGCTTTGAGCGCAGCGTGCACATGTTTCGGGCGAACATACAAATCAAAATCCTTTGTGCTGCGCGACACGCCTCCGCATACCTCTACCATGTACGCCCCGCCGATCAGGAAAGGAACTTTATCAGCATACAGCGCGGCCACTGATCTGCGATGAAACTGATTAGGACTGCCTTCGCCCCGAATGGGAGGAACTACCGTTAGGGTGCTTGCAGCCATACTCATTCAATTACGCACTTCAACCGCTACACGCGTGCATGACAGCGGATGTTGCTTACCCGAAACGTCCATACCTGGGGGCCGTTCCGTTTCTTAAAGCGATGGCAAACCGTGGATTGCGTATCGCGGCGACAGCAGATCTACACTACGCGAAACATTCGCGCGGAAAGATGCAGGAAGCGTTTGCCGAGATGTCGAGCAACGCGGACGTGCTTCTGCTCTGCGGGGACCTGACTGAGTACGGCCTTCCCGAAGAAGCGGAAGAACTCGCTGCAGATATTCGCAGCGCGGTAAAGATCCCGTGTATCGGAGTCATCGGGAATCACGACTATGAATCCGGACACCCGGAAACGGTGGCTGACATTCTCGATCAGACCGGCGTAACCATGCTCAACGGAGAGGCTGTCGAAATTGCAGGCGTTGGCTTTGCCGGGATCTGCGGGTTCGGGGGCGGTTTTGGACGGCGGATGCTCAACGCGTGGGGCGAGCCGTTGATCAAGCAGTTCGTGCAGGAATCAATCAGCCACGCCATTCGCCTCGAGCAGGCCCTGGTGAAGCTGCAAACTGAGCGCCGGGTCGTGGTGCTGCATTATTCGCCAATTCGCGCGACCTTGGAGGGAGAAGACCCTGAAATCTTTGCCTTCCTCGGTTCCAGTCGCCTGGAAGAACCGATCAACCGATTCCGCGCCACGGCAGTATTCCATGGCCACGCGCACAATGGCATTACCGACGGAAAAACTTCGATGGGCATCCCCGTTTACAACGTTTCTGCGCCCGTGCTGCACAGAACCGGAAAGCCGTACCGGATCGTCGAACTGTAGGGTGTTAAAAGGCTCGCTTGCGAGCATTCGTTAGACTAAGCGAATCTGGCTTTGCAATGTTTGATCACATATGTGATTCAACATTGCAATTGAGCTGCCGCAGTTTGCTTGCATGTATCAGCTCCCACGCTTCGACGTCTGCGCGGTTTCGCGTAGGGGAAACACAGCGGACCGCTCGAAGCGCATCGAAAGAAATTTGAGCGAACGGCACTGCGATTGAAGTCGCCAGTCCGGTTCGCGTCGCTGAGGGCAAACTCTTGTACAACAAACTCAAATGCGGTTTTACCTCGTATTTTGACGAATCGTCCGCTCCCTTGCGAATGATGTCATTGATATGCTGCAGTTCGCGATTTATACCGAACTGCACAAAAAGCGTTTTAATAAACTCGTCGGAATGATCGATGCCAAGCGGTGTCAGCCTAACGAGTTCGCAGTTGCGCGCCGATTCCCTGAGTGCCTGCTCGGCTGCAGCAGGCTCATCCGCGCCAACATGAAGTGTCACGTGCGGCTCGAAAACGGGAGCATCGTATCGGCGAGCGAGGTCGTTAATCATTCGCTGAAAGAAGCTCCGTGCCGGCTCTGATGGGATAAGCCAGTATGCGATGACGGTTTGCCCGGTCATGGCGAGACCACTACGCGCGGCCGCTCACGTCCATTTCTGCAACTCGACGATGTTACCTTCAGGATCTCGCGCGTACACCAGCCGGATCAGACCCGCGCCTTTCACTTCTCCCGTGGCGATCTCGCCAACTATGCCTCCGCCGGCTGCGATCACTGCTTGTAGCGCTTCATCAACGTTGTCCACGGCGAAAGCAATGTGGCCAAGCCCGCACTCGTTAGCCTTCGGCAATCCGCGTTCGATCGACCGATCATAGCTAAAGATCTCCAGGGTGGGGCCATCATCGTGGTATCCAGGTAATCGAAGATGAACGCCACGAAGACGCGCGTTCGGAACCGAATTCACACGGTCAAGCCATGCGGCAGACAGATCGCGTTCCGGACCTTTCGGTTCGCATCCGAAAACTTCGCGATAGAATCGGACCAGCCTTTTCCAATCCCTGGCGATCAGATTCGTGTGCACATATTTCGCGTTAATTGGCATTCCTTCGTCCCTGGGTAGGCTTACAAATATCACAATTCATCTACAAATGTCATTCTGAGCGAAGCGAAGAATCTCTGATGGTTTCCAAAGTCTTCGGATCAAAAAACTGCGACGTTTCGCTTCGCTCAACCTGACAGCAGGAAAAACTAAGGGAACTTGCAGCATGCCAACGAATGTTTTGGGCACGGAATTGAAATGTTGTTGTCGCGATCCGATGACCGGCTTTTACCGCGACGGTTATTGCCGAACAGGACCAGAGGATGTGGGCCAGCACACCGTCTGCGTGCAGGTCACCGAGGAATTTTTGGATTTCTCTGTGCTGGATGGAAACGACCTCGTCACGCCACGTCCGGAGTGGGGTTTCCCCGGATTGAAACCCGGCGATAGATGGTGTGTGTGCGTGACGCGCTGGAAAAGCGCTCTCGATCACAACCGTGCGGCGCCTGTCGATCTTGAAGCAACACACGCGTCTGCGCTCGAGTTCGTCACGCTGCAAGAACTAAAGGCACACGCGGTAACGAAAGCCTAACCGTCCTTCGCAGACGGCGGTTGAATCCATTCCAGTTTGCCGCCACGCTAACAGCCCATTGAAGCTTCCATTTAGTGTTTTCCTGGCGCTGCGGTACCTGAAACCGAAGCGTACATTTCTATCGATCATTACATTAATCTCGGTTCTCGGCGTAACCCTCGGCGTGACCGTGCTGATTCTCGTGATTGCGGTCATGACCGGTTTCGATCGGGAGCTACGCCAGAAGGTTATCGATTTCGACGCGCACATCCTGGTCACTTCCGAGGATGTGTTCCGCGATTGGCGACCGCTTAAGGCTAAAATCGATAAAACGCCGGGCGTAGTCGCCACCGCCCCTTTCGTTCAAGGACCGGTGATTGTGGAATATCACGGCAGGCGACTCGCACCGTTAATTCGCGGGGTCGATCCTTCACAGGAAGAAAAAGTCATCCCGTTAAAAAAATTCATCAAATTCGGCAAGCTCGACCTGGAAGGAGAATCCACGGTGGTGGGAATTGAACTGGCGCGAAAACTTGGGGTCACCGTTGGCGATAAGGTGACCGTTTATTCGCCAGGCAATCTCGGCCAGGTCCTCGATAGCATTAAGAAATTGGAGAACGCGACAGGCGAACAAGAGAAACAAGCAATCGATGAATTGCGCGATGTGATCCTTCCAAAAGAGCTAACCGTCACCGGCATTTTCGAGACGGGCCATTACTTGCACGATTCCGAGTTCCTGCTCGTGCCGGTTTACGTTGGCCAGGAGCTGTATGGCCTGGGCGACGCGTTGCACGGGATCACGGTGAAAACCGACAACCCGTACAGCGCTGAACGGGTGAAACAGGAGATCCAGCAATTCCTCAAGCCGCCGCAATACGCCCAGACGTGGATCGATATGAATCGCCAGTATTTCGAAGCAGTGCGGCTCGAACGCACGGTCATGTTTTTTCTTTTGTTCTTCATCGTGATCGTGGCGGCATTCGGAATCATGAGCACGCTCATCACAGTGACCGTGCAAAAGCGGCACGAGATCGGAATCGTGAAAGCGCTCGGGGCGAACATTGCGCAAATTGTCTGGGTGTTCCTTGGTCAGGGAACGATTGTGGGTCTGTTCGGAACCATTACGGGATTGGGGCTTGGAATGACGCTGATTCGTTACCGGAACGAATTCAGTCACTGGCTGGCATCGACGTTGCACATCGAGATTTTCCCCCGCGAGGTTTATCAATTTTCGTCGATACCGGCCGAAGTCATCCCGCGCGACGTTGCCATCATCTGTATCAGCGCGTTCTTGATCTGTTCGTTCGCGGCTCTAATTCCTGCGTACTTCGCCGCGCGACTCGATCCGGTCAAGGCATTGCGCTACGAGTGATTTGCAGGTGCGCGCGCCGCGGCCAGCGCCTGCATCTCATTCACGTTTCTACAAAGGGCGCTACGACTGCCCGACGCGGGCGTCGCGATTTATTAACGGTATGGCCCGACCAAGAAGCGACGACGAAAGCGATGATCACATCGCGCGCTCCGTTCTTGGATCGCCCGGCGTCACGGCAAATCGAACACGACAGGAACATCGCATCGCCAGCGGAAATCGCAGAGGGCGCCAGGCGCGCGCGATGCAAAAATCCGGGGTGGTTTCTAACAGCAAGACCGGTCGCGAACGGCCGCGTTCCGCTGGAAGGAATCGCGCACGTGGCAAGAAGCGGCGCTCGGGGCATTAGCCCGTGGGCCGAAGCGCGACGAAAATCTCCAGCACGTGAGACACGTAGTCGTAACCCTCCGTCCATTCGCTGTGGCGTGGACCGGCAACATTCAGAATGCCGATCAGACTGTCGCGGACAAAACGGTCAATCAACTGCGCTGCGTTTTCACTGGCGACTTGTGATGCATCAATCAGTTGATGCGGTCGGCGCAGCTCAACACAGAAGCGAACCGTCTGCTCCGTACCGCCGCGCAATTCTCCGGGATAGATAACGACCGTTCCATCAGAGTCTTTCACGTTTTGGAACGTGCGTTCCGTGAAACCAGCGCCTGGTAATTCCTGGACCGGGTACCGATCGGGAATCTTACCCGATTCGTCCAACCGGCCAGCCGGGCACCATCCTCCGCATTCAATTCCATGGTTAAGCGCAACGTCGAGCGCGCCGCGGTCCACGCCAGTTTGCCCGCCTGAGACAATCTTGAGTCCTTTCACTTTTATAGCCGCGATCAAAGCGCCGACCACGCTCCGTCCGACTCTAATCGCCTGTTGGAACGATGTCCGCGCGCTCGACCATCAGGATGACTGTTCGTTCCGGTGCACGCGTGCGATGACGCACGCCTTTCGGCACGACGAAACCCTGCCGCGGCGCGAGATCGATCACGCGATCTTCCAGATCGATCAGAAATCGCCCATCGAGCACGAAGAAAAATTCATCGATATCGTTGTGCTCATGCCAGTGATATTCGCCTTGAACAACAGCCAGCCTAACGACTCCCTCGTTCACCTTGCATAACGTCTGGTTGTACCATTTGTCGGTGCAAGCATCAGCGATCTTCTTCACATCAATCACTTCGAGAGGCCCGTGCAGAATGTTCAGGTACGTTTTGTAGGGAAAATCATGCGACGATTTCTTCGAATCCATAAATTCAACTACTTCGATGTGGCAGAGAGGTCGAGAGATGTCTCGAGTGCGCTCGGCATGGCAAGAATTCATTCTTCGCCATCGAAATAATCGGTCTCCTGACCTTTGACGACGACCCGATCGGCCGCTGACGACTTGTTCATTTTCCATTTGCCGCTGTCGGGATAATAACAGGATTCCCCGATGGGATTATCGGCGACGACATAATAGATGAGGTCTTCTGATCCAGAATTGATAATCTGATGCGGTTCATCTGGGCCGAAAATGAACGCGTCGCCGGGTTCGACTTCTGTCATGCCGTCCTTATGTCGAACAGTTCCGTTCCCGGAAACCACCAAGTACAATTCCCACTGCGCCGAGTGCGCGTGGTACGGGAAATTGGGTTTGCCTGGCGGGATGCAGCTCCATTCCAGGTCAAATGGGTGGCGCTTGGACAGGTCCAGCGAGGCCGGCTCGCGGCCAAGTGCTCCAGAAATGCCTTTGAACGAGACGGCATATTTTCCTCCAGGCGACTGCCAGGGATCTTCTTTGATTTCGCTAAGATTAACTTTGTGCATGTGAAACGTATTTGGCTGGCGTCTGACACAGACGCCGTGCAACCTGGAAATCATTCTTCGCCATCGAAATAATCAGTCTCATTTCCTTTCACGATCAGTTCTTCGTTGCCATCGGTAGTGACCGCCCATTTACCGCTGTCCGGATAATAACAGGAATCACCTGTAGCGCCGCCGCTTCGCGGATTATCGGCAATAACGTAATAAACGAAGTCTTCATCGCCGGCATTCGTGAGTTGATGCGCCTCGCCCGGCTGAAACAAAAATGCGTCCCCGGGCCCAACTTCAGTTAACCCGTTCTTATCGCGCACATTGCCGCGGCCCGACACGACCAAATACAGCTCCGATTCCGCCGCATGCGCGTGATACGGGCAGAACGATTTGCCCTTCGGAATCCGGACCAGCGCGAGATCAAACGGATGCCGCTTCGATAAATCCAGCGACTCCGGTTCGCGTCCAAGCGCAATCGAAATGTTCTTTGCAACCCGGCCAAACTTTCCTTTCGGCGATTTTCGTTCCAGCTCGGGAACGTCGCGTAGATTTATTTTTCGCATATCAGCAGTGTCCCATCACAGCGGCAAATGATAGCCCATTGTCATTCTGAGCGAAGGGAAGCTGCAACGTAGCCTCGAACATGTTCGAGGCGAGGCCAGGCTTTCAATCTCGGACCATTTCGAACAATCCATTGACGGAAATAAGCCTGGCTGCCTGCTTGCATTTGGTTGCACCATTTCGCTCAACCTGACGGAACAACAACAACGCAGCTTTAACGAGACGAGACACGTTTGCTGGTAGCGATTGTGAAAATGGCTATCGCTGCCCAGACGATGTTCACAAATGTGGAGGGATATGCTCCGTAGAAAATTGTGTTTGCAGCCAAAAGAACACTTCCTCCGATGTTCATGAGCTGAAACGGAGAGGAATGTCCTTCCCATTTCCGGGAGGAGACCATCGCATACGCTACAAGCAGAGCAGCAGCTCCTACCCATCCAATCGCATCAAACAAGAGGTGATTGTTCATGTTGAATAACTTTCCGAACCCCCATCCTGCACATACGCCGGTCATGTCGAGCGAAGTCGGCACATCCGGGGCACAGAACAAATTCGCGGGATGTTGCAACTTCGCGCGACGTGACGCCATCTTCACGCGTCCCAACTCTTCGGCAGCTTTTGTTTCAGTGTCTCGACCGGTTCGAACAGGTCGCCCTGTTTTTCCACACGCGCGATTGTCTGGTCGCAACGGAACTTTAGGAGATCCGCTTTTTTCTTTTTCAAACAAGTCTCGACTTCGTTCCAGGTAACGGGAGTGGAAACGGTAGGCTGCTCTTTTGCGCGCAACGAGTAAACGCAAATAGTGGTCTTATGTTGATCGTTCTGGCTCCAATCGACGAACACTTTTCCTTTGCGCAGGGCCTTGGACATGTTCGACGTGACACGATCAGGGTGTTCACATTCCAAATTCTGAGCCAACGACCGGGACAACCCTTTGGTCTGCTCGTAAGTCACCGCCGTGTTCAGCGGCACGTACACTTGCAGACCTTTCGAACCACTCGTCTTAGGAAATGCTTTCAGTTTCATTTTGTCGAGCAGTTCGCGAAGCCAGATGCCAACCTGGCAGCATTGAACGATGTCGGCCGGAGCACCGGGGTCGAGATCGAACACCATCATGGTCGGACGTTCGATATTGTTTTTGCGCGACAAGGACGTGTGCAGCTCGAGATCCGCGAGGTTAGCTGCCCAGACGAGCGTAGGCAGATCGTTGGCGAGACAATACTGCATGATGCGCTGGTTACCTTCGCTCCACACTTTTGCCGTTTGTACCCACTTCGGCCGATGCACGGGGCAGTTTTTCTCATAAAAAAACTGACCTTCCACGCCATCTGGATAGCGCTTCATCGTGAGGGGGCGGTCTTTCAAGTGGGGTAGCAGCACGGGAGCGATGCGGATGTAGTAGTCGATCACCTGCGCCTTGGTGAAGTCCGCTTTGGGATAAAGGACCTTGTCCAGGTTGGAAACCTGAAGCTTTCGATCGTCTACGATGAGTTCCGACTTCTTGGACATGGACAGGCCAAACGTCCAACGTCAAACGCTTAACGTCCAACGCCCAATTTAGAAGACCGCGATCACGCAAAAAAGCGCTCGGGCGGAAGGACCGGCTTCGGTTTGCAAATGCGACCCACGCAATGCTCCCAGCTTTCATGGCCACTCAAAATGTCTATTTCCACCCGCAGGAAATAAATTGGCACTTTCAGATCGGTGTCGGGCAGACGCGGCATGCGCACCGAGTCTTTTTCAGTCGTGACGATCATCGCCAGGTCCCGGCGAATACACCGATTGATGAAGCTGATCAGTTCCACCTCGGTGTAGTAATGATGATCGATATAACGCTTCGCCAGGTCGACGTGCGCTCCGAGCTTGGTAAGCGCCCCCTCGAAACTTTCGGGGGCAGCAATGGCGCACAACGAACCAATGAACGCGTCGCGTAAAGCCTCGAGCGGCAATTGTTCGCCGGTGAAAACATTCTGCAGGTAAAGAGGTTTGTGCGCGCATTCGATAACTTCCGCGGTCCGATTGTAACGGCGGATCCGGCGCATCAACTCGAAATTGGCATCGCCGGTATTCTTGGTAATAAAGATGTAGCTGGCGCGGCGAAGATTGCGTGGCCTCTCACGCAAGGTGCCGCGAGGCAACAAGAATTCGTTGCCGAAAGGCGCTTGCCGATCCACGAGCACCATGTCCAGGCGATGTTTGAGATGGAGATATTGAAATCCGTCATCGAGCAGAAGTGTGTCAACCTGCCACTTATCGATGGCGAACCGGCCGCTTTTCACCCGGTCTTTGTCCACCAGCACGATCACATCCTTCAAGTTATGAGCCAGCATGTAAGGCTCGTCCCCGGCGGTTAGCGAATCGAGCAGGAGGGATTTTCCATCGGACACAATGCGTGGCGGCTCAGCATCTGCACGAAACCATGTGCGCCAGCCGCGCTTCCGCGGGACGCTCTTGTAACCGCGGCTGAGAATTGCCACCCGCCGTCCGCCGGCCTGCAAAGCGCGAGCGAACTTCTCAACAATCGGCGTCTTACCTGTTCCACCCACAGTAAGATTGCCGATGCTGATCACCAGACATCCGAGCGTGCGCTCGCGAAAAACTCTTTTGCGGTAGAGATAGAGCCGGAGCTGAACCACCCTGTCGTAGACAAACGAGAGGCCATATAGAAGTCCGCGCAGCACGGAAGCGCGAACGCCATGACGTCGTTCGAGCACGACGTCGATTCCGAATTCCTCTAGCTGTTCAAGCCGGCGACCCATGACGGAACAGTGATCAGTGATCGATTGCTACATATTGCGCACCGCGGTTATCCGCGTGCGTGATTATCGTGCGTGCCGGCACATTTGCAGCGCGCGCCATCGCAGTCGCGATTTTTCCCGGCGCTTCGAGCGCAACTGCCGCTATTGCCGATCCGCTGCCGCTGAGAAACGCCCCGAGCGCGCCGGCGCGCTCAGCAGCGGCAATCACGGCTGGAAGAAATTGAATCAGCCTGGCGCGGAACGGCTGGTGAAGATGATCGGAAAAGTTGCCACGCATTTTTTCGTAATCGCGCGATGCAAACGCCGCGGTGATTGCACATGCGTTCGCACAGTTTTCGACCGCAGCAACGTGCGAGATTTTCGACGGCAGGATTTTTCGCGCGCGCGCGGTTTCAATTTCGAGTTCCGGGACTAGAAGAATGAAACGCAGGCGGGATGAAACCTTAAAGCGTTGAAAGGTAGGGCACGCGTTCCGCTTGCCATCCGCAAGCGAGACGCCCGCGCTACTCTGCACCACGGTGAACCCGCCAAAGCTGGCGGGTGCAGAATTATCAGGGTGTCCTTCCAATTCGGCGCACAATCTAAAAAGGGTAATTCGATCCAGTGGATCGCCGGCGAGCCGGTTCAGCCCAAGTAATACACCTAGACGAACCGTTGCGCTGCTGCCCAGGCCACGACATCGTGGAATCCGTTCCAGAATCGAACACGAAAACGGGAACGCACGACGCCTGGTCTGGTTGAAAAAGCGTTCTGCCGCATCAGACACTATCCCTGGATGAAAAGTTCCCGAGATTTTGCCGCGAACGACTGTGATCCTGTTATAAAGGCGGAGCGCGACGCCCAGACAATCGTAACCGGGACCGATATTGGAAGTGCTCGCGGGAACACGAACGGTGGCTTGTTGCATAAGTTACGCCGCCGCTACGCGACTGTTGACTCAACGGCGCGAAAGTGATGGCGGCAGTGTAGCAACGCCGACCGTCCCGGCAACCCATCCGTTGCGCCAGGCTGATTTCGAACTATCCCATTGGAGCACAGAAACAAATGACTACCGGATGGATTGATCCAGACTTGCTCCGCGATTTCCGGTCAGAGGGGACTGACTCGCACCGGCTTTGCACTACTGAGGAGGGCTGGGTCGAACGATTTGGTAACGACATTCTCATCTCGTTCAAAAGAGCGTTTGTTCGCGAACGGCTGCTGGAAGAGCTGCAAACCTGGGCCGACTCGGCCGGCTTTCAAGTGCGGCGCGTCTTTGCGCGATTTATCCCCAAAAAAAGCGAACGCCGCGAATCACCTGTGCTGGTGGTCGGAGATCCCGGCGAGAGCCCACAGACGGTCGCCACTGAATGGTATTTGAGGTTCGGCATCGACTTCGGGCAAGGATATTCGCCAGGTCTGTTTCTGGATCAGCGGGAGAATCGCCGATACGTGCGTCACATCGCACCCAGGCGGCTGTTAAATTGCTTTGCCTATACCTGCTCCTTCTCGGTTTACGCCGCAAGTAGCGGAGCGAGCACTTTCAACATCGACCTCTCGAAAAAATATCTGGCCCGTGGACGCGAAAATTTCGCGTTGAACAATCTGCCGACAATCGATCACCACTTCATAACCGATGACGTGCGCTCTGTCTTGCCACGGCTCACCCGGCGAGGCGAAACATTCGATGCCATCATTCTCGATCCCCCGACATTTTCGCGCTCCCCGGATCGAAGAACATTTCAAGTCCAACAGGACTTCGAAAGTTTGCTCATCACGGCGCTTGCGGTAGCGGAACGCGATGCCCATGTTCTGGTTTCGACGAATTGTTCTGCACTCGGTGAGCGGGCGCTGGAAGTAATGGCCCGCTTCTGCCTAAAAAAAGCGCGCCGAGTCGCCACGTTGTATCGGCCGGGGAGACTGCCTGACTTTCCACCCGGCGCCGGCGCAAGCTCGGTCTGGCTTGCACTACGCTGATACTTGCATGCGCGCAAGAGCGGTTCAAAATGCGAATCAATAACGTCATGGATCAGTTATCTCCCGAAATGGTTGCTGAGTTTCCCGAACGTGGAATGCAATGGGTAAAGGATCGAGTCGAGACAGTGGTGAATGAGACCGGAGATTATGTGCGGGAAAAGCCGACACAGTCTCTCTTCTGTGCATTTGCGGCCGGATATATCCTGCATCGCCTGCCGTTGGGTCGAGTGCTTGCCGGACTTCTTCGTCTGCTCTTTACAGCGCTGAAACCTGCGATCCTGATCTACGGCGCGGCCAAATTGTACCGGTCAGCCCAGGAACGGGAAGCCTCGTAATTTCCGAATCGAGGCGCTAAGCAAGCACCCGGTCGAGCGCGGAAGGTTACTCTTCCAGAGTGAATCCAATCTTTAACGTTACCTGCCAGTGGGCGATTTTCCCCTCCTCGACATACCCGCGGGTTTCGGTTACCTCAAACCATCGGATGTTTCGAATGGTAGTGCTCGCGCGCGACAGCGCATTGTGAACGGCATCCTCCATTCCCTGCGGCGAGGAACCAACGATCTCGATCTTTTTATAAACGTGTTCAGCCATGAACGCATTGTCTGCCTCCCTCGTGCCCAAAACAATAACAACCCTTCTGATAGACTGGCGCCATCGCCATCCAGCACACGGGAATTTGCTTTACAAATGAATACCCATTCCTGCAGCCTCCCCTTGTGCGGAAATCGTTTGCAGTTTGGGTGGTGTTAACAGCTGGTTTGTGCTGCGTACATGCCCAGGACCAGGAAAAAAAGCTCGTGGATCGGCTTTTAAAACCCGACATGACGCTGCAGAACGATGCACAAAACAAGAAGTTTGGCGGGGACGGATCGGCGTCGGCCAATAAACGCGCAAGCATCGGAACGTTTTTCTTTCATCAGAAAACGCATGGGAAAGATTTTTCTGGAACACGAGACTTTTCCACAACGCAATTTTATTCTCAGACGTTTCACGGCAAACGCACGGCTTACGAGGTTTCGTCACAGCAAACCCTTGCGAATTCCAAGTCGAGCTATGCGAGTCAAAGCGCCCGCGGTGTCCATGACGCGTCTCAGTCAGGGAAAAAGGTCGCCTCACCAGCGTATGCAGGTAACCGGCCGTTTTTAGGCCAGGGCACGAATCAGAAGTCACTAAATAAAAAGAATGAGCCGCTCACGATCGAGCAGGTGCGCGAGTTATTGAATAAAAATAAGTAGCCCGGTCTCGCTGAGTGTTGTGTCGAGCGAAGTCCCTGCAACCAATGCGGAGGATGAGGCCCGGCTTTCAAACCTCCCGCGGAACGGCCTTGACTCGCACGACAGAAATCCTCGACTTCGCTCGGAATGACGGTATGCAAGTCGGATGCGACCGGACGAAGCTCTTGCATCGTTAAAACGAGGCTCAGCGCAGATCATTAACGAAAGCGAACTGCGCGATAAGCTGGCGCTGGGTCGACCATTGCGTGTCAAACTTGGAGTGGACCCGACTACATCGGATATCCACCTCGGGCACACAATCGTTCTGCGAAAACTGAGAGAATTTCAGGATCTCGGGCATCAGGCCATTCTCATCATCGGCGATTTTACTGGAATGATCGGCGATCCGAGCGGTCGATCGGTGACGCGGCCGCATTTAACTCACGAGGAAGTCATCGCAAATGCAGCGACTTATCGCGAACAGGCATTCAAGATTCTCGACCCCGACCGCACGGAGACGGTCTGCAATGGTGACTGGTTCCGCAACATGTCGTTTGAAGACGTCATTCGTCTGAACAGCCGCGTGACGCTTCAGCAGATGTTGCAGCGGGAAGATTTCAAAGCCCGGATCGAACAGCAACACCCGATCCGTGTCCATGAGGTTCAATATCCAATCATGCAGGGCTGGGATTCGGTGATGGTGAAAGCCGACGTCGAATTGGGAGGAACGGATCAACTCTTCAACATTCTAATCGGGCGCGATTTTCAACGCGAGGAGGCGATGCCACAGCAGGTCGTTTTTCTGCTTCCGATTCTCGAAGGCTTGGACGGCTCAAAAAAGATGAGCAAAAGCCTCGGGAACTACGTCGGAATCAATGAGTCGCCCACCGAAATTTTTGGGAAACTCATGAGTATTTCGGATGAGTTGATGGCGCGGTATTACGAATTGCTTCTTCGACGCGCAGTGCCGAGCGGGATGCACCCGTTGGAAGCCAAGAAGCAGCTCGCATCCGAAATTGTCGAGATGTATCACCCGGACGCCGCCAGGAAAGTACTGGATGACTGGAACACTCGCTTCAGCAAGCGCGACCTGTCGCGAGCAGATCTGCCGCAGTATTCACCAGCCAAAACCAACGATGTAACTACGGTTGCTGTGATTTCGCAGGTCTATCGTGACGTGTTTGGGCTAGACAAATCGCACAGTGAAGTCTCACGGCTGATTAAGCAGGGCAGCGTAACCATCGACGACACAAAAGTCACGGATCCCAAGGCCCAGATCGCCCTTCACCCGGGCCAGATCCTACGGCTCGACCGCAAACGGGCCGTGCGAATAGGGTAGCCCGGGTGACCCAAATTTCCTTACCTGGGCGCTGCCGTTAGTAGAGGATGTCGTCGATCAGGCGGGTGCCGCCTGCAGCACAGGCATAACGCGGGCGCGCTCCAGATAGGTCGATCTGATACCTTCGAAATGCGCGCGGATGCTACGCAGTTCGGCATTCACGAAGCTGTCCACGAAATGCAGACGCCGATCCAGCCAGGCGAAAAGTTTATTTTTGATCTCGTAATGGACCGCCAGTGTAACCTCAGTGCACTGCGGCCGGATTTCGGCAAAATCCACAATGCCCATGAGGGAAATATTTCCCCCAACGGACTCGAACGCATACTGGTTCGGGGACTCGCCGTCGACCGACAACAGCACTGTATGTGCCTCGAACCCAAAGGGTCCGCGGAAGCTGAAGTCGACCGTCTTAGAGGATGTCACGGTCGCCCGTGTCACCATCAGGAACTGGCGTCGATAAGATTGGATACTGGCCAAACGCGCTTTGCACTCGGCCACCGGTTGGCTCATGTGTAAGGTTTTTTCTAGGAGCATAGGATTATTGGTTTTCGAAACCTTTATGAGCAATAGCGGTGCCATCTCGTCTGCCGAAGGCGGGTATGGGCAAAGTAGCTGATTGGTGTTCATTTTTGCGACACCGCTGTAATGACTGCAACACCTCAGCCGAGTTCCTACTGCTACGTACGCAGCGATTTATCCGGTTTTCTCTTAGGTGGACAAAATCACGCTACCTGTTTGATGCGCTCGCCTGGGTTAGTCGAGCGACTCGCGCGAATTGTCTCCATCATCGACAGAAAGATTTTTGCGCCATCCGAGCTGCCGAGCTGCGCATCCGAAGCACGATCAGGATGCGGCATCAGACCGAAAACGTTTCCTTCACGGTTACAAATCCCGGCGATATTATCGACTGAGCCATTCGGATTTGCTTCGGGAACGATCCGGCCGTGTTTGTCCGCGTATCGCAAAACGACTTGCTGATTTTCGTTCAGCTCCCGCAATGTTTTCGGGTCAGCGAAGAAACAGCCTTCGCCGTGCGCCACAGGCAGCCGTAAAAGCGTTCCTTTCGGACAGCCACGGGTGAATGGCGAATGATCTACCTCGACGCGTGTGATGGCCATGTCGCAAACGAACCGAAGAGAGCGATTTCGCACCAGCGCACCGGGTAAGAGACCGGCCTCGCACAGTACTTGAAAGCCGTTGCAGGTGCCGAGCACGAGCTTGCCGGAGTGCGCATCGGCGATAACGGCTTTCATGATTGGAGAAAAACGGGCAATCGCTCCGCATCGAAGGTAATCTCCGTACGCGAATCCGCCGGGCAGCACGATCGCATCGAAATCATCAAGCGAAGTTTCCTTGTGCCAGACGTACTCGCCCTTCAATCCGTCTAGCCCGTTGATCGCAGCCAGGCAATCCTGGTCGCAGTTGGAACCGGGAAACTGAATGACTGCAAACTTCATCTCCATCTAATGTGCGAGGGCAGCTGCGCGTTGTTCAGCATGATAATCGTTGACGACGAGACATGCGTGAATGACTCCCGGGATCCAGCCGAGTAAGGTTAAAATCACGCTGAGGAAGAAACTCGCGATACGACCCGTCAACAAGACCGCCAGCGGCGGGAAAACCACACAGAAAAAATATCGGAGCGCTTTCATAGTTCCCTGCTTTTCATCTCGGGCCTGGTCGTCGTCTGCCGAGCGGCGTGAGCCCTCGCCGCGCGCGAACTCTGTGCTCCCTCGTTAGGCGTCGCAGAGCTCCGCCCTCCAAGTTCTGGCTCGTCGCGCTTCAGCAATTCGTAATCTTCGATGACCGGATTTGATAGCAGATCGCGGCAAAGCTGGTGCAACCGCGATTCAAGTTCATCGTTCTCGCCTTCGATCTCGATCTCCATGTATTTCCCGATTCGCACACTCCGCACTTCCGGCATTCCCAAGTGACGCATTGCGTCACGGACCGCGTTTCCCTGCGGATCCAGCACCGCGGCTTTTGGCATGACGATCACCTTGGCGTTCATCACGGCACAATATTGCGGCGATCTGCGGCCACAAGCGCAATCGCCACTATTTACTTCAACACGACGACGTCGAGACCGCCGTTCCGCCGAAGTACATTGACGCCTACGTCGCCTTCGTCGTGTCTGGTGAGGAGAAGGTCGACGCTTGAATCTCCGATCTTTAGATCACGAATGCTGACCTTGGGGAGGAATTCCGGCAAGAAGGGCCTGGAAAATACCAGCCTTTTTTCTGCCGCAAAAATCTGCAGCCCAAGACATGCTTGCAGCAAAAGAAATACGGCACCCGCGGCCCATGCTTGCGGAGCGCAGGCGACTGGGTACGCGGTGGGCGCTTCACCCGGCCGTCGCGGAAAGCCGCAAAACAATTCCGGAAGCCGATGTAAATCGAAGAAAATGCTCGCGTCCATCATGCCAGCGAGCACCATGGCAACGGATCCCTTGAGGTCGTACCTGGCGAACCCGGCAGCGACCAGCGAATTGTCGTGCGGCCAAATTGAACCGTTGTGATACGACATTGGATTATAACGCGCCTCACTTCTGGCCACTGTGCGAATCCCCCATCCCGAGAACGATGTGTCATCGGTCAACGTAGTGGCTACCCGCCGCGCGTGTTCGTCCGTCGCGATACCCGCGAAAAGACAATGTCCGGCATTCGACGTTCGCACTTTGCACGGTCGTTTACTGCCGTCCAAAGCAAGAGCGTACGTTGAAATGTCCTCGCACCAGAAAACTTCCTCGAACCGGCGGCGCAAAGTCCTGGCCTGACTCTTAAGCTCGCGTGCGAGTGTGGCCTCGCCTAACAACACCGCCAGTTCGCCGGCCGCGAGCTTTGCAGCGTAAACATAACTTTGTACTTCGCACA
>JAICUQ010000139.1 GCA_025935755.1 Chthoniobacterales bacterium | reverse complement strand
TCAAGTGCATCGGCATCGACGACAAGGGTCGTGTAAAACTTTCGCGCAAGGCAGCATTGAAAGAACGGGCTGAAGCAGAAACAGGCCAGGCTCTGTAAGTTTGGAGTGCGCGGACACGCCGTTTGATATTCGCGAAGTGCGAACGCCGGAAGCGTTGATAGTAGCGCGACCGTTCCGGCTTCGAACGCAAAAGCGCAAGCCAAAGGCTCGCCCCACACTTGGTCGCTGCGAACGGTAAAATTACCTAGCAGCGGTAGGCGGCGCACGCTGCAGCAGTGTACCCTTTAGTTGACAATATCCGGCAGGGATGGAGTTAAAGGAGGTACCTAAACCATGATTACCCCGACGCGAGTTTCTTATGCGGTGCTCGCAGTAACGATCATCCTGGCCAAGCTTTTGCATCTCGGCGCGCCCCTGCTGGTAGTCTTGTTTTCGTATTTTGCACTGCGTCAGTTTTATTTTTTCACCAGAAGAAAATGGCTGGCGTTGGCGTTGTTCATTGTCGTCGTGGCTGGGATCGTGACCGCCGGAGTTTACTTTACCCGCGTCGCCATTTTGGCGCTGCCAGATGTGGCGGATACCTCCATTCCGTCAGCAAGCGCATGGGCGCAGAAAAGGCAGATAGACTTACCTTTTACTGATTTCGAAAGTCTGAGACAGGTGGTGGTTGGTGCGCTTGGAGAGGAGGCGAATTATCTGCGCAACTTTGCAAACGTAGCGAAAGCGACTACCACGAATCTCGCTTTCAGCATCCTTGGAATCGTCGCGGCCGCGAGCTTGTTCTTCAAAACAGGACTCGACCCGTACCGCGGTACGCATCGGGTGAAGAACAATCTGTATTCCATCTGCTGCGAACAAGTCGCCAGACGGTTCCGCGATTTTCACCGCAGCTTTGCCACGGTGATGGGCGCGCAGATCACCATTTCTCTCATTAACACCGCCTTGACTGCGATTTTTCTCATGGCAATTCGGATGCCGCACGCGACGTTGCTCATTGTAGTCACGTTTCTTTGCGGGCTGGTGCCGATTGTCGGCAATCTCGTTAGTAACACGATCATTGTCTTCATCGCATTGACGGTTTCGCTGAAGCTGGCGATTTCCGCGCTGGTGTTCCTCATCATCATTCACAAGCTTGAGTACTTGCTGAACAGCAAAATCATCGGCGACCGGATCCGGAATCCGGTTTGGCTGACGTTAATCGCTCTGATTCTCGGCGAACGACTCATGGGCATTCCCGGTCTGATTCTCGCGCCAGTGGTATTGAATTATCTGCGCGTGGAAATGCTGACTGTGGAGGTGCCGGCTCGAGAGGAAGAAGTTGAATTGTTGAGTCGGTAGGCATCGGAGCAATTCGTCATCCGAAGCGAAGCGCAGTCGAAGGATCCCGCGATGCTAGCGAAAAAAATTCTACGGGGTTTCTCGACTTCGCTCGGAATGACACCTGAATTACGGTTACGTAGGTCATGAAAGCTGGCTTTTTAGAAAAACTCATCGAGCGCCTCGGCCGCATCGGGCCGGAAGACGTGCAGAATTATTTCCTGCGGTTGGCGCAGGAAAAAGGTTTTCTGGAAACCGTCTTCAATGCCATTCAGGAAGGCATTGTCGTCACCGACTCCAAAGGCCGAATCACATACCTGAACGATGCGGCTTGCGCGTTGTTTGGACTTGAGGCCGGCGAAGCAATCGGTAAACGGCTCGACGAACGCATCGGTGGTCTCGATTGGAAATCGCTGACTCGAAGTGGCGGACCAGTCAGTCACGATGTTGAAATGTTCTATCCGCAAAACCGGTTCATTAATTTCTATGTGGTGCCTCTGCTGATCGAAGAGCGTGAAGGTTCAGGTGGAAAACCGGATTCCGGTACGCGTCGGTCATCGGGCTTCGCTGAAGCCATGCCGGACAAGCCGTCGGCGGCTATATCTCCTGAAGAGGTTGGGCACGTGATGATCCTTCGCGATATCACTGAAAGTCGCCGCACGGCCCAACAAACAATTGAATCGGAGCGTTTGAATGCATTGAGGTTGCTGGCGGCAGGCGTTGCACACGAAATCGGCAACCCGCTCAATTCGCTTCACATTCACTTGCAACTGATGGAGCGAAGCGTGCACAAGCTGCACGACGGCGAAAAGAAGGAACTTCAAGACTCGATCGATGTCGCTCGTTCTGAAGTTAACAGGCTGGATTCGATCGTTACGCAATTCCTGAAAGCCATTCGGCCATCGCGACCGCAATTGCGACCGGAAAATGTGAACACGATTGTCGAAGAAGCAGTTCGCTTTTTCACGCCCGAGCTTCAGGACCGCGAGATCGCCGTCGAACAGGAGCTGCGCTCAGATCTGCCGTTGCTTCAGCTCGATCGCGACCAGATGAAGCAAGCATTTTACAACGTAATTAAAAACAGTATCGAAGCCATGCACCGCCACGGTACGTTGCGAATTCGGACCGATCTCGCCGATACCCATGTGACCGTGCGATTTGAAGATAGCGGTGGCGGCATGTCCGCGGAAAACTTAAGCCACGTCTTTGAGCCTTATTTCACCACTAAACCGTCCGGCAGCGGTCTTGGATTGCTGATAGTGCGTCGCATCGTGCGCGAACACGGCGGCGAGCTTTCGATCGAGAGCAGCCAGGGCAAAGGTCTTAACCTGACGATACGTTTGCCATTCATCGATAAACGCATTCGCATGTTGGAAGCAGGAGAAGCCAGAAACCAGACGTTGCAAAGCTGAACGCGAACGCAAATGCGCAAATGGCGGAGCTTTGCGACGCGTCGGACGTCCCCACCTGGCATGATTAGCGTATGAGGCTCGCAGAGCTCGCCCTCCATCTACCAAGCCTTCAATCGCCACCGAATGTTCTCTTGAGCCAATCGCCGAACTGACGAAACAGCAGACCGAGATAAGCACCGGGTGACTCCTTGAAAAGGTCGATGATGCGCTGGCTCAGATCCTGCCCGGGTTCATCAATCGTTCCTGACAGATGCACATCCGTCCACATGTATCCGCTCGCGCGGCGGCTAAACACTTGTTCAGGATTCGGCAGCCAATCCAGATACTCCTGCGTAAGCCCGAGTTTGATTGTGCCTCGCAACGCGCGGCGCTTGATAGAAATTTCCCCTTCAATCCTGAACTTGCCCTTCTCCTCAACGGTGATGTCCTTGATGTCGATTTCCGGATAGTGCCATGCAAAGCCGAGCGAACATTCGTTCAAATCCAAACGTTCGAACGATTTCTTCCGGGCAAGTTCCGCGAGTTTGTTCAAAAGCGGAACATCGTCGATTCGCCCGTCACGAATCCGTAGCGAGCCCTCGCCGGATGAACTTTTGAGCTTTGGATCTTTTCCGGTCCAGTGAACATCGCCGGAAGCGATGCCTTTGAGGCGGCCTTTCCATTCTGCCGGCAACCACTGCCGAATGGACACCGAATTGAAGTTTGCTTTTGCATCGACACTTTTATCCTCGCCGACGCCCGCGCGTCCCTGCACCCGAATGCTTTCGTCGGTCTGTGAATCAGAAGCGAGATCGAGATCGTAAACGGTCAAAAGCGTTTTGGTGATCAGAACGTGTGTGCGACGAAGATCAAGATCGGGAACCACTGCCATTTTCAAGCGGCCGCCTGTCGCAACATACTCGAAGTCACGACCGTTCGGAGTGATCAGCAAATGTGTTCCGAAGAAGCCTGCTCGTTGGTCCCGAAACCGCCAGGTAATGTTCGCCTGTTCCGATTCGATCTTCTCCAGGTAGACCCTGTTAGGTAGAAAAATGGCGAACCACGGTTTGCCTTGCACTGCTTCAGGATTCGCTTCGTAGATTTGAATCTCGACATCGCCCGATTGGATGTAGATGTCCGTGAAGCGCCATTGCCGCAAAAACACGCCCCAGGGATCGAACCTTGCAGTGATCCCGCGAGCATCGAGCGACTTCATGGCCTTCTGTCCGTTGCTTGCCTTGAGGCTCTCGCTCTGCGCGGTGACCGCGCCGGTGCGCCGAATCGGTGCGTAACGGGCCTCAGGAAAGTGTAAACCCCTTGCGGTTGACTGCTCGATCGCGATACGGAAACCGTCACCTTGCACGTAGTTAGTGAGCAGCGGACTGAACAGCACTGCCACGCCAGCCGCGAATGCGATTGCGAAAAAAATCGCAACCGCAATGACAAGGATCAGCAGTTTCCTTCGCAGACTTCCACGTTGCCGGATCACGTTGTTACGACTGTTACAAAGAAGATCGCTTGTAACTCTTGTAACATTTGTAACTAATCGCGCGGCGTTCCGGACATCCCGAGTTGCGCGAAGAGGAAAGCGTAAATGTCGGCTGACTGTTTGATGCGCTCGCTCAACGCCGTGCCGATTCCGTGGCCGGCACTTGAGCTGGTCCGCAAAAGAATCGGGTTCGCGGATTTATTCGCTGCAAGCAGGCGCGCAGTCATCTTGCGTGAGTGATACGGGGCCACGCGTCCATCATTAGCGCCGGTCATCATTAGAACTGCGGGATATTTGGTTCCGTCCACGACATGGTGATAGGGCGAGTACGCGTAAAGCGCCTTGAATTGCTCGGGATCTTTCACTGTGCCAAACTCGGTCACGTTGAACGCCCCGTTGGGCGCCAGTTCTACGCGCAGCATGTCGTAAATGCCTACTGAGGAAACTACAGCACGAAACAAATCAGGATGCTGCGTAATCATCGCGCCCATTAACAAGCCGCCGTTGCTTCCACCCTGGATCGCGAGCTTTCCCGGCCGTGTGTAATTCTCTTTGATCAGGTACTCGGCAGCAGCCGCGAAATCATCGAACACGTTTTGCTTTTTCGTCAGGTTGCCTGCCTTGTGCCATTCTTCACCGAACTCGCCGCCGCCGCGGATATTGGCCACCACATAGACGCCGCCCTGATCGAACCAAAGCCGTCGCGTAAAATCAAAATTCGGCGACATGCTGATTCCGTAACCGCCATACGCGTAGAGCAGTGTCGGATTATTTCCGTCGCGCTTCATTCCTTTTCGAGAAAGCACGTTCAGCGGAATCTTCGTGCCATCTTTTGAAGTGGCGAACTCGCGGTGTACTTCGATATCGGCAAACGATACCGGCGATGTACTTCGCAGCGCGGTCTTCATCGGCTCCGGCTTGTCGTTTCCAGAATGGAACCATGCCGAAGGTTCGGTGTAACTCACCGCGCGAAAGAGGAGCGATCCATCTTCAAGCGCGAGCATCTCCTGCACCGACGAGATCTGCGGAATCGGGATGGTCGTTGGGTTCTTACCGTTCAAATCGAATCGCCGTATTTGTGAAGGACCGCCAAGCAAATCGCCTGTGTAAAGCGCCTCTTTACTCGGCACGATCTTCTCGATGACCGCTTCCCCCGCCGAAACGATTTCGGCCGCGTTCTTCAATTCTGGTGCATCAAGCGGTAGCCGCAGAATTTTGCCGCGCGGCGCGTCGGCACGAGAAAGGAGGTAAAGCGCGTTGTCGCGCCCGAGGCGACCGAGCTTTATCTGATCGCTGAACTGCGTGATCTGCTTCCAGGCCTTATCCGGCCCGAGCAAATAATGGGCGAAATCTCCGCCGTCACCATTCGCTACGGTCGCAAGAATGTATTTTCCGTCGTGTGACGCCGCGAGGTTGATCTCTGCGATTCGTGGGAAGTCTTTCCCGAGCGAATAAGCGTCTTCTGTGTCGGGGGTGCCGAGTTTATGAAAATAAATCTGCTGGTAAAAATTCAGATCAGTATCCGGCCGCTCGCCCTTTCGGGGAAACCGTGTGTAAAAAACCCCGGTGCCATCCGCATTCCATGCTGCACTGCCGCCTGCGGTCGGATATTGAACATGCGCAATCGTGTCCGGCAGCGCTTTGCCGCTGGCAGTTTCGTAAAAGTGAAGCGTGCCATCTTCGCTGCCACCTTTCGAAAGCGAGACAGCCAGGTATTTCCCATCCAACGACGGCACAAACCAATCGATGGTTGTCGCGCCTTTCGTGTCGAGGATGTTTGGATCGAGCACTACTTTTTCCGACTTGAGATCGTCTGGCGACGCGAGCGTCACCAATAGCGGTTGTTGTTTCGGCGGCTGGAACTTCATCGCAAACAGAATTCCGCGACGCGAGACTAACGAGAAGTAGCTCGGCGAAGTTTTCGCGTACCACTCCTTTAGTTGTTTTTCGATTCCCGCTCGATCAGGCAAGCTGTCGAGATATTTGCGTGTCCGCTGATTTTGCGCGTCCGACCAGGCTTTTACTTGCGAATTGTCGTCCGCTTCGAGCCATTGATACGGATCTTCCACGGTTACCCCGTGGTATTCGGTGGTAACAGGTTTCTTTGGAATTTCAGGCGCGCTTTCGGCGAAAGCGGGGTTGCTCGATGCAAGCGCAATAGCGGTTGCTGTCGAAGACAGGAAGAAATTGACTCTCATGGGGAGAGACAATACTCACGCGCGTTAGCTCGCGAAAAAAATTTCCGCTACGGCTTGGCGGGTGCTGGCGATGCTGCAGCAACTGCCGCGTATTTGGGTTCCTTGGCTTGCTTACGGATAGCTTCGTACAGCTTTTTAATTCCTGTTATGCTGGCGTGATTCGCGATGAATGGCGGGATAAAACCACCAGTTTCGGAGTAAACCGAATACGTCGCGCGCGTTCTTGTCGGGCCATCCGGCTCCAGCAGCCAGCTGCCATTGCAGACCTTCAGCCGGACAATGCCTTTTCGTTCCGGGGGACCCAGCTCATTCGCTGTCTGCCATTGGCTCATATATGTCAGCCCTTTTGGCCCGGACGACGATTTTTTCAAAACGCGCAAGGTGTAGTCGCGGTCCTCACAAATCTTCGGTGACACTCGCTGATAACCGATCACTGAATCGCCTTCGCGTTTTATGAGACGACATTCGGTCGTGTAAGGCATGAACTTTGGATAGTTCTCGAAGTCGTCGATGACTGCGCCTACTGCGCCACTGGGCGCATCGATAAAGCCGATGGCCTTGAATTCTTTCAGGTTCGACTCAGTGTGCGGCCGGCTGTAGATGATCACATCCTTTGCGTCTGCCGCCAGTTTCCAGCCCTCTTTCGGATTCACGGAACTGGAGGAATCTGCTGCAAATGTCTTTGGACCGGCGAAAAGCAGAATCAAACCGAAGCTGGGGAGAACTCGGCAAAGCATGCGCGCGATGATACACCGTCTGCCTTGTTTAGCTACGTTTCTTTTTGCCCGGTATTGGAGGGCCGTTTGGAGCATGACTTGGTTTCGAACGCCGGAACCCAAATGCCCGTGCCACTTGTTAAAAAAAGCTAAAAAGATTACAGGAGTTACAAATTAGACCGTTGTAACGGGTGTAACGACTCCAAGCCATGACCCCACAGCCCAGTATCCTGATCGTTGACGATGAGAAACATACGCGTGACGGGCTGAGGCGTTTGCTCGAGAACGATTATGACGTCTATGTGGCGGCCGACATCACTGGTGCGATGGACGTGCTGGAGCGCGACCAGGTCGATGTGCTGCTTACTGATCTTCGCCTCGGCAATGAAGATGGGATGACGCTAATCGATCGGGCCCTGAAAATGTCGCGTCCGCCGATCTGCATCATGATGACTGCGTACGGCTCGGTCGATGTCGCAGTCGAGGCAATGAAACGCGGTGCTTACGATTTCGTCACCAAACCGCTGAATCTCGACAAAGTCGAATTGCTGATCGCGCGCGCTGTGCAAAGCCGCAAGCTCGAGCAGGAAAATCGCGCGCTCCGCGAACAAGTGGATGAACGGTACGGGCTCGAAAACATCTGGGGCGATTCGCCGGCGTTGCACGAAGTGCTCGATACGATTAAACAAGTCGCCCCCTCGTCGGCTAATGTGCTGATTGAAGGTGAGAGTGGCACTGGGAAAGAATTAGCGGCGCATGCGATTCACAATCTGAGCCGGCGCAACAAAGCAAAATTCGTGGTCGTACATTGTGCTGCGCTGTCGCCGCAACTTCTCGAGAGCGAATTGTTCGGGCACGAGAAAGGCGCATTTACCGGCGCGCATGAACGGCGCATTGGCCGATTCGAGCAGGCGAATGGCGGAACAATTTTCCTGGATGAGATCGCGGAGATCGATCCGAGCACGCAGGTAAAATTGCTGCGTGTGATGAGCGAACAACGTGCATTCGAACGAGTCGGTGGCAATCAAACATTGCACGCCGACGTGCGCGTGATCGCAGCTGCGAACAAGAGTCTCGAACAAATGGTGCGCGAAGGGAAATTCCGCGACGACCTTTATTTTCGCCTCAACGTTGTGCGCATTGTGATGCCGCCGCTGCGCGCGCGGAAAGAAGACATCCCAATTCTGGTCCGGGGATTTCTACGTCATTTCTGTAAGGAAAACCAGAAACCGCTGCTCGAACTCGCTCCCGACGCGATGGACGCGTTGCTTACTTACAATTGGCCAGGGAATATCCGCGAGTTGCGCACCGCAATCGAGCACGGCGTCGTAATGGCGACAGGCAAACAAATCACGTTACGCGATTTACCCATGGCTGTGCGCCAGGCCGCACGGGCAACGTTGCCGGGCGGCGTTTCACCCACTGAAGCGTTCGGAGAAAAAACCAGCCCGCTCGACCTGCATGAGACCGAAAGAAGATTGATCGCGCAGGCACTTGCAGCGACAAACGGCAATGTCACAGCCGCTGCCAAAAAACTCGGTATCAGCCGACGAACACTTCATCGCAAAATCAACGAGATGAATCTGCCGCGATCGTCAGCCAAAACTGGCGAGATGTAGCGTGTTCCGCGGAGCGCAGGCTGCCAGCCTGCCGCGTCCGGCAGCCTGCCGAACGCATTCCGTATCGGACGAGGCGGCCGAACATAAAATTATCGCGGCAGCTCTCGTGGAAAACAGGCTGGTCCCGCGCTTGCGGGATGCTCTCCAGAATCCGCTGCAGGTGGGGTCCGTTCTCGTTCCCCGTTCGGTCCGGCGACCGCAAGAATGGAGGGGCGAGCTTCCGCGAGCCAGGCGTCGCGGAGCTCCGTCCTCCATTTTAGTACTTAGAAAATTCGCGTTTACGAATCGCGCTTTGAGCGTTTCAATTAGCGCGTGACTGAGCAGAAGAAAATCTTCGGCACGGATGGGGTGCGCGGCGTTGCCAACGTGGAGCCGGTGACGGCGGAG
>JAICUQ010000141.1 GCA_025935755.1 Chthoniobacterales bacterium | reverse complement strand
TGTAGTTGGGGACCCGAAGACGGCGACCACCAAAACAGTAGAGACCCACTTCACCACGAAATCAGCGAACTACCAGACAGCACCCGAAAAGCAATCGATTTCGCCACGGATCATGGCCGAAACGGACGGGGTTGCGTGATATGTTTTGCTGCTGGCAACGGCAATGAGAGTGTGGATAACGATAAGTACGCAAGCTACCCCAGAGTCATCGCCGTAGCAGCATGCGACGATCGCGGAAAGAAAGCGCCTTACAGTGACCACGGTCGCGCCGTATGGTGCTGCTTTCCTAGCGACCATTGGCAGCAATCGGTGACACCCGGCATCTGGACTACGGACCGCTCCGGCGGTGCTGGATATAATCCAGGCCGGGTGGCCGACGGAGACGGCTCAGGCAATTACTTCAGCAGATTTGGCGGCACATCCGCTGCGTGCCCGGGCGCCGCAGGAGTTGCCGCGCTCGTCATTTCCCGCAATCCAACCCTGCGTTGGGATCAAGTACGCGACATTTTGCGCGATTGCTGTGATCGCATTGATCAACCTGGCGGGAACTACAACGATAAAGGCCATAGCACGTGCTACGGCTATGGCCGATTGAACGCGCGAAGGGCAGTCGAACTGGCACGTTCGGCATAGTTAGAAGAGGTTTGGTTCGCAGCGACCAAGTTGAAGCAACGCGATCACGTGAATCGGGGCGGCAACGAAAAATGGAATGATTTCATCCGATAGACAAACAACCGCGTCGTCAGTGTTTCGACGTGAGACCAATGCTTTCGCGGATGTGATCGTTTAATAACTGAACCGACATAACACGACAAAATTCGTCTATTTCCAACGAACTTGTTGTGCAAGCCGTCGCGTCGTTCCGTGACGGCTTTCCTCTTTATATTCCATCACCGTGACCGCTACACGCCGGTAGCAACGACATAGCCTCTTTCTCAGAAAATAGAATGCACTGGGTTGGATCGTTTCAACTCGTTAGGCCGTTAACACACGGCGATCGCATTTTGTCTGCCACGCCCGAAAAACCTTTCCGAAGGAACGGGCATGAAAACGAAATGCCTGGTTCCGAAGCGATATCTTCTTGCCGCGTTCTTGATGCTGATAGCTCTGGTAATCACATGTTATAACGCCGGCGCCAACGGAAGACGTGGCACCGAACAAAATCGTGGCAGCGGGGCTGATGTCTTCCGCAGCGAGCACGATGAGGATCCCGAGTATCAGGAAGCGCGCCGTGAATATTTAAAACGATTCTTCGGCACCGGTCCGGGAGGTGTACCGGTTAGGTCATACAAACGCGCGCTGGCTGCAGCGCGTGCGCTCCCTCCGAGCCCGCTGTTGGAAGGCCGGATGTTCAGGTCGCCGCAAGCACCTGAAAGGCTGGGATGGAGTTCTCCGATTGCGCCTCCCATTCGGAACAGCTACAACGCAAACGCAAGCGCCGCGGTATACAGCATGGCGATCGATCCCATAAACGCGAACGTCGTTTACACAGGAAGCTTCGGCGGTCTTGCCAAAACAACAGATGGCGGCGGTACGTGGCGGTATTTGTCAGACTCCTGGGATTCACAAAGTGTCAGCGCGATCACTGTCAATCCCACTGCCTCGAACGAAGTCTACGTGGGCACCGGCAGAGAAGATCACGGACCGTACGGCGTTGGCATTTATCGCTCGCTCGACGCAGGCTCGACCTGGAGCAATCCGCTCGGTGGAAATGAGTTTGAAGGTACGTTCATCAGGAAAATTGCGATCGATCCGAACGCTTCACGCTCGCCGGGTGCGACCACAGTTTACGTCGCCAACGGTTGCGACCAGGGCTGCGGGTTGTGGCGGTCAGATGACAGCGGGATCACCTGGTCGCAGCTGCGCCGGATTTGGAAAGGCGTTTATGACTTTGCGCTAGACGCTGGAACTCAGCCTTCCACTCTTTATGTTACTGAGAACAACGGCACCTATAAGAGCACCGATTCCGGCCAGTCGTGGACTCTAATCCATGGTGTCCTTCAGCATTCGCGCAATCGCCTGAGCGTCGTTAACTCGACTCTTTACCTCCTTGGACCCGGTGATCCAGACCACAACCTATACAAATCCGTGGACCGCGGTGTGACATGGGTTGAAATACCAACTCGTTGTCCATGCGCTCCTAATGTTTGTGCGGATCCAAATCCACCCGAACCACCGATCTGTGCCGATAGTTGTGCCAACCGGTGCGGCAACATCGGCTTCTCAGTGTTCGCGGTGGATCCGATAAACCCGCAAAACATCGTAGCAGGCAACCTCGCTCTGTATCGTACTGACAACGAAGGAATCACCTGGACTGAGATAGGTCACTGGTGGGGCGATCTCGAGGCGACGCAATGCATCCATCCTGACCAACGAGTCATCGCGTTTTCAGAAACTGCTTCTGGAGTGGTGTACGTTGGCAACGATGCGGGCGTTGTGAAATCGACCGACGCTGGCGAAAATTGGGCCAACCTCAATCAGAACTTTCCCGGAGCTTTGGTTCACGGCGTAGCTCTGAGCCGCGATGGCACAATGATTGCCGGAACCCAGGACCATGGTGTTATTTTCAGCGATCCACTTCTACCGAGTGGCAGGGCATGGACCAGCATTCATGGGGGCGATTCGGCTCATAATCTGATCGACCCGACAGATAGCAGGGTCGCCTACCTGACAATGTATGGGAAAGATTTCTGGAGAGTCACCAGGGCTGCACCCGGGGCAACGCCGGGGCCAGAAGTGCCTATTCGGCCGCCGCAATTTGATAAGGATTGCGCCTGCAATTTTTTCCCGACCTTCAGCATGAACCCGCTTGCGCCGAAGCATCTCGTGGCGGCCTGCCAGCGTGTCGTTCGCACCTTGGATGGAACGGCTTCGCCCCTCGTAGACTGGACCATGATCGGAGATGGCCCCCTTACACCTGGCAACTCATACGTCACGGCTGCCACTGAAGCGCCTAACAATTTCAATGTCATTTACGCCGTCACCAGTTCCGATGCGGTCTTTGTAACACAAAATGCAAACGGCGGTCCCGGCGCGATCTGGAACGAAGTCACGCCACGAGGGCAAACAGGAGTGATCCATTCGGTTAAGGTGGACCCGACGAACTTTCAAACTGCTTATCTCGCGTGCGATTCAGGCGTCTTCAAAACCACCGATATGGGCATGGGCTGGACGCGATCCGGAATCCAAAACTCGATTTATCACGACGTGGCGATCGATCCAACCAACCCGCAGTATGTTTTTGCTGCTTCTAACGCCGGTGTTTTTGCCAGCACCGACGGAGGAGCCAGCTGGGGCAACATGAGCCAGGGCATACCCGCAGGAATGGCAGTTAGCTCTCTCTCTTTCAATGCCGCGAGCCGTGAGCTTGCCGCTTCAACGTATGGCCGCGGAGTCTACCTCTTCAAAGTCGGCCGGTCAGCGCAACCACCCCGTGGGCGTCCTACTCCGCGCCCGAGACCGTGATTACGGAAAGAATTGTATGCTCAACGAAATTTCCATAGTTCCAGGCTCGCCGGATGCAGTGACGTCTTCTGGCCACTCTAGGAATTGCGATGTCGACCCGGTGAATCGCACGGTCGCTCACGGTATGGGCCAGCGAACGTTCCTAACGAGAGCGAACAGCTTCTTCACCGAATTGAAACGGAGAAACGTTTACAAAGTCGCGGCCGCATATGGTGTTGGCTCCTGGCTGCTGATCCAGGCCGCCTCGATTTTTCTGCCTACATTCAACGCACCTCCTTGCATGATGCGAGAAGTGGTCGTGTTTCTCGCCCTGGGTTTCATTGTATCGGCAGTGCTCTCGTGGATTTTTGACATCACACCACAGGGAATAAAGCGAACGGCGGACTTTTCCCCGGATGCAGCGGTTGACATTGTTCGGCAGCTCGAGGCGCAGGCGCGACAAGAATTCGTGCGCGGCTATTTATCCGCACTGATTTACGCAGGAACAGGCGACAAAACAAAGGCAATCGATTATCTTAAACACGAATATTCCGATCACGCGTACCATAACAACATCGATCCCGCGGTCATGTCAGTTGACGCTATGCTCGATCAGCTACGAACCGATTCGCGGTTTCAGTTTCTTGCAGAGAAGCCCCAGTAAACTATGATCGCTGGATTCCGGGGAGCACAGGCTGCCAGTCCGCCACCAAACGGATTCGCCGGGGCGAACCGGTCGTTTTCGGCAGCTTGCCGAAAACTCCCCAAATCGGAAACCTACCCCCACATGCGCGCATCCTGACCTTCGTTCGATGATCCTCTCCCACAAATACAAATTCATTTTCATCAAAACCGCGAAGACCGCCGGCACGAGTATCGAAGTATTCCTATCCCAACATTGCGGGCCGCAGGACGTGGTGACGCCAATTGTGCCGCGGCTTGAAGGGCATCAACCGCGTAATTACGAGGGTCTGATCAATCCGGTTCCCGAAATCCTGGAACGACCGGGTAAATTTTTCCGCGCTCTACGGCAGACGATGGCAAGCTGTAAAAAGTTTTACAATCACATGCCAGCGCGCGAGGTGAAGCAACGTGTTTCAGCGAGCATCTGGAACGGCTACTTCAAATTTTGCGTGGAACGTAACCCGTGGGACAAACTTTTGTCTCATTACAACATGCACGCGGCTCGCGAAGGCGGGGCGCTTTCGCTGGATGAGTATCTCGCTCGAGGGCGATTTCCCATTAACGATTTCCGGTACATGGATCGTGCGGGAAGCAAAATCATCGTCGATCGAATTATTCGCTATGAAAACCTTTTGCCGGAATTGGGTGAAATATTCGCACAGCTCAACATTCCATTCGATGGCGCCCTCGGGGTTGCTGCGAAATCGGAATATCGTTCCGACCGGCGCCCATATCGGGAAGTTTTCAATGACCAACAACGCCGAATCGTAGAGAAAGCGTTCGCCAAAGAGATTGAACTGCACGGCTACCGATTCGAGTCGTGACGGAAAGGGTTGCGCTCACTCAATGCAAGCTTGCCTTTGGTACGGTCGTTTGGTTGGGTGATAATATGCCTCCTCCGGAACATCCGTTAACGTCGCTGAGTGGCACGGGTGAAACTGCTTATAATCCGGCGATATTTGCCACGACGCATTGGAGTGTGGTGCTCGAAGCGCAGGGCGAATCGCCTGCGGCACAGAAGGCTCTGGAAAAACTTTGCAGCACATATTGGCGGCCAATCTATGGCTATGTGCGGCGGCATGGTGCCGGCACTCAGGACGCAGAAGATCTTACTCAGGGTTTTTTCGCGTTGTTACTGGAGCGAAAGGATCTCAACAGGGTGCGCAGGGAGAAAGGGCGACTGCGTTCCTACCTTCTTACATCGGTAAAGCACTTTCTGGCTGACGAGTCGCGGCATGCCATGGCGCTGAAGCGCGGTAAAGGACAACGGCTGATTCCGTTCGACGACATACAGGAGCGAGACCGGATCGAGACGGAACACTCCGATCGCCTCACCGCGGATCAGATTTTCGAACGACGCTGGGCGTTCACGGTATTGGACCATGTCATGACGCGGTTATGCGAAGAATATCGCAATGCCGGCAATCTGCGCTTCTTTGATCAGATGAAGAAAATGTTGATGGACGACCCGGACCGTCCATCGCAAGCCCAGGTCGGCAACGAATTAGGAATGACTGAAAACGCGGTCAAGCAGGCGTTCTACCGGTTTCGTCAGCGTTACCAAACATTATTGCGAGACGAAATCGCCAACACCGTTGCAGCGCCCGGCGACGTGGAAGACGAATTGCGTTATCTCATCGCGGTAGTTCGCGCATAACAAATTCATCCACTAACCGCCCGCGCCTCCCCTGCGCCATAGTCCTATCCGGGCTCATGGCGTGTCCAGATCAGTTGCCGATTTTCCGTAACCTTGCGCCAGCTGTTTCGCAGTACCTGGGTAAACACAGAGAGGAAGGATGCAAAGATGAACCATCAGGAAAGCGCAACGACAATCGTAACATTTCTGCTTCTCCTTCCCTGGCTTGGGCGCGCTGCTGTATCGGCTGTCGCAATTTGGCGGGAACATGCCGAAACGCACAGCAGGAAGACAAAGCAAAACTTCTGAGACCATTTGTGCGTAACCTCGCGCTGCCCCTTACGCATTACCTCATTGAACGGCCGAAGATGAGTTCTCAATGCCGCAGGCATGATCACGGGGGAGTACCGCGACGAATTTTTCTACCACGGGTTTGTGCGTGCCACTAACAGCACCGTCGCTGCATTCGATCCGCCCGGATCCACATTGACTTTCGCCGGAGCCATTAACGCCGCCGGGACAGTCACGGGATATTATATCGACAACGATGGCGTGCCTCACGGGTTTGTCCGAGTACGGAACGGCGATATCGAAGCATTCGATGTGCCTAACTCCATGGGCACGCTTGCACTGGCCATTAATAGTTTCGGAGTGATCACTGGAACTTTCTTCGATCACGATGGCGCGGCCCACGGTTTCGTTCGGCTCCCATAGGAAACTCTGACTGGCTTTTCGAATCTGACGCAGGTGACGCACCCGGTACATGCCGAGTGCGTCTTTTCTTAGCATGCGTCGCCGGAAAGAAGATAGCCTAACCGGCGTCTGTCATCGTGATCGGCGGTTGTTCTCATTTTCCCTCGTAACCTCGCGATGGGTTTTACGCATTACCTCCCTGAATGGCCAAAAATGAGTTCTCAATGACGAGGGTTCACGGGAGGCCTAACAAACAAAGGAAAATATATATGAAATATCAAAACAATGTATTAAGTGCATTATTGGTCACGCTTGTAGTTGCATTCGCGCCAGCCGGGCATGCAGAGCGGCGCCCTGACGGGGGTCCCACCCGGTTGGGTCACGCCAACACCGCGCCCAGCCCTGACGGTGGTCCCACCCGGTTCGGTCACCCCAACGCCGCACCCAGCCCTGACGGTGGTCCCATCAGTATTCGGCCCGCGCCAACAAAACGGGCCCGTCCCACTGCGGCAAGGCGGCCTAATGCTGCCGCTGTTAACCTGGCGGCCAATGAAGTCGCCAGCGCGGAGAGCGAGGAAAGCTCCGCGAATTCAGAAAGTGAGCAGGATGTGCAAATGCCGGTTATCAGCATTCATGCCGTCGATAACGTCGCGCGCGGAAAGATTGGGACCTTCGTGCTGGAGATGAAGCCGGCACTGATGCTCGGTGGAATGTACGTCAATTTCTCCGTCAGCGGCACTGCCGTGGCTGGAGTTGACTATGTCGCGGTGGTATCGCCTGCCTACATTGGACAATCCGGCTACGGGGTGATTCAGATCCAAACATTGCCCGACCGCAGGGGATCCGGTCTCCGCCAGGCTTACAGCGTAGTAATCACTGTCCAAGATGGCGCAGGCTATTCAGTGGGCAAACCTCGTTCAGCCACAATGTGGATCAAGCCTTGAACCGACGGGATGGAAATGTTGCAAGCCACAAAGGACATGGCGAAAGGCCTAACGAGTGCAGGGGCGCCAGGGAAGGCGTCCCTGCCGAGGCGATTGGCGAGTTTCTCTGGTTTTACACGTGCGAGAGATAACCAATTACCGATGGACGAAGCAATTTGTCGTAGGAGCTCAGATTTCCAAACCTGCCGTATAGCCGATTCCCCCAAATCGGCCGGGCGTGAAGCGGCGCTCGAGGTGGGTTTGGAAATCTGCGCTACACGCGACGCGCAATGGTGAGTCATAGCTTTAGTTTATCATTGGTCGCTTCCTGCCATCGGTAAATCTCATTGGCGAGACTGGAAATCACCGACGCGTATTGCGCCTGCGTATACAGATTTCGCGTTTCGAATGGATCGGATTTCAGGTTGTATAACTCATTTGAATCTTTATCGCGCAGGCAGAGTTTCCAACCGTCTGGAGTAACAATGGTGCGAGTAGATTCTTCGACGGCGCGCTTGATCATGCGGCGCCGGGCTAGCTTGCTGCCTTTTTTCACTTTGGAGCGGTTTGGAGCCCACTCTAGAAAGACGTTCCGCGGCCCGGCATTTTCTTGGCGGTGGCCAGACGGCTTCACACCGGTGATCACAGGCAACAGACTCTTGCCTGCACACTGTGGATGATTTGGCTGGCCAAGCAGATCGAGCAGCGTCGGTACGAAATCAATGTGGCTTACGGGATGAGAAACGATCTCCTGCCGCGTTTGACCCGCCAGCCGAATCAGCCAGGGAACGCGCACAGCTTCTTCGAACATCGTCTCTTTTCCGAACAGATGATGCGCGCCCAGGCTGTCCCCGTGGTCACTGGTATGCACCACAATCGTGTTGTCCGTTAGGCCGCATCTTTTCAAACAATCGAGAATCGTGCCGATGCTTTGGTCAACTAATGTAACCAGGCCAAGGTACCGTTGCTTGATACTGCGGTATTCGTCGGGCGTAATCCCGAAAAATAACTGCATTGGCAGACGTTCCCGGTCCAACAGCGCTTCAGCCTGCTGCCATTCGCGCATCAAACGGTAGCGCAACGGAATGTCTTCGCTCTCAGGAAGCGTGGCCGTCATGTCGAGATCGATCTGATCGAGACGATTCGCATCGTTGAGCGGACCGTTGTACGGCGAATGTGGTTCGACGAACGCAACCACCAGGATAAAAGGATCGCGCTGATGTTTCTCAATGAAATGGCACGCGTGTTTCTCTAGAAACCTTGGCCGCGACAAATCGAGCGGGAGATTGCTAACCGCTACCTCCGAGAATCGCTTGTCCGATTTGTCGGGCACGATGCTACTCGAGAGAAGAAACTTCGTGTAGTCCCCGTGACCATCGGTGGACACGTAATGCTGAAATCCGCGTCCGGCCGGGCCGTCCTCGCCAAGATGCCATTTACCGATGTAAGCGGTCCGATAATCCTGGTCGTGCATCAGCTCTGGAAAAACACGAAACCTCGGATCGAGTGGCACACTGTTGTGCGTGCATCCGTTGATATGTGGCCACGTTCCGGTCATCAGCGATGATCGCGAAGGCGTACAAACCGGATGCGTGACAAAAGTTCGCTCAAACACCACCGATTCAGACGCGAGCTTGTTCAGATTAGGCGCATGG
>JAICUQ010000149.1 GCA_025935755.1 Chthoniobacterales bacterium | reverse complement strand
TCCAGCGCGCCCTCCGTGGTAAAGTTTTCGCCGAAAGCTCCCCAGCTCAGATCCGTCTTGGGAAGTGCGTCGCGCCAGAATGCATAATGTTCGGAAGGATAAACATAGATCGCCTTATCGACTCCTCCGTGGACGGTGAGATCAGATTGCTGGTCCCCATCTAAGTTGATCTTCCTCACGTGCACGCGGCCAAGTACCGGCGTCTTGAAGATCGATGTCCGAATGATTCGTCCATCCCATTTTACCTCGCGTGGAAGCCCAACATTTACAGACAGGAGTTTCATTTCGGAACCGCCATCTCATCGGAGCGAGAGCCGCGTTACAATCCCAGGTCGCTCAATCCAGGATGTTCATCGGGACGCCGTCCCAGCGGCCAATGATATTTTCTCTCTGATTCTTTGATCGGCAGATCGTTGATCGACGCAAAACGCCGGCGCATCAATCCGTTTTCGGCAAATTCCCAGTTCTCGTTCCCGTAAGAACGAAACCAATGTCCGGAATCGTCATGCCATTCGTACGCGAAGCGGACGGCGATGCGATTTCCTTCAAACGCCCAAAGCTCTTTGATGAGCCGATAATCGAGCTCTCTAATCCACTTCCGGATCAAAAACTGAATGATTTCTTCGCGCCCAGTTGGAAATTCCGCGCGATTTCTCCAACGCGAATCGATGGTGTAGCCAAGCGCGACTTTTTGCGGGTCGCGAGTATTCCACGCGTCTTCCGCCAGTCGGACTTTCTGGATGGCAGTTTCTTTGGTGAACGGCGGCAACGGAGGACGCGCCGGCTCCGGTTCATTTCCTGTGTTCATGGCTTATGGATCGGTATTGGCTTTGTGATTCAATTCTTTTGATTTCCATCGATTCGTTTTCCCTCACCTGTCACTTGTCACTCAACTAGTCATCCGTCACTGCTTTCCGGCGGCCACTGGACGCTTGCGAGTTCGTCAGGCAACTGTTTCGGATCTACGGGATAGATCATAGAAAGATCGATCTGGGATTTCGAACCCTGTAAAAATTCCAATTCCTCTGGTGCGCCGACAATCAGCCACAACACTTCGTCATCCGTGTCGTTGAACACCTGCCGCAACTGATCCGGCACCACCAGCACGGCGCCATATTTTGGCACCGTCAACGTTTCATCACCCACACGCATCCGCCCGGTACCCTCGAGAACGAAATAAAACTCCTCCGAGCGGATGTGTTTATGCAACGTATTCGCGCTTTTCGGCGGCAATCGCCAGAGACGCGCTCCGATGTTTTCGGTTCCGGTGCGCTCCAGGTAATCCGCGTTCGGAATCTTCATCAAATTCGACGGTCGCCAGCGCAGGTCGTCCGGTGCGATGAGGTGATAACCAGCTTTCATGGGCCGTCCAGCTGAACAATCACACCTGCGTCAGCTAACGACAAGATCGTATGCACGATCGGCACAAACCACAATTTCGAGAGGAAATACGCGCGGCCAATCCCCGCACGCAGCACGATTCCAAAGAACATGGATTCGATCAATGAAAGCCAACCGGAATCAAATCGCGCTGATCTCCGCGGCGCCGATGCTGTGAAGCAGGCAAAAGAACTCATCGACAAAGCGCAAACCTGTTTCTTTTGCACGGCGCAATCAATTGGCGGATCGAGCGGCGCGCGCCCGATGAGCGTGCAGGAAGTCGATGATGCAGGTCAGCTTTGGTTCCTCAGCGCGGATGACAGCCATAAAAATCGCGAAGTGGAGCGGGATCCGAACGTCACACTTTATTTCCAAAGCTCACCGCACTCGGATTTTCTCACCGTACACGGCAGAGCGAGCATCTCGCGAGATAAGGAAAAGATCAGGCAACTATGGGAGCCGCTGGTGAAAACGTGGTTCACCGAAGGAGTGGACGATCCGCGCATCACAGTGATCTGCGTTACGCCCGCGGAAGGCTACTACTGGACAACTAAACACGGCAAAGCGATTGCCGGCGCGAAGATGCTGATCGGAGCTGCCATCGGTAAAACACTCGACGACTCCATCGAAGGCCGGCTGGTGTTTCAATCGCAAGCTTGAGTCGCAGTTTTGCTGGACTCTAACGCAAGACGTAAATCGGAGACAAACAGTGCGTACTGCTTCGCACTCGTGGCTTCATTGGGCGCACGCAACAGCGCAGACGGATGGAAAGTAATCATTGTCTTTGGCGCGAACTTCGATTCGCGCATCTGACCGCGATCGCGCAATACACGAGCGCCGGTACCAAAGATCGTCGTTGCCGCCGTCGAGCCGAGGCAAATCAGGACCCGCGGCTTGATCAGTCGCAACTCCGCTTCCAACCATGGGCGACAGGCAGCAATGTCGCGGCTGTTCGGCGTCTGGTGAATCCGGCGTTTTCCTCGTGGTTCCCATTTGAAATGTTTAACTGCATTGGTGATGTAGACTTTTGTTCGATCGATGCCCGCTTCGCTCAACCCTTGATCTAACAACTGCCCGGCTGGTCCGATAAATGCCCGTCCGCCGCGATCCTCTACATCACCAGGCTGCTCGCCGACCAACATGATCTCGGAATCGAGTGGGCCTTCGCCGAAAACAGCCTGGGTCGCATTTTTCCACAGCGGACATGCTCGACAGGCGCAGCCAGCTTCGCGCAGTTTTTCCCAGTCGTCCGTCAACGGCGGTTGTGCGATCGAGTATTCGCTTTCGCGCGCATCGTTTTCGCGGAACATTTTTTCCACGCGAGCAGGTGCTTCCTCCAGGAGCGTCGGAATGATTTCGGTTTCGGGTAAGTTCTTCCAGTAACGCTTCGGCATTTCCTTGCGCATCGCCTTCGTTTTCACGCGCGCAGGATTGAAAATGTTCCCGTAGTAGGTGCGCCAGAGAGCTTCCATTGCGTCCTGGCGCGGCGCTTCCGATTTCGGCACGCCTGCGGTGAAAGTGAAATGCCGGCCGTCCCAATGAACGCAGCGTTCCGGCGTTAAAATCGACCAACGCATGTTGGCAAACCGGTCGCGAAAGAACCCGGCGTTTAGTTCGACGATGTGATGCTCCGGTTCGAACCAGGCGACATGCCAGGTTACGCCATCATGCTCGATGGCACGAAAACGAACGAACGCCCGCATCTTATGCACCTCGTGGCGCACAGCTTTCTCCATGAGCATAAAATCGTGGACGTCGGCATCGACAACGATCTCGAGCAAGTGAGGCTCGCCATGCGTAAGCCGCCAAAGCAGGTGGTAGAGTAACGTCCAACGATTTGAACCGCGATGGCAGGCTACAAGCGACGCTGATTTGACGAATGATCGTGGGACTCGAAAACGGGTATCCGGCGCGTTAACCGGGGTTTCGTGCTCATTGAAGATCGCCAGCGCGGGTTGATCGCTGCCGAGCTCCTCCCAAACGATGCTTTCGGGAGCCAGATCGTTTGCGAGCGCGCGTCGCGCAACTTTCTGCCACGCGGCAAAATTCGGTGCAAATGTGATTTGCTCCGGCTGCTGTTTCCTCGCCACCGTTCCGTTCACGCTGCGATCTCAAATAACTGCGGTTGCTCCTGCGTGTTCACGAATCGGTTGATCACCGTTTCTCGTTCAAGCAGACCCGGCGTGTGATCGGCAACAATGATAAACGGCATCGCCTTGGTCAGTGGTACTCGCAGGCGTGTCAGATCAATGAGCCGAATCGAATGCCATCGCCGAATGCAAAGAATCCGATTTACGTTGCGGACGCCCAGACCGGGAACGCGCAACAGAATTTCGCGCGGCGCTTTGTTTAGATCGACCGGGAATTTGCCGCGATTCCGCAACGCCCACGCAAGTTTCGGATCAAAATTGAGCGGCAGATTCGGCTCGTCGCGCGTGGTCAGTTCCGCCACGTCAAAACCATAAAACCGCATGAGCCAGTCGGCTTGATACAATCGATGCTCGCGCACCAGCGGCGGCGCAGTAAGCGGCAGTTTACTCGAAGCGTCCGGTATTGGGCTGAACGCGGAATAATAAACGCGACGCAAACGCTGCCTGTGATAGAGAGACGACGCACGCTGTAAAATCATCGCGTCACTGGCCGGCGTCGCACCCACGATCATTTGTGTGCTTTGTCCGGCAGGCGCGAAGACCGGTGCTTTTGCGTTTTGACGACGTTCCGCCTTCGCTTGTTCAACGCGAGCCTTGATGTTTCTCATCGATCTCTCAATGCGCTCCAGATTTTTCTCCGGCGCCAGAACATTCAGCTCACTTTGCGTGGGCAATTCGACATTAATGCTGAGCCGGTCCGCCCATTTCCCGGCTTCTGCGATCAGGTCCGGTGACGCTTCCGGAATGGTTTTCAGGTGAATGTAGCCGCGGAACTGATGATCAACTCGCAATGTGCGCGCGATGCGCACCACCTGTTCCATCGTGTAATCCGGATTGCGAATGATTCCCGAACTCAGAAACAAACCTTCGATATAATTTCGCCGGTAGAAATCCAAGGTGAGCTGGACAACTTCTTCCGGCGTGAACCTGGCGCGCTGCACGTTGCTGGACCGGCGGTTGACACAGTAAAGGCAATCGTAGATGCAGAAATTCGTGAGGAGTATTTTCAACAACGAAACGCAGCGCCCATCCGGCGTGTAGCTGTGGCATATCCCTGTCCCAACGCTTGATCCCATTCCACCGGCTCGGGAATTACGGCGCGTAGTTCCGCTGCTCGCACACGAAGCGTCGTATTTGGCCGCATCCGCAAGGATGGCGAGTTTTGCCCCCAGATCCATACCCATGTTCAAACGAACAGTCGTGCGCCGGCTTCGCAGCCGCAAGCGCATTTCTTAACTCCGCATTTCCGCGTCTGGGAACCAGGCGTGAAACGAATCATTAGAGTGGCAACGAGGAGAAAAACGCAACCGTGGAAAAAAGATGCGCCACGGAAGAGTAGCCATACAAAGTTAAATCCGAAAAATAAAGCGAGGGCGAAAGCATCAGCGAAACGCGCCGGCCGGCCTTATCCAAATCTGGTGGACAATATGAACGCCGCCAGGAAACAGCGAAAACAAAAGTCGAAAAAGAAACATTGATCGACGCGCGAACGAACTTCTTGAAGCATGAGGAATGAATCCGACCCGGCCGGTTCGAGTTTGAGCGAAACCATGGCTGCGCGAATTGAAATTGATGAGGCGGGAGATCCGGCTCAGCAAAAGAAGTTAACTGACACCATCCAAGCACTGGATGGAGTGTTCGAAACCACAATAGTAAAGCGCGCGGTGCACGTGTCGTACGATCCGTTGGCAACAAGTGAAAAGGAAATCGAGGAAGCTATCCGGTCCACTGGGACCACGATCAAGGCTGCGGCTACAGATACGGAAAACGCGCGTCCAGACCTGCCAAAGCCGAATGTGCAGCGGAATCCCGCCCAAAATGCGGAGAATGACGAGGAATGACGCGATAAAAATTCCGGCTGCCACTGCGCGTCTCCTCTCTCTCCGGCACGGCGCCGAGCCTATGATCAGGAGAATGAGTGTCAATCCAAGGTCACGTCGTTGCCGCTCGCGATCGAAACCGGCGCCAGATCGCCCGTAAGATCAGAATTATTGCTACGAGGACAAAAACCGCCGCAACTCCCATGAGAATCAGGATCCGGTTCTGGTTCATGAGCACATACACACCGCGCTTCGCGTAGAACCCATTGAAGCCCTTGACGATCCCGGGCAAAGCCAGCAGGTCTTGCTTGGTCAGTTCCAGCGGACGCTCGTTAGGACGATAATGCCCGCCCACAATCGTCTTCCCAAATTTGTCGAGCTCGATATGCCCGCCGAGCACATAGGTGACTGGATGTTGCTCGACGAACTCAGCGACACGCCGCGCACTGGCGAGATCCGCGGCGGAGTCCCCAATCAGAAGTCGCCCTGGTAAAAGGAAATCGCCTGAGAAAAACAATCCAGTCTGCCGGTCGTAATAGGCAAGGTGCGAGGCAGTGTGTCCCGGAGTCGGGATCACATCGATCACACGGTCACCTAGATCGATCTGGCCGATGCTGTTTGGCCAATCAGCAAGTCCAAAACGGCTTTTAACGCTTTCAAGGTCCGTCGCCACTACTTCCACATCTGGTAACGCGCGAAACTGCTCGTCGCCCGATCGATGATCGAGGTGGCCATGGGTATGCACCACAATGAGCGGCACCTTTAAACCCACATCCGCCATCAAGGACATTACGGTCTGAGCGAGCGGCATGGCCCTCGCATCAGCGACCGCCCCAGTGTCGATCAATAGCGCTTTGCTCTTTCCTAACAACAGATAGATGAACGGCGCCTCATAAGTCGCGCACAGATTCTCACGCAGGATGAAAGTTTGGGCATTATACCGGTGCACCTGAATCGGCGGCTGCGGATTCTTGCTGCAATCGCTCGAACCCGGATTCCAATGCACGTCCATCGAGCCCGGAACAACCTCCGAATGCGCAGACGAGAGAATCGACCATGCCGTTACTAATGCACATAGGCAAAGTTTTCTTCCGTCAGGCATCTGCAGATTAGTCATCTGATTCAATCCATCGCGGTTCGTAGTGTGTCCAACCTGTTCTCAACTGCCATCAACGATATACTGATTGTCACTACCCGCGCTGGTCTCTAAAATTTTCCGACTGTCGACCTTGTCGTTCCGCTCAAACAATGGAAACGCCGCTCACCCCTCTCGAATTTGCTCGCCGTACGCGGAAACTTTATCCCGAGCGTGTCGCAGTGATCGATCGCGAATCGCGACGGACTTACGAACAGTTCTTTGATCGATGTGATCGTTGGTCCGCGGTATTGCAGAAAATTGGAATCGCACCTGGCGATCGTGTGGCCTACTTGTCACCGAACACTCACGCGCAGCTCGAATCCTTTTATGCAGTCCCGCAAATCGGCGCTGTGCTCGTGCCGCTGAACTACCGGCTTACCGCGGACGACTTCGTTTACCTGATCAACCACAGTGGATCGCGCATGATCTGCGCTGATCGCGACTATCTCGAAACAATTAATGGCATTCGCGAACAGCTTCCCAAGGTTGAACATTTCGTCGCGCTCACAGGAGAAGCCCAGGGTTGGCTTCATTATGAAGCAATGATTAGTGCCTGCTCTCCTGAATTTACACGCCCCGAAATCCACGAAACCGATCTGCTCACAATTAATTATACCAGCGGCACTACTTCGCGTCCGAAAGGTGTGATGATCACACATCGTAACGCCTGGATGAATTCCGTCGGTACGCTGCTCTACGCTCCGATGACTTGCGCTGATCGTTATCTCTGGACGCTGCCGATGTTTCACGCTAACGGCTGGACGTTCGTCTGGACTGTCACTGCTGCGGGTGCCACTCACATTTGTTTGCGCAAATGCGAGCCGCGCGCGGTTTTCGAATTGATGAAGACTGAACAAGTCACGACGTTGTGCGCAGCACCAACCGTTTTGATTTCGTTAGCAAACGCTCCGGAAAATCTGCGCCGCCTCGCGCCTAAAGGAATTCATGTTATCACCGCCGGCGCGCCGCCCGCAGCGAATACGATTCAAAGACTCGAACAAGATCTGGGCTGGACCATCACGCACGTTTACGGACTCACCGAGACAGCTCCGTTCATCACGGTCTGCGAGTCGCGGGTCGAACACGCGTCCCTTCCAATTGGTGAACGAGCCGCGATCAAAGCGCGCCAGGGAGTTGAGTTGATTACTTCAGGAGAACTGCGCGTCGTGGACAGCGAAGGCAACGACGTGCCGCACGATGGCGCTACTCAGGGAGAAATCATCGCGCGCGGCAACGTGGTAATGGCCGGCTACTACGACGATCCCGAAGCGACCGCAAAGGCATTGCGCGGCGGATGGTTCCATACCGGAGACGCCGCAGTCGTGCATCCCGATGGTTACGCCGAAATTCGCGATCGTCTCAAAGACGTCATCATAAGCGGCGGGGAAAATATTTCGTCAGTTGAAGTAGAAGGCGTGCTGTTGCGACACCCGGCCGTGCAGGAAGTAGCGATCGTCGGATTTCCGCATGAAAAATGGGGCGAAGCCCCACACGCCTTTGTTGTTCTTCACGAAGGCGCATCCGCCGACGAACGCGAGCTGCTCGATTTTGCGCGCGCGAACCTCGCGCATTTCAAAGCACCGCACAGCGTCACATTCGTTAACGAGCTGCCAAAAACTGCGACCGGCAAAATTCAAAAATATATTTTGCGCAAACAACAGCCCGCAATTGCTCTCCAGTAAGTTGGTTCGGATTGGCGCAATCAGCGGGCTGCAGAGATGATCCCCGGCCGTCGATTGTCTAAACTGGCAGGCGTGCTTGCCCACCATACCCTTGTGCGAAGGCGCGTCATTCGTCACGTCCGCGATATTCGATTTTCACAATTTTCGCGCTTCGTCCGTCGTCGAGCTTAATCGACGCACCCAAATCCGCAGCCAATAACGCCTTGCCGACCGGAGAAATCCAACTAACCCCGTCACGTTCGAAATTCAGTTCGTCGACGCCAACG
>JAICUQ010000258.1 GCA_025935755.1 Chthoniobacterales bacterium | reverse complement strand
CGCCGGTTTGCGACGTTATAGTTCCGGCACGCGTCCGTTGGAGCAACTTCGAGAACGCTCAGGGCAGCGTGCGCCGAAGATGATGCGACGTCTCTTCGTCGCTAGTTACAGCCGCACGCGTACTGACTGAGAGAAGCGATGGTAAGGAATATGCGTGGCTATCGGCCGAGGACGGCACACATGGAATCCACTTTGACGATCGCAGCCTAACGGCGCACAAACGAGCGCGAAACCGATAACAGCCAAACCACACGTCACAACCAGCAGCAATCCAATTCCCAGCCACATGGCCATTTCGTATTCAACGCAGAGGATAAATGCGACGGCGGCGAAGAACAAAACCAGTGAGGCTAGACGGTTCATTGCTGATGTCGGTGAGTTGCTAAGATTCATCCCTACCATGAGGTAGGGAAAAGGTTCAAGACTTTTCCAAGAAAATTTCTTAAGTGAAAACGCGCGCCTCTGCACACGGTAAACCATCAAGCAACTCTCTGGCGAACAGCTACTAACGGAGCGCCGACTAGCGACGCGCCCCTAGGCCGCAACTGACACCGCAGAGACAAGCACAGGCAGGTGATTCAGGCCGAATAACCGAAACGTCGGTCGAGTTTTGCCATCTGTAGTGCGGCGAAGCGCTGATCCTCGGCAGAAAGATACTCGCGATACCCGCCGACCTTGCCGCGGCGAACCTTGAACGATTCGGGATCGCGTACGTCACCTGGATGCAGAATGTTTGAATCAAACGCCCTGGCGGCCTCGAGCTTTTGCATGTTCTCGAACCGTGAGAACTCGAGCGCCTCCTGGAAAATATCCATGTCGGGAGATGATTCACCGAGCACCTCAAGCAGATCATGGAAATGTTCGGCCGGCGCAGCGCGCAGCGCCTCGTACCGGACAAGCGTGAAATTACAGCGCTTGGAGAACTCGTTAAGCCAGTGATTCATGACGTTAATTATGGCGCGCACGCCGAATCTTTCATCGCGCAACATTTCGCTGGCGGTCTTTTGCCTGAGTTTAACAGCTGCGTTGGGATCGCGTCTTGTCAGCTGCAAGTAAAGGGAAACGAAACAGTCACGCGGATCTCGGGCCAGCAGAATAATCTTGGCCCGTTTGAGCTCGCGTCGAGGCACGAGATATTTTCCGCGGACCCGATCCCAACGATCGCCCTTCGTGCGGTGCTCAAACAGATCATGAGAGAACACCACGCGCGGAAATCCCGGCAAATCGTAGCGTCCCGGGCGGAGCGTGAACTCCAGGCCGAAGCGGCGACAGAAGTAAGCGCAAAGAAAGGCGCGAAGCCATGTGCGGCCGCTCTTGGGAATGGAAAGAATGATAACGTCGCCGCCCGAGAGTTCTCGTGCGCGGCTGCTGAAGTTGCGTCGGGTCCATTTGGATTTCGTTAGCTGAAAGCGGCAACGCAAACTGCGTTCGCGGCTGCTGGCAAACTCGGATCCCAACGGGCTTTCGTTGTAAGCACCTTTGGGTTTCGGCTGCGCCGCAGCCAAAGATTCAGATGTGATTTCGATCGACATTCAACGTACGCTGAAGACCCTCGGACTGCTTGCATAAGACTGCAAACAGAGTTACCTGTTCAAGCACAATTATCAGGGGGCGTACTGGCTTCGACTCATCGTTGGAAGTGCAGACGGCATGTCGAGGATGGTTCGTTGGCCTCGTTAAAAACCGGACCAAACAAATAAACGCAGACAACGAAGGTCTCGCTCTCGCGGCTTAATTGACCGTGACGTTTTCGCAGTGACGCCTGCTAGCGGCGAAAACGTGGACAGCAGGCTGGCGAATCGGCGGAGCGACCGCGCCGGTTCGTGAATCGATTTCGTGGACGCTCGGGAGTCGGCAATGCGCCGGTGCATGGCTTGGCTCCTCAGAACTTTTCGCCGGATAAGCGTGTAGATGTTTGCGCGGATAGCGACGAGGACAGGGGTTCAACTCCCCTCGCCTCCACTTTCACAGGTAATCGCACCTGTCTTCTGGCTCCTCGGCGCCAAGGTCAACGGCAGTGGCCGTAATAGGGGCTAAATGGGACGGCCGGACGCGTGAGAGCGGGAAACAACATCTGCACATCCACGCGAGAACCCCGTCGAATATTGCAATGCCATTTCACTACAGCGAAATGTTGGCGATCAGAGTGAGATTTCCACGCGTCGCGGTTTGTCCGTGTGAGTGGGTTCCACGATCCGCGCAATTCCATGGTGCGCTACCCTGTATCAAGGCGAAACCAAGACGTTAAAAGCGCGCTATGCCATTTTGTTTAAACTGAAATGGCAACAAGAACCAGATCGCGAACTTAAACGCGAACTCATCGCCCCCAGGATCGAATTGTTAATTTCGCGGGACTGCCAGACCCTTTGAAAAGCAGGAAGGCGCCGGCTGTTCGCATGCAGCAGATTGGGGACGCAATACGAAAACAAGGCCCAATCGCCAAGGTGATTGAGGGCACGAAAAAATCCCGGCGCGAGTTGTTTTCCATCGCTGGATTTCAGAAACGTAAGTTTATCGACTAAGCCGCCGACGTGTGCCTCGCGCGAATCTGCTTGACGACCTTACGTAAGACCACTTACGTTCGTGACAATTCCGGAAGAGAGGTGGGCTCCCCAGCGCCTCTATTGCGGTGGACCGGTTAGGACCGGGCTAGGGAGTCCCACCTGCTTCTTTTAGCGTTTAT
>JAICUQ010000082.1 GCA_025935755.1 Chthoniobacterales bacterium | reverse complement strand
TCACCGCCACGGGCAAGTTCGCTTTTGTCCGGCGCGAACAAGATCAATTTTGGATCCACTGAGGCAATGGCGCGCGCGATTGCATCGGCAAGGTTCGCATCGCGTACCGCCATGTTATATAAGGCGCCGTGTGGCTTAACATGATTCGGTTGTACATCCAGTGCCGAGGCGATCGCTTGAAAGATGCCTAGTTGATAGGCCACCGCATCGAAAACTTCTTCAACGGGTGTGGACAACTCCTTGCGCCCAAAGTTTTCGCGATCGAAAAAACTCGGATGCGCTCCGATAGCCACTCTGTGTTTCTTCGCTGCGGAAATGGCGGCATGCATCGTATCTGAGTCGCCGGCATGAAAACCGGTCGCGATATTTGCCGAACTGATTAACTCAAAAAGCTCTGCATCGTGGCCCGAGCCTTCGCCGAGATCCGCGTTCAGATCGACAGATAAGTTCATGATGTTTGTAGACTCAATCCGATACGGAAACGCTCCAAATCGCGCTCGCGTTGTATCAACAGTCGATAGGCATCCTGCAGCGAAACTTCGAGAAAACGAACGCGGTCACCGGCACGAAGCTGCGCCGCAATCCCCAGATCGATGGTAATCACGTGAGCTATTTTTGGATAGCCGCCGATGGTTTGGCAATCTCCCAAAAGCAAAATCGGTTTACCGCCGGGTGGAACCTGGATAGTGCCGGGCGCAACGCCTTGCGAAATCAGATCAGCTTCGTCGTTGCGTTTCAGTTCCACACCTTCAAGGCGAACACCCATGCGATCTGAATCGGATGAAACGCTAAATTCGTTAATCTTGAAACGTTGAAGTGTTGAATCGTTAAAGCAGTGCCAATCGGCGCCGCGAATGAAATGGAGGGCCGGATGACGCTGCGCGGGACTCACCCAATCGTGCGGTCCTGTCCACGACGAGATGTCTTCTGTAGCGGCGACCTGCGACGCCTGAAATTCTCCCAATGGAAGTTGATCGCCATCACGCAACGTCCGGCCGTGTAGTCCGCCGAAATTGGCCCGCAAATCGGTCGAGCGACTGTTAAGAACAACCGGCGTATCGATTCCGCCGGAGATTGCGAGCCAGCATCGGCATCCAATTTCAGCGCGACCAATTTTCAATTCGTTGCCGCGGTGCACACGCGCGACATGCCCCGCCGGCAAGGCCCGCGATCCAATCTGCACATCAAATTCACCCCCACACCACGCGACGCTTCGCTCGTCCTCAAACCGCAACTGCAAACCGCCGAGTGTGATTTCAAGTCCCGCCGCGCTTTCATCATTTCCGACGAGCAGATTGGCGACGCGCAAAGCAAACGGATCGAGCGCGCCGCTGGTGGATACGCCAAACTGGCGAAACCCGGTGCGGCCCAGGTCTTGTACCGACGTTTGAAATCCTGCCCGCTCAACAACAGCGGTAATCCCGAGCGGCTCGTCCGCCGTAGCCCTGGCGGAGGCGGACGTCGAGGGATCCCGTGGCATTACGTTAGCGTTTCGCATCGGCTTCCTCCGCTTCGGTCGGAATGACCATGTCATTTTTCAACGACTCAAACTCGTCGCGACTAATCGCCCGAAAGCGCACCCGGTCGCCAGGACTCAGCAGAGTCGGTGGAGTTTTCGAAGCGTCGAAAAGCTTCAGCGGAGTGCGACCTATCAGATTCCACCCGCCCGGAGAACGCAAAGGATAAATCCCTGTTTGCGCTCCGCCGATGCCCACCGAACCGGGAGGAATTTCCTTGCGCGGCACGTCGCGACGCGGCGTCGCAAGGTTTTTCGGCAACCCTGCGAGAAATGTAAAACCGGGAACGAATCCAATGCAGGCCACCCGGTATTCGCCCGTGCCGTGAAGGTGGATGACTTCGTGCTCGGGTAACTTTGTGTGTTCAGCTACGCGATCCAGATCAACACCAAATTCCGCATCGTAACAGACGGGAATTTCGATCAGACGCCGGGCCCTTTTTGCAGTAAGGCGGCGACGACGTCCGGAAGCGGGAGTAATCGCGCTCTGAATCTTTGCTGCGAGCTCGTCAAAGATTCCATGCGCGGCGCCACCCGATTTGAGAACGGCGACCGGATCAAAAAAAACGGCAACGCTGGTATAAGCCGGTGCCAATTCGATCACGCCCGGAATCGCTGCGCGTTGGAGCAATTGAAATATTCGGAGCACTTCATCCAGAGTCTCCTCAGGCGCATTCTCATATTGCTCACGCACGCGCACAATCAGTGCGGAATCTCCGGCGGGAATGATGTCCATAACATTATTCTGTCATGTTGAGCGATAGCGCTGCAACGAAATGCGAAGCATGAGGCCAGGCTTTCAAACATTTCTGTTTTATGTTTCGTTCGTCGCCGATCTAAAGGATTGATCAGCGATTGAAAGCCTGGCCTCGTCCCGAAACCTTTCGGGCTGCGTCGTAGCCTCGCTTCGCTCAGGATGACAACGCCACTGCATAACAGCAATAACGAACGACGCAATCGTCACTCTGCGCGTTTCGCCTCGATTTCGATATTGATCGCCACGGTCTGGCCAATGCCGGACAGCGATTCGAGCGCTGGAGTAAACATCAAATTGAAGTCACGCCGCGTGATCGGATCGGTCGTCACCGACCAGCGCGTATGAGCTGTGTCGGTTAGCGGCGTCAGCAATCTCACATGCAGCGTGATCGGCTTCGTCACGCCATGCATTGTCAGGTCTCCAAGGATGTCGCCACTTTGCGGGCCCGTTCGCCTAACGCTTCGGCTTTTGAACGTGATCCGTGGAATTTTTTCGGCATCGAAAAATTCGGCACTGCGCAAATGATCGTCGCGTTTCTTGATTCGCGTGTCGATGCTCCGTATCTCGATCTGGGCAGTGACCGAAGAATTCTCAGGACGTTCCCGGTCAACTTCGATCCTGCCGCTGAAGTTGGTGAACTTGCCACGAGTCGTGCCGAGGAACTGATGCACGCTGAATCCAATCGTCGAGCCGGATGAATCGAACTTGTAGTTTTCCTTTGCTGAAGTCGCAGCGCCAAGCCCGACCAACACGAGCAATGCGATAATATTGCCTGCAAACCACTTCATAATGTCATTCTGAGCGAAGCGAAGCTGCAACGCAGCCCCGAATGCTCTCGGGGCGAGACCAGGCTTTCAATCTCATTCTTTTCTGAATTCAGCGATAGCCAGAGATGTTTGAAAGCCTGGCCTCATGTTTCGCATTTCGGTGCAGCGCTATCGCTCAACATGACAGTGGCATTTGCTAGACGGGTTGGAACCTTATTTCTTATTTCGCCTCCGCCTTCAGCGTTTTCAAGAGCGGCGTGCGGGAAAGCGGCAGGCGTCCAAATAAATTCCCCAGCGCAAAGGCCGGCTCGGCTTTCAACCGTGTTTGATCGTGCACGCCGGCGATACGTGCCAGCTCAGTCTCGAAATGCGCAACCGCACGCAATGTCGGGTTGTTTGCATCGAGATAACCGAAAGCACGGCGCAACAAACTGAATAATTCCGGTTCGCGATGATCGCGCTCAGTGCAAATCTCAATCAACTCAACGAAATACGCGGCACTCTGCGTGCGAAGATAATTACTTCGAATCCCGGCGAACGGATTTTTCAGAACGACTTCCGTGAGCGTGTGCAAATCCGATTTTCGGCTCCGCACCAGGGAAATTTCAGCTTCAAAGAACAAATCTAGTTTTCCGGCAAACGGACTTTTCTGCCGGCGCGCGCCTTTCGCAACCGTCTGGACGCACCCATACGATTCCGTGCACCACGACACGATCAAACTCGTGTCGCTGAGTTTTCGTTTCCGAAGAAGAATTGCCTCTGTGCTTTCCACTTGTCACAAAGTAACACACGAAGCACCCGAGGGTTGCGCCATGCAACTCGGTCGTCCTGAGCGCAGCGACGCGGAGTCGACGGATTCCGCGGCATTACCTTTAGGTACTACAACGGGATTTGATTCGCTCACTTCCCGGTTCGCTCAGCCTTCGGCCTTTCCGTCCGTGTCGCGGCTTCCCCAGCCGCTCCATTCTCAACTCGGTTCGGAAAGACGTGCTGATTCAATTTTGCAGTTCTCGCTCTCACCAGCCATGATGATTGATGCCCACGACAACAACAGAAACCGCACGAGTGCCGGAAGGCATCAGCGGCCGGCAGCAACGCCTGCCAGTGGGCAAAATCACGTGGCGGCACACGTTCCGAGCGCTGCGCCATCGCAATTACCGGCTCTTCTTTTGGGGCCAACTCGTGTCGCTCATCGGAACCTGGATGCAACAGACTGCGATGAGCTGGTACGTGTACGAGATCACCAATTCAAAGTTTTTGCTCGGCCTGGTCGCCGCCATCGGCTCCGCGCCGATGGTCTTGTCGTCAATATGGGGCGGCGCACTGGCTGATCTCTATCCGAAAAGGTCGATCCTCGTGGCGACACAATCCGCTCAGATGCTTTGCGCGTTTTTCCTGGCGATAGGCGTATGGCTCGGGTTCGCTTCAACAGGCTTTATCATGGTCGTCGCAGCGTTAAACGGCATCTCCATGGGATTCGACATGCCCGCGCGCCAGGCTTTCACCGTGGAAATGACTAGTCGCGAGGATTTACTAAACGCGATATCGCTCAACAGCTCGATCGTAAACGGCGCGCGTGTGGTAGGCCCGTCGGTTGCAGGATTATTGATTGGCGCGGTAGGCGTGGCGATGTGTTTTTTTCTGAACGGACTCAGTTTCATCGCGGTGATCGCCGGTTTCTTGCTGATGCGTCTGCCGGCATTTGAGCGACGAATCGAAATCGCTTCAGCGGGCGAACATGCATGGGAAGGAATTGTTTACTCCATGAAGCATCCGCGTGTGCGGACGATCTTGCTGCTCTTTCTGGCAGTTGGCGTTTTCGGCTGGTCATATGCGGTCCTGATGCCGGCATTCGCACGCGATGTGCTCGGACGCGGCGCAAACGGTTACGGGATTTTGATGTCAGCAAGCGGAACGGGCGCATTGGTCGGCGCCCTGCTGGTCGCGACGTTCGGACATCTTTACACACCGCGCACAATCGCACTCGGCGGCGTCTGGTTGTTTTCCGTAGCGATGCTGGCGCTTGCGTTCGTCAAAAGCTTCCCGGTTGCGCTCGCCTTACTCTTTGTCGCCGGGTTCGGGATGCTCCTGTTTTTTTCCACTTCGAACACCGTGCTGCAGACTATCGTGCCCGATGAAATGCGGGGACGCGTCATGGGCGTATGGTCGCTGGTGTTCGGCGCAATGATTCCGCTTGGCAGCCTGGAAGCGGGAGCCGTTGCGCACTGGGTAGGCACATCCCTCGCGCTGGCGTTCGGCGCACTCGTTTGTGCCGTCTCAGCCCTCGTGACACTGCACGTTGTCCGGCGGCGAGAGGCGCAACTCGCAAAATAATGCTTTCGGGCAAACGGAAGATACGTGTTTGTCCCGTTTGACCGTTGATTCCCGGCAGGCAGGATGCCCGCAGGCCACACAGCCGAGATGGCTTGCTGCTGTGTTAACGGTTAATGATGTGCAACGCCCGCTTGTCGACGTTGAGCGCGGCTTCTTTGATCGCTTCGCTTAAAGTAGGGTGAGCATGAGTGGTGCGCCCGATGTCTTCGGAGCTGCCACCGAACTCAATCACTGAAACCGCTTCAGCGATTAATTCTGAAGCGGCATGATGCAAAATGTGTGCGCCGAGCACGCGATCGGTTTTGGCGTCTGCCACGAACTTGACCATTCCTTCCACGTCATCGCTGCAAAGCGCGCGGCTGTTGGCGCGGAACGGAAACCTGCCGATGCGCACGTCGATCCCCTGCTCCTTTGCTTGATCTTCCGTAAGACCAACGCCTGCCAGCTCGGGATTGGTGTAAATGATACCGGCAATCGCTTCATAGTTCACATGGCCGGCTTTGCCCGCAATGATCTCCACGCAAGCGATGCCTTCGTCTTCAGCTTTGTGGGCCAGCATTGGACCCGCGATGACATCACCGATGGCATAGATTCCTTCGACATTGGTGCGGTAATGTTTGTCGACCTTAATTCGTTTCTTTTCATCCAACTCAACGCCTGCTTTTTCCGCGCCCAAACCATCCGAGAATGGACGGCGACCGACTGAAACGAGCACTTTGTCTGCCTCGAATTTCAATTCCTGGCCGCCCTTCGTAGCAGTGACAGTCGCCTGTCCGTTCTCCACGTTCACCGCGCTGACTTTTGCTTCGAGGTGAAAAGTCATGCCCTGAGCGGTGAGCAAACGCTGAAGCAAATTCGCCAATTCGAGATCGAACCCGAGCGCGATCCGGGGCAGAAATTCCAATACCGTCACTTCCGACCCGAGCCGGTTCCAAACGGAACCCAGCTCTAGACCGATTGCGCCGGCACCGATAACAACCAGTTTTTTTGGAGGTTCACTGAATTCCAGGGCTTCTGTGCTGCTGACGATTGTTTTGCCGTCGAATTTCGCGAACGGCAATTCCACCGGCGCGCTTCCAGTCGCAATGACAATATTGTTGGTCTCGACTTCCTGTGTCTCGCCAGTTGACGATTTGATCGAAACTTTTCCTGGACCGCTGATTGTGCCGAGCCCTTCGATCACGGTCACTTTGTTCGTTTTCATCAGCGAGCGGACACCGCTGTTAAACGTCTTTACCACTTTGTTTTTGCGCTGGTGCATCTTCGCGAGATCGGCACGCGCCCCGTCTACGATGATGCCGTGTTTCGCCGCTTCTTTCTTAACGAATATCAAATGATCGCTCGACGTGAGCAGCGCTTTGCTCGGGATGCACCCAACGTTCAAGCATGTGCCGCCTAACTCTTTGTCCTTTTCCACAAGCGCGGTCTTCAACCCAAGCTGGCCGGAACGGATGGCAGCCACATATCCCCCCGGCCCCGAGCCAATGATCACAACATCAAATTTTTCCATAATCGTTTTCTGTCATCCAGCATTCGCGAAAAGAATACGAGACGCAACTGCGCTCACCGCTTCTCATTCACACCGCGGCTTCAGCCCGGTGCAAAAGCGGCCAAAAAGGCGACATAGCTGTTTCAACAGCTTTTTTCACCCAGTAATCGTGAAAGCCGTTAAAACGGCTCTTACGCCTCTTCCCGATGAGCACCTGGCTAAAGCCAGGTGTTAATCAAGTAATAACGCTGATAAGGTCGCTTAAATCGCAGACACAACTGCGCTCATGCTTCTTATTATCACCGCGGCTTCAGCCCGGTGTAAAAGCGGCCAAAAAGGGACATAGCTGTTTCAACAGCTTTTCTGAGTCGTTATTCCAGAAAGCCGTTGAAACGGCTCTTTCACTCCCCTTGCGAGTCGCACCTGGCAAGCCAGGGGTTAATCAAGTAATAGCGCTGATAAGGTCGCTTAAATCGCAGACACAACTGCGCTCACCGTTTCTCATTAACACCGCGGCTTCAGCCCGGTGTAAAAGCGGCCAAAAAGGGACATAGCTGTTTCAACAGCTTTTCTGAGTCGTTATTCCAGAAAGCCGTTGAAACGGCTCTTTCACTCCCTCGCGACTAGCACCTGGCTAAAGCCAGGTGTTAATCAGAGCAAGCCAGGTGTTAATCAGAGCCGGAGGAATGAGCATGTCTTCAGTCTTCGCTCAACATGACAGACGAAAGAGATCAAAAACCCAGCGGAAGCTTTTTCGGATCTTCGATGCATTCCTTCACTTTGATCAGGAACGTAACTGCTTCTTTGCCGTCGATCGCGCGGTGATCATAGCTGAGCGCCAGATACATCATCGGGCGGATTTCCACTTTCCCATCCACCGCCATCGGTCGCGCCATGATTTTGTGCATCCCGAGAATGCCGCTTTGTGGCGGATTCAAAATCGGAGTGGCGAACAGTGAGCCGTAAACGCCACCATTGGTTATGGTGAATGTGCCGCCCTGGAGATCTTCAAGCTTCAATTTCCCATCGCGCGCTCGTGCCGCGTAATCGGCGATGTCGCGCTCCAGATCGGCAAAATTTTTCTTATCCGCGTCGCGCACTACCGGCACGACAAGTCCGCGCTCTGTTCCAACAGCTACACCGATATCGTAAAAGTTATTTTGAATGAAATCATCCCCCTCGATACGGCCGTTCACGACAGGTACAGCTTTGAGCGCTTCGACAACTGCCTTCACGAAGAACGACATCAACCCGAGTTTAACGCCATGCTTCTTTGTGAACTCCTCTTGCTTGCTCCGGCGCAATTCCTGCACGGTGCTCATGTCACATTCGTTGAACGTGGTGAGAATCGCGGCGGTGTGCTGCGCCATCACCAGTTGCGCCGCGATTTTCCGACGCAGCGGCGACATCTTCTTGCGAACAAACCGGGCATCCGCCTTCGCCGGACCGCCTCCGCGACGCTCCGGCGCTCCGGAAGCTTGGGCGGACAAATCCGCTGATGATTCATCTCTCTGTTGAGGCTCAGTGCGCTTCTTGGCTGCCGCAAGCGCATCAGCTTTCGTTAGGCGATGATCCCGGCCCGTCGCCGGAATTTGTCGCGCGTCCAGCTTTTCTTCTTCAACAATGCGTCGAACTGCAGGCGAAAGGGGCCTGGCCGGAGGCGACTTTTCCGCCGTGGCCTTGGCCAAGGCGGGTGCCTTCTGTTGAGTATCTTGAGATTCCCTGCCGGCATCCTGCACACCTCGGTGAGCGTCCGCGGCTACAGGCGCAGCTTGTTTCTTCTGCGGTTGTTTTGGTTTGTCTTCGGTCTTTTCGCCCTGCTGCTTCGAATCGTCGATCACCGCAACGATTTCACCGATCTTCACTTCCTGGCCTTCGGGCACTTTCGTTTCGAGCAGGCCGGACTTTTCGGCCACGATATCTGTGGAAACCTTGTCCGTTTCAAGTGCGAAAAGAGGTTCGCCTTCGTTCACGAACTCTCCCGATTTCTTATGCCATGCGGACAACATTCCACTGGTGATGGATTCCCCGACTGACGGAACTTTTACCTCGATGATCATTGCTGAAATTTATTCCCCGCTTGTGCGGGACTGACGCAGCGTCGCGGTCGAGGCGGCTTTCGTCAACAATGAGCGCGATTTCCAGGCTGTAGCGTCCGCTGTCCTCAGCGGATCTTCCCCGGCTAATGCGCTGAGGGAAACGCACACTACAATTCACGAGCTGGCGCTGGAATAATGTTCCAGCGCAAAGTTCCAAAACACGCGTGAAAGCCAGAACACAATGGTCGAGGCGATTACCAGGTGCAGCATTAATGGCACCGGTTGACCGAGTGATTTGATGAGCAGGCGCGCAGGGATGTTGGCGATGATGATCACAGGAATCACCCACCCAAAAATCAGGCGGAATAGCCACGGAAAAATGACATCGGGATAGCGTGCGATATTAAGAAAATTGAAATAGCCGTACACCAGTCCCTGCGCGCGCACGATCCAAAAGCTGAACGCAGCCAGGCCGAGCATGATGGAGTAATGCACGGCGATGCCGAAACCAAGCGCGACAATGTAAAGCAAAACGGCCAGTGGGTTCGGCACGGCGCCTAACTTGAACAGCGAGACGATGACAACCCCCGCGCCAAGCAGCGCGTTGATGATGTTATCGAGTCCGAATTGCTTCGTGGACACCGCGAACTGGCTGTCGACCGGCAGCACCAGAACCGAATCCAATTTTCCGGTACGCACGAGCTCGGGAATGTTTGCGACGTTGACGAAGAAGAACGCCTGAAACAGTTGCGCGATAATCTGGTGAGTGCCGATCAGCAGCACCACTTCCCATTTCGTCCAGTCGCCGATGCGATCGACATTGCCGAAAATGATGCTGAAAAAAACGATCTGTCCCAGGAACCAAAGGACCTCCACCACCATCCACAACAGGAAGTTCGCCTTGAAACTCATGTCCCGGATCAGCGAGTTGCGCAGCATGATTGAATAAATTTCGATGTAACGGCGCATGGCGTTTGGCTGTCTTACCATTGTAGAATCACTTGTCATGTCGAGCGAAGTCGAGACATCCCGTAGCGAAAGGTTGAGGTATTTTCACCGGATTCCTCGACCAGGCCATGCTGCGCGCGGAATGAGAGAGAACGAGACAGTTGTCCGCTCCGAATGACATTACGAGATGGATAACCCGAGCCGTCAATTCGCGAATTAAATGAAACGTTTCTTTCCCTGGCTAATCTTAATCGCCGGCCTGTTAGTAGTTGCATTTGTCGTCCGGCATTTGCGAACCGGCGGCGCAGCAACGTATCAGAGTGCGACTGTGACACGCGGTCCCATTACGCAGGCGGTAACCGCCACCGGCACGCTCAACCCGGTGGTCAACGTCCAGGTCGGCAGCCAGGTCTCGGGCAACATCTCGAAGTTGTTCGTGGATTTCAATTCACAGGTCAAAGCCGGCCAGGTGGTAGCCCAGATCGATCCGGCGCTTTTCCAAGCCACCGTGACTCAGGCCGAAGGCGATCTCGCGAATGCGCAGGCTGCGCTCGAGTTAGCCAGGATCAACGCCAAACGCACTCAGGACCTGTTTGCCAGAAAAACCTCGGCGCAAGCGGACGTTGACCAAGCGACGGCAACTTTGCACCAGGCTGAGGCCAGTGTAAAAATCAAACAAGGTGCATTGGACAAAGCGAAGGCCGATCTCGATCACTGCACAATAACTTCCCCGATCGATGGCGTGGTGATTTCGCGCAGCGTCGATGTCGGCCAGACTGTGGCCGCCAGCCTGCAGGCACCCGTGATTTTTCAAATCGCAAATGATCTCACCAAGATGCAGATCGATTCGAATGTGGCGGAGGCGGATGTAGGCGTGGTGAAAGTCGGACAAGACGTCGATTTTACTGTGGACGCTTTTCCGACCCAGACGTTTCACGGCAAGGTTGTGCAGGTGCGGAATGCGCCGATCACAGTGCAGAATGTCGTCACTTACGACACAGTGATCGGCGTAAGCAATCCGGAATTGAAGTTGAAACCGGGAATGACCGCCAACGTTTCAATCATCGCGGCGCGCAAGGACAATGTGCTTCAAATCAAAAATGCCGCGCTGCGTTTTCGCCCTGCTGAAGCAGCAGGCACGGAAACGGGATCACGATCGCAATCATGGAGCGGCGGGCGAGGCTCGGGCCAGCGCGGCGGAGCCTCGGCGAAGGCGGGTGGACACGAGCGCACAACGAGCGAACGCACGATTTATGTTTTATCCGGCAACCAACCGAAGCCGGTGCAGATCAAAACAGGAATCAGCGACGGCGTGGTTACTGAAGTAGTAGAAGGATTGAAGGAGGGCGACAGCGTTGTGACAGCAGAGATCGCAGCGAAAGCCCAGCCTGCATCCACACCCGCGAATCCGTTCTCTGGCGGCCGAAGATTTCCGTAGATTGTCATGCAATTCTTGCAACAAAGCGCTGGCCACCAATGCCATCCCATTAACACCGCGCTTCAGCGCGGTGATGGCGAATATCGTCGGACCGTAACCGCTTCAGCGGTTTTCACGACGAATCGAAAAACCGCTGAAGCGGTTTGGAGTCCCATGATCGTGCTTAGTCACCTCGCTGAAGCGAGGTGTTAATAAGAAATCGGCCATGAACAACGGCACGCTCGTTAAGCTGGTTGACGTACACAAGGTTTACCGCACCGGCGAAATGGAAGTGCCCGCTGTGCGGGGTGTTTCGCTGGACATAAAGGCAGGGGAATTCGTCGCGTTAATGGGCGCCAGCGGCTCGGGCAAATCGACGCTCATGAACATCCTTGGCTGTCTCGATCGACCGAGTTCCGGCCAGTATTTCCTGGATAACGCAGACGTCTCAGACCTCAATCGCGATCAGCTTGCCGAGATTCGCAATCGCAAGCTCGGTTTCGTGTTTCAAAGCTTTAATCTGCTGGCGCGCACATCGGCGCGCGAGAACGCGGAGTTGCCGCTGATCTACAGCGCGCAAAACCTGTCACACGTGCAACTCCGCGAAAAAGCAGATCGCGTGCTTGCATCGGTCGGGCTCGCTGGTCGCGAGGACCATTTTCCAAGTCAGCTTTCCGGCGGTCAGCAACAGCGCGTCGCAATCGCGCGCGCGTTGATCAATGATCCCGAGGTGCTGCTGGCAGATGAACCGACCGGAAATCTCGACAGCCGAACCAGTGTCGAAATCATGGCCATCTTCCAGCAGCTCAATGAGAACGGCATCACCATCATCATGGTCACACATGAGCAGGACATCGCCGCTTATGCCAAGCGGAACGTGGTCATGCGGGACGGCCTGATCCGCGACGATCATCTCGTCACCCAGCGCTCTGACGCCAAAGCCCAACTGACGCAGCCGAGTAATGGAGTAATGGAATGATGGAGAGTTGGAATGAAGATCGAGACGTCGCAGGGCGCCGTCGTTTCCGGGAGCGCCCGCTTCCAGCGGGCAGTCTTCGGCATCTTGCCGCAGACAGGACTCGATACAATGGAAGCGTTCGGCAGGATGCCAAACGCGGCACGCTGGACGCGTGCGCTCCCAATCGCTTCACGATGTACGATGTAACGATGTAACGATGTAACGATGTAACGATTCACGGATCCCATGCGCATCGCACCCACATTTAGCGTTGCCTATCGCGCACTGCGCCGAAACAAAATGCGTTCGGTGCTGACGGCGCTCGGCATCATCATCGGCGTCGGCGCGGTCATCGCGATGGTCGGGATCGGCAACGGCGCCAAGGCACAGGTGGAATCACAGATCGCCAGCCTCGGCGAAAATGTAATTTTAATCTTTTCCGGCAGCACCACCTCGAGTGGCATTCGCACCGGTTGGGGCGGCGCAGGCACCTTGAAAATTGAAGACGCGGAAGCAATCCGACGGGAAGTACCCGGCGTAATCGGCGTTAGCGAAGAAGTTGTTTCAACCACGCAGGTAGCGGCCGGAAATCAAAATTGGTTCACACGGATTTACGGCGAATCCGCCGATTACTTTGATATTCGGCAGTGGCCACTGGCTGACGGCGTGCCGTTTACGGCGCAGGATGTGCGCAGCGCGAACAAGGTTTGCGTTATCGGCCGCACTACTGCGACCCAAATTTACGGCAACGAAAATCCGATCGGCCAGATTTTACGGGTTAAGAACGTGCCGTTCACAATTCTCGGTGTGCTAACGCCGAAAGGGCTTAGCCCGCAGGGCGTGGACCAGGATGACATTGTCATCATGCCGTACACGAGCGCGATGAAACGGGTGATCGGCGGCAGCACGCTGCGAAACATCAACGTCCAAATCGCAGACGCACAGCAAATCCCCGCCGCACAGCAACAAATCATCTCATTGCTTCGACAAAGACATAACATTCGTCCCGGACGCGACGACGATTTCACCGTACGCACGCAACAGGAGATCGCGGAGACCGCCACGGCCACGTCGCGGGTCATGACCGTGTTGCTCGGCGCAATCGCAGGCGTGTCACTGCTGGTGGGCGGCATCGGCATTATGAATATCATGCTGGTGAGCGTAACCGAGCGGACACGCGAGATTGGGGTGCGCATGGCCGTTGGCGCACGCGGGAACGACATTCTGACACAATTCCTGATTGAAGCCGTAACGCTCAGTTCTGTCGGCGGCGTGATCGGAATCATCTGCGGCATCGCCACGTCGCGGGTTCTGTCGACGTACGCCCATTGGCCAACGCTGATTTCCATCAGCTCAATCGCTATCGCCTTCTTGTTCAGCGCCGCTGTCGGCGTCTTCTTCGGTTTTTATCCCGCGCGCAAAGCCGCCGCGCTCGATCCCATCGAAGCACTCCGCTACGAATAAAAATTCTAAACGGCGTAACTCAGGCTTCCAGCCTGACAGGTCGTGCAAGCTTCCAGCTTGCACTCCGTACTAATCACTTCTCACCCTTCTTCGTTGCCCTGGCATCCATAGTGACCGAGAGATCACAGGACACAGCTCCGCATCAGCATCTTCGCGCGAAGCGCCTTGGAGTGCGGCGGCTTGACGCCGCTTTTCTTTCACCGTGGTGCTACGCGCCGTTAATTCGTATCGCGTCATCGGTTCACAAATCTATCGCGCGACGAACAGTAATTCAGGCTTCCAGCCTGATAAGTCGGGCAAGCTTCCGAGCTTGCACTTCGTAATAATCACTTTGCGTTCTTCTGCGCCTCCGGCGTTTCTGCCACCGCGTCCACCATAACCGGTGGTTCCCCGTTCACGCGAACTGTTCCCACGATACGCGCTTGATCGCTGCTTTGCCCGGCTCGCTGCCTCTCGTTAGGTATCCCCTTCATTGCTTGTTGTGGGGGCGGCGCGGCGTAACTACCTTCGAACACCAGCGTCTTTTTTAGACTGACATTATATCCAGTCGCCCGGAAGTACGATTGCGCCGTGGCTGGTTTGTTTTCGCCCATTTCTTTCGCGGCGTACCCAGGCGTCGCCCTCGAAACATCGCGTCGCGCAGCAATGCGCGAATCAACTTCCGTTCGATCGACCGGTTGCTCGATTTTACCTGTGTAAGTTGAGCCATCGGAATCGACCACACGGATGTCATTGCCCTCTTGCTGGACCTGAAAGGTGTTCAAAACATTCGTGGCCCCGCTTACCTGCGCATTATTGCGAAAAGATTGAAGCCCGGATTGCTGAGCAAATTGGTGCGTCGCCGCGATACCCGCAGCTGATGATGCTTGCGACACCGGCGGAGCGGCTGTTGACGTTCTGTCCGACTTCACTTTCGAACCCGCGCCGGCTGGGAGCGGAGCCGCGGGTGCCGCCTGAATTTCCGCGCTGGCAATCTCACCCAACCCTTTAGTTGCCTGGCTCGGATCCTCGGCCGCAGCGCGTCCTTGTGCAAGATGAGTTGACAACTTCGAGGCTTCCGCCTCAGAAGCCGGCGCAGCGATCGCTGGTTCCACCTTGATTTGACTGTTGTCAGCCAGATTCAC
>JAICUQ010000240.1 GCA_025935755.1 Chthoniobacterales bacterium | reverse complement strand
TGTGATGCCGAGTCTCTGCACGAGCGCTTCGCCACTGTCGCGCATCGTATCGGCGATCCGCGTGAAATCGCCTTTTTCCCAAAGTGCTTTGTTCGGATTAGCAGGAGCGGTCATGATGTGAGTAATCGGTTGATTTGTGTGATCGTACTTATTGCTGAGCGGTGACAAGACACAACATCTCACCCGCCGCAACTAATTCGATTTGGTCTCTCAGTAACACGGATGTTACCAAGTGCTGTGCATTCCCGTTAAACGTTTTAACGTTTTAACGCTTTAATGTTTTAATGATTTAACGGCGGCGAAGGCCTCACCTCACCTCTTCGCCAGCGGGAACCTGTCCAGATCGCAGAAACGTCTTCACCAGTTCGTCTTCGCCGCAGACAATCATTTTCGAAAATCGTTTGAACCACGGACCTGTCGGGGACTTCTGGATCTGTAACAAGCCAATCCGCTAATTCACCGAGTTGATCAGCCGAAATTTCGCGACCTGCGAGCAGATGATTCAATAATGTCGGCGGAAGATTGCGGCGCCGGATCTTAGGCATTTTGTCGCTGGCCGTAGAAGCCGCGAATGATTTGCTCGCGAATTCTCAACTGCTCTGCCGGATCAGTGGTATTCACCATACGTTCCGCCAGGCCGGATAGCTCGTCTCCCGTCAGTTGACGCTCAGCATCGAGCTGGTACGCAAACCGGATTACGCCAACTTGTTCCTCCGGGCCGAGCCGCTTGATTTCTTCAATGATCTGACTCGCGGTCACATCTAGATTTTAACCTGCTGATTTAATTGAAGCAATTCGACCTGTTCCTCCGGTAACATCGATGTTACCGAGACACCGCGCGTGTCATCCGTTCTGGGGAGCACACGCCGCTGGCGTGTCTGTTTTGGCTGCCAGCCGAAACATTGTTTCTGTAACGGCGCCCGCCTTATTGCATCAAAAAGATGTAAAAGTTCACTACTCGCGAAAGCTTTCGGAGTCGCCAACACGCGTGAACGCGTACGCTCCTCGGAATTTCCCGCTTCAACGATGTGACGATGTAACCAGGTAACCAATCACATCGGCGCTAGCCGCTACCTGGCCGCCTCAAATTCCACCCGCATCGCCGACACACTGACCTCGGTCGGCATAAAACCCGTATCCGAATAGGTGATGTTCACGCTCTGCCCATTTTCTTTCGATAACAAAACTGTGCCGGCCATCTTTTCGAGTGATGCAACATCTTCTTTCCAACCGGCGTCGCGAAACTGTTTCCGCAACGATTCAACAGCCGCTTTGGCTTTCCCCTTCCCGACAACGAATTTGATCGAGTCGTTAGTCTGTTTCACCTCTTTCGCATCGGCGGGCAATGTGACCGCGACTTTCGGTACCTTGTTCTTTTCGGCCAGCTCGGCGGCTTCCCTGGCTTCTTTCGCTGCTTTTTCTTCCGCAGCGGCGCGAATCCTGGGTGCCATCTCTTTTATCCTGCGATCGCGCTCGGCAATTTCCGCCGCGCTCTGGTAACGAACCGACACACCCAGCTTGCCCTTGCCATAATCGTAGGGCACAGACAGCGTGATCATTTCTTTCGCCGGATTACGAAAGATCATGGTCGGTTTCCCATCGACGTCTTCCATCTTTTCCAGCGTGGATTTCCAACCGAGAGCGGCGAGGGCCTTTCGATAAAATTCGACAACGGAATCCTGGTTCGTCGTCGCAAAGGTGAGTTCGGGCGGCTCATCGACGTAACGCAAATCGTCGACACCCTGCGGCGCGGGCATGTCAGACGAGATCAGCTGATTCGAATACTGGATCATGGTCTTCCCGCCTTGCGCCGGAGCGGACGAAACAGTCGACGTCGCGAGGATTGCGTTCTTTTTGAAGACGTCAGTATCCCCGGCCGTGCCATAAGGCACCCAACCTTGCGCGACAAACAGCTTACGGATTGCGTCCACCGTCGCAGGCACGGCGGCCTGGGTTTCATACATCGCGGTGGGATCGCCGACATAAACAGCCTTTGCGCCCGGAGGAATCGGAAGCTTGCCGGGCTTTACGTTGCCGAGATTTTGCAGCCTGATCGACACGCCGTTCGTTTCAAACGGAATCACCGAGAGCGCGACGACGAACCCATCACGCCCGAACATCGCGCTGGCCGAATCATCAGAGATGGTGCTATTCGGCAATTCTTTCCAGCCTTTTTCAGTGAACGCCTTTCGATTGAATTCCAATGCCTTCTTCGGATCACCGGGTGCGACATAGGAAAGATTGGCGACGTGCCGCGACTCAGTGGACTTCGCACCTTCCATGACCGGGAAGTTTGAGAGATCGAGCACCTTCGCCGCTTCTTCCACTGTCGCCGGCGGTTTGTTTGTGTCGGCTGAGGTGGTGTCTTCCGCCGATCCCTTCTTCGATCCGCATCCCAGGAAACAAACCAGCGCGCATACCACGAAAATTTTTGTAATCACAGTCCGAGAGCAGAGGTGAACAACTTTATTCATAGATGGCGATGCTATAAGGACGCTGCACCCGTTTCGAGCGCGATTTTCGCAGGATAAAATTGATTGAATCAGGAAACCAGGAATCGAGGAAAGGGATTTCCGAGATAGAAGGTAAAGTCGCGAGGGTAGCGACGAGTGAGATGGGAAGCGAGCGAGTTTCAAGGCAGGAAAAGCTCAGGAACCAGGCGTTCTCAACTTCTTAATTTTTCCTTCTTTGAAACTCGCTCGCCTCCCGGCTCACTCGCTCCTACCCTCGTCACTTTACCTTCTATGTCGCGCGTCCCACGCACTCCATTGAAACTCACTCGCTTCCCGAGCTCGCTCGCTGCTACCTCGCAGCTCTACCTTCCATGTCGCTCAGCCCTCTCGCTCCATTCTTCTTACATACTTCCGGCTTTTCTGTAGCGGCAGGTAACGGCCGATCCGGCTCGGACTCGCCTGCGGTTGTGTAGCAGTGGCTCTGCTTGCCGCAACTTTGTACGCGTGACGTGTGAGCACTGAACTTCTTGCAGTTGGTTGTCGCTCCGCATTTGATGACATATGTGAAACCGATCCGCCTGTCAGATCACGCATTGCGTTACGCGCCCAAACGCGGTTTCGCTGTCGAGGAAGTGGAAGACACCATTCGCAGCGCCCCTGGCAATCGGCTGAGCTCGGGCGACTGGAATGCCGCAAAGTTTTTCCTACGACAAAGAGTGGAATGGCAAATTCCATGCAACCAAACAGGTTCGACCGGTGTTTGTCGAGGAGGCCACGGAAATTGTTGTCGTAACCGTCTACACCTATTATTTTTGAGCGAATGAAAATCAGCTACGATCCCGAAGTCGACGCGTTGAGCATCACGTTTCGCGACGCCACGGTTACCACGAAACAGTTAGCCGAAGGGATCGCGGCGGATTATGACAGCGAAGGTCGCCTGGCCGGATTGGAAATCCTAGACGCGCAGAAGCGCTTCGGTGGGTCTGACACTATGCGCCACGTAGAATTGGAAGGCGTTGGCAGCTGACTTACCAATCACCGATCATTGACCACGCTCTGTCCGCCCCGC
>JAICUQ010000241.1 GCA_025935755.1 Chthoniobacterales bacterium | reverse complement strand
TTGGTCTTAAGCCAGTCGATTGCTTTGGTCATTCTGAAAGATTAACCACGAATAAACACGAATGGACACGAATTTATAAGGCGATCCTTTGCCACTCTAATTTTGCATGCTTGAAATTGAGAATTACACCAACATGCAGGCCGGTGATCCGCAGATAGTTCAACATCAGGCCGCGCTCGTGGTCAGTGATCTTCTCAATCACCTTCGTATCGACGATAAGAGCATCGAAAACGATTAAGTCGGGGACAAAGAGACCGATCTTCCGACCCTTATAGAGCACATCAAACGAGGCTTGCTGCCGAAAAGGAATGTTCCGGATGACGAACTCGATTGCCAACGCATTTTCGTACGGTTTCTCGACCAGACCGTGACCGAGGGTATTCAGAACCTCGATCGCGCAGCCAACAATTTGGAAAACCTCATTCTTGAGCAGCAGCTGTTCACCATTGGTGTCCATTCGTGTTCATTAGTGGTTAAAATACAAACCGGAGCATCTCGATCGTAGCCGACACTTCGATGTGCTCGTTGCCGACGATGAAGTTCAGCGCGCCGGGGGCTTGCTGCCCGGGAGATGCCTGAGGGTTTGGCGCGGGCGTCGGCGACGCGGTTCTTTCGTGAGGCGGGCCTTTCTCTTTTTCATTGTGCACATAAAGCGTGCGGATGATGAAGAATTGGCTCGCGGAATTGGTGATCTCATTCAGAACTTTCCGCGCCGCACTGGGCGCAGCTTTGAAAGAGATGTCGACTACGTTGCGCTCGATCAATTTCGGCGCGGGCGTGGCACCCGGTCTCGCAACGGCAGCTCTCTGTCCGGGAGGCGGTGTCGGCGTTGATGTCGCCCCGCGTTCTTCCGGCAACGGATGGCGGCGAAACGACGTGATGCTGTCGACTTTTGCGTCGAGCATAACGTTGATCAGCATCTGTGTTTGCGAGAGTTCCTGTCCGAGCAACGCGGCAACCGCAGTGCCCGGCATCATCCGCGCGAACTCGTCAAAGCCCAGCTGAAAGTTGTCCGGTAATTTGACGTTGTTCGTGCGTGCACGCTCCTGCACCGCGAGCGTGGCCTGGCGGAGGCGCGACTGGAATTCGTTAGGCGCAAGCGGCGGGTCCGGGGCCACTTCGCCTTTCAGGTCGTCCTTGAACTTGTCCAGCGCCGCGGTGTACTTTTCCAGAAATCCCTGCAATTTCTTGTAGTTCGCGTTGTCAGGGTACGGATTGAGCCCCTGCAGCCGGTTCCGTTCCGCTGCGGCTTGATCGAACGTTTGCTTTGCGTCAGTCCAAACGCTCCACCTCCAGTAAAGCAAAGCGCCGCAAAGCAGGATGCCGATGCCGGCAGCCAGCAGAATTGTTCCGAGCGCCCGGTTTTGTTGGAACCATTTCATGCTGTTAAGACATATTCATTAACCACGGATTACACGGATATCACGGATAACAAAAAGCATGTATGTCATTTCGAGCGGAGTCGAGAAATCTCTCGATATTATGGGTCTCGCAAGACATCAGCGCCAAGATCGCTCCAGCGTGGGTTCAACCGATCAATGAGGGCGATTTTTTTCGCTCTCGACCATTTCTTTAACTGCGATTCGCGAGCGATCGCAGCAAGAACATCAGGATAGTACTCGTAGTAGACAAGTTTGTTGCATTGATACTTGGAAGCAAAGCCGGCTTTGACTGCCTCGCGGTGTTCCCAAGTTCGGCGAGATAGGCGGTTAGTCATCCCGATGTAAAGAACCGAGTGATTGCGATTCGTCAGGATGTAAACCCAGAAATTGTAGTCACGCGGCATCCCTAAGAATTCAATTTAGAGATGTCTCGACTTCGCTCGACATGACAAGTTATCCGATCCGTGTCATCCGTGTAATCCGTGGTTGAAAAAATTCCTCACGGCATCTTCACCGGTTTCTTCAGGGTAAGCTGAAGCTCGAACGGGAATGCCCATTCGGATTCGTTCGGGACGGAGTTGGATTTTATGAACTTCTCCGGTGTCCGCACATCGACCACAAAGAGCGGCGAGTTCGCCAGGTTCCGAAGGTAATCGACCACGATTTCCTGCTGCTTTGGATTCCAGAGGTACAAGCCGCGTACGTTGATCCCATCGATCGAAACGGTAGCCGCGGTTTTTGCCGCGGGACCAACTGCCGCTGGAGTCGGCTGAGAAGTCGATTGCATTTCCGCGGCGCGCTTTTCGGAGACGCCTAACAACTTTCCACCGGACGTGGCGGCAAGCTCCGTGATCCAAATGTCTGATGGCGGCAACCGCGAATTCAGTTGTTCCAGAATCTGCGGCCAAAAATTGCGATCGTTTACCGCCGTGATCAACGGAGTGGCCGTGTTGTCCAGGGCTGTGATTTGTTTTTTCAGTTTTTCCAGCTGCGCTTCGGCCACGTGCATCGTGTCGTTGCCCTGACGCATTCTTTGTGCGGCTTGCTGCGCCACCTGCGCGGCGCGCGTGTAGAAAGCGGACCAGCCCAGCAGGGCCAGCACAACGCACGCGGCCGCTGCGATGAAGAATAGCCGGCGTTTTTCCAGGTCGTGTCTGCGAACAACGCTCGCCGGACGCAGGTTCAATTCCATTGGGCACACCGTGACGTCGCGCAACGCCAGCCCGACCAGCTCGCCTAACAAATGCGCGGAGCGCGCCACGTCCTGCATCGGCGCGGACTCGGCTACCGTCAGGTTCTGGAGTGGATTGAAAAACTCGATCGGCACCTGGAATTTTTCGTGGAAAAACTCGCGCATGTACGGCATTCCAGCGCCGCCGCCACACAGGAAGATGCGAGCCGGACGATTCCCCTGCTGTTGGGCGCGGTAGTGCGTGATGGAGCGCATCAATTCTGCATGGAGCCGCGTCATGGTGCTGCGCGCAAGTTTCGAGACCCGGCCAACGTTCGGGTCGGCAGGTTCGGCGTAAGCGCCACCCAGCCCAACGAAGCCATCCTTCCTTTTTCGAGCTTCGGCTGCGGCAAAAGATTCATTGAACTCTCTCGCGATCGCGCCGGTGATCGTGCTGCCACCCAGCGGAATGCTGCGCAGGAAAATTCTGCCTGACTCGATGAAAAGGATGTTCGTGGTGCGCGCACCGATATCCAGGAGCAAGGAGCAATCGCCAAGGTCGGGGTAGCTATAACGAAAGGCGTTGTAGAGCGCCATCGGCGCAACGTCTACGATGGACGTTTGTAGTCCTGTTCCTTCCACCGCGGAATTAATTTCGTCGAGCAAATCAACTTTGATCGCGACCAGGATCACCTGGATCTCTTCGCCCATTCCGCCGCCGACGATTTGATAATCCCAGACAACTTCGTTTAACGGGAACGGGACATTCTGCTGCGCTTCGAACGAGATGATTTTATCCAGCTTTTCCTGTCCCAGCGGCGGCAGTTTCACAAACCGGGCAAACACCGCTTGCGCTGGCAGGGAATAGTTCACCGGCCGGTGAGAAATCAGCATTTCCTGCAGCATTTCA
>JAICUQ010000250.1 GCA_025935755.1 Chthoniobacterales bacterium | reverse complement strand
TCAGGCCGGATCAAGGAGATCGGGACACACGCCGAGTTGCTGAACAAATCGGGATATTATCGCCGGCTGTACGATCACCAGTTCAATCGTATTCCGAAAGAAAATGAAGCTGAAGCAGGCATTCTTGTTGAAGAACTGGTCTAACAAAGGTTGAAACGTTAAACCGTTGAATAGTTAAATCCGGCTACGGTGCGAAGACGCATCTTCCTTTTCAGCTTTTCCACCTTGTAACTTTGTAACTTTTATCACTTCTTAATGTTTTGAGAAATGCCGCTTAATATCGATCTGCATACGCATTCGTTCTTTTCCGGTGACGGAATTTCCAGCCCGGAAGATTTGATCGCCGCGGCGCGTGCCAAAGGTCTGAGCGGAATTGCCATCACCGATCACAACACGTGTGATGCAGTCAATTACCTGCTGGAGAAAGGTCTGATGAGACTTGATGGCATGCCCGTCAACGATTTTCTCGTTCTTCCGGGAGTCGAGGTGACTACCGCAGATGGACACCTGCTTTGTATTGGCGCCGAGTTACCCTATCTAAAAGGAAAACCCGCGCGCGAAGTTTGCGACATCATTCACGAGCGCGGCGGCCTGGCCATTCCGCCACATCCGTACGATCTATTCCGTGCTGGAATTCGATTGGCCACTCTCGAAACACTCCCTATCGATGCAATTGAAGTGTTCAACGCGGCAACCACACTGCGTCGTTACAACACTTACGCTTTTAAATACGCGCAGATCCGCGGTCTGCCAATGACTGCGGCAAGCGACGCGCATCACGCCGCCGCTGTCGGCACGGCATATACCATCGTCAACACCGATGACTTTTCTACAAAAGGAGTTCTCGCGCAGATCATAAAGAGCAACGAACTGAACCAAAAATACCAGACACCACGCGACAGTTTGCGGAAGACTTGGAATAATTGGTTGCGATTGCGACGGAGAAGGAAGATTCCGGAGCTCGCCGCAAAAGATCGCAGCCACGACGGTCATTGAATTACGGCTGGCAACTACAGGTCACCGATAGCATCACGACTGCTCTAACGCTTCAAACCTTCAACGCTAACCAACCATGCCCGCTTACATCATCGTCGACATCGAAATCCAGGACCCCGTCGGCTACGAACAATATAAAAAGCTCGCCGGTCCGACCGTGGAGAAGTACGGCGGGAAATATATTGTGCGTGGTGGCAACACCGAAGTGCTCGAAGGCGACTGGCAACCGAACCGCATTGTTGTGCTCGAGTTCGAATCCGCGCAGCGCGCGAAAGAGTGGCTAAGCTGCGAGGAATATCGAGACCCTCGCAAGATGCGCCACCGCACCGCCAGGACAAACATGATCCTGGTCGAAGGCAGGTAGCTGCTCGGCGTCTGACAGAGACGCCTACGATAACGGGCTCGAATCAGCATTTCGCTTCTCGAACGCGCGCTCCTTAGTCACAATCATCCGCTCGTACCGGGCGAGAAGCCGGCAAAGCACCCAGCCGCGGTAACCGTCACGGAAGCCTTGTCTCCAAATGTAATGATATAGAAACCGCAAGCCCGGGCGGAATGGCGTCCCCGTGGCAAGATTTCTCAGCCAACGCTTGCGCTGCAACGGCGTTCCAAAAGGCGTTGCACGCAATAATTTTCCATCGTCCGAGTACAATTTACGTCGGGAAGCTGCTTCCCACGACGAATACCGCTCATGCTTTTCAAGAAACGTCGCAATATCGGGAAACGCGTAATGCTCCATCGGTGCCGATAGATATTCGACGCGCCCGTTCAGCAGTACGTGCTCGTGCACTTCGTTATCTCCAGAGGGAATGTCGTTACTGATTTCAATTTGTTCGTACCGGCCAAGCCTGTGCCGGAACAGGCGCAGATTCCAGCTCGGAAAATAACCGCAATGATTTATCCAACCATCAAGGAACCAGAACCTGCGGTTGAGATAAAATCCGTCTACCTCCGGCCGACAAATGGCGTCGCGAATTTGGCGTTCCAGCTCCGGCGTAATCCGCTCATCGGCATCGATGATCAGCACCCATTCGTGTTCCCAGGGAACATTTTCCAATGCCCAATTTTTTTTACGCGGCAATTTTCCGTTCCACGCAAACTGTTTAACCCGAGCTCCAGCGGCCTCGACAATCGCCTGAGTGCCGTCTGTGCTGCCAGAATCAATTACCACAATCTCTTTCGCGAAGGAGACGCTGGCGAGGCAATCGCGCAGGTTCGTCGCTTCGTTCTTAACGGGGACAAGCACGGACAACGGCGCACGTGCGTCGGGCTGCCCACTCATTGACGCTTCTTGGTTTCGCGCGCCGGGTTTCCAACAACGATCGTCCGGGGATTCACATCCTTGATCGCAACTGCTCGCGCGCCAACGATTGCTCCTTCGCCTACCGTGACACCCGGACCCACGAAGGCATCTGCACAAATCCACGCGTCGGAACCAATCACAATGGCTGGACGCAGCAGCGGAAAATCGGCCTTGGTATGGTCGTGTGTTCCCGCGCAAAGATGCGCCCGATGCGAGATCGTAACGCGCGACCCGAGCGTCACGGGACCCAGATTATAAATGAATGCCTGTTCGCCGATCGCGCTTTCGTCTTCGACCCTGAGATTCCACGGAAAATAAATCGTGGCCGACGGATACACATGCACCCTGCGGCCAATCTTGGCTCCGAAGGCACGGAGCAGGAATCGTCTCCAACCAAAACAAGGTCGAGGACTGAATCGGAACAGCGGCTGCGCGATCGTCCACAGGATGCGGCGGATCATTTCGCCCGATGTGTACTTCTTTGCTTGCCGATTTTGCGCTACGTCCAGCATGTGATTAGCAGAAGTCAGAGGTCGGAGGTCGATTCACTATCACAAAAAACATGTGAGAACTGTTTATAAATGCACTGTCATGTTGGTGCGAAGCGAAACATCTCTGGTCTACCTCCGGCCGCAGCCGATGCAAAATTGATCCGAGATTGAAAGAATGGCCGCGCCCCCGAAAGATTCGGGGCTGCGTTGCAGTTTCGCTCCGATCAGAATGACAGTGTCGGTAAACACGTTCTCACGATCGTAGGCTGTCCGGCACCTCCCCGCCGAGCAACCAATCAAACACCGCGCGCATCTGCTCACCGATTCGTGGCCATGAGAATTTTGTTGCGACCAGACTGCGCCCACGCGCTCC
>JAICUQ010000172.1 GCA_025935755.1 Chthoniobacterales bacterium | reverse complement strand
GGTGTCACAGGCGGAACTTAACCCGCGGAGGAAATCGAATCGATCTCCTCACGCGCAATTCGAAGAAGAGCGGGTGCTCGCAATTCGCACGAAGTGCTATGGCTTGGGAGCGCACGCTTCAGCGCCCCCGGAAATCAGCCCGGCTCGTCGCTTTCATAATCCTGGAGCAGAACAAGGCGCTCGAGGCAGCGAGTTATCATGGGCATCCGCTTAAGCGCCCTGCTCTTGAAAAGCTGGTAAACAATCGCAGTCGCTGGCTTCGCTTGCCGTTGTTTTGAGTGACTGCAAAGCGCAAACCGCGACGCTACGTGTAACGCCAACAGAAGGGGTCTCACAACCGACCGAATGGTTAGGTATCCTATTCTCGATTCCGGATAATCGTGACGGGTGTTCCCTTGCGAATCAGCAGCTCGATTTCGGAGAGATCATCTTTCAGCATGGCGATTCCCTGAGGCGGGCGATTCGCATCGTCAACATTCGGTGTGTCGTCTTTGTCATCAGCGTCGACTGCGACCTGTGAATTCGTGGCATTGTCTTGCTCCACGCTATAGAGCACGTAGCCCCTGCGGCCGAGGTCGATGCGTGGAGAGCCCTCTTTTTCCTTCTGGAATTCACGAGTGGAACGCACCGGTTTGCCATTTTCCCAAAACGACTTCGCGGTCACTTTGGTCTGGATCGTGGACTGTCGCGCCCGCGGCAGGTCAGCAGAGGCTATCGGATATTGAGTAAAAAATCCGCGACTATCGTGGACAACGAGGCGGTCTCGCGGAAGGTCGATCGTAATGGTGAAATCAAGCTGTGGAACGAGCAGCTTTTCTCCGGGTCGAATCAACGTGGAATCCAGGTCGTTCACGCGAACGATGGCCTCGGCGCTGGATTGAAGCTTTCGCGCAATCGACGCCAGCGCGTCGCCGCTTTTCACCGTGTATTCTATTTTGCGAGGCGAAGGTTGCTTTGAGAAAAAGATTTGCGTGTTAACATCGCCGAGCAGGTCGCGCAGTTCGCGGGTGACGGGTGACTTCGGCGAAGTGGTAAGCGCGTTGACCAGAATTTTGCGCGCCTCAATCAGCTTCCCTTCGTCCACCAGGCTTTGCGCTTGTTTCAACTTTTTGACGTTAGGATGGACATACTTCACCCTCGGAATCGAGGTGTATTTCTCCAGTTTTTCAGGCCGGAAGACGATCCGCGCGACGTACGCCGCACCGCCGAAGATCACGATGATGAGCCCGCCAATCGTGCATTTTTGCCAGAGGGACATTCTCATCGACCTGCGTCACAACCAACGTTGTGTATCTACAGAGACATCGTTTCTCGCCCGACACAAGTGCCTGAAAAATGCGAAACTGACGATGGTCATCCGGACCAGAAAGAAAATTGCCGAGAGCTCCTGATAGCGCATCCTTCGCGTAAAGGCGGCGCCAATTAGCGGTGCCACAAACAGCGTTGAATAATCGAGTCGTCTTCGCATGCGGGGATTTGGTTCGACGGATTAGGGCGAACAACTTTTGCACAGCGAAAGACAAGCAACGGCGAGTCCGAAAAAGTCATCGTGTTACAAAGCCATCAAGGAGATGACATATGCAATACCTCATTCTACTCGCCGTGATTTCCGCGCTGGTCCTCTACGTGCTGATCATAGCTGCCTGCCTATGCTATGTGCGACAGCGTGGGCAGCCGACGTGTTACTCGCGATAAACGCGTCCTGAACGGCAATCCCGCGTCAGGCGTGTTGCAGGCGTGTTCCAGGCGCTGACGCCGCGCCCAGTTACGCCGACTAGTGGCAGCCCGTCCGGCCAATGGTTCAACATTGTGCCGGGTTTCTTGTAAAAATTTATTTGCTGTTTTCGTTGCGATCTTTGATGTAAGGAGTCGTTCGCGACCGAGTTCAGATGAATGGCACTGTGTTTTCGTTTTATGCAGCGGCCACCTGGCCTCGGTGAGCCTTCGCCGTGTCGGGTATTGGTCACTTGCACGACAGTTATCTCGAATGAAATCCAGATACGATGTGGTAATCCTCGGAGCCGGACACAACGGGCTCGTGGCGGCGACTTATCTCGGTCGCGCCGGGTTGAGCGTGCTGTTGCTGGAGAAAAATAATTACATAGGCGGGGCGACCACTTCGCAGCGAATCTTTCCGGATTACGATGCACGTTTGTCGCGATATTCGTATCTGGTCAGTTTGTTTCCCTACAAAATCATCAAGGATCTCGGTTTGAATCTGGAATTGCGCCGGCGCGCGACCGCGTCCTGCACGCCGTACTTGAAACACGGCCACGATGGCGCGCTGCTCTTGAGCAATATCGACGAAGAGGTAAACGGCCGCTCGATGTGCGAACTGACCGGAAACGCCACGGAGTACGAACAGTTAAAATCTTTCTATGCCTTGCCGCGCGTGTTCGCCGAGCGTGTTTGGGACTCGATGCTTGAACCACTCGTTTCCAGGGATGAAATGGCTCGCCGGTTCAAAGTGGACGAAATTTCACGCGAAGCCTGGCGCGCCTTGGTGGAGGAACCACTCGGCATTGCAATCGAGCGTTACCTCCGGGACGATCTGGTGCGCGGCCTCGTTTTTACCGATGCGAAGGTCGGCGTCTTTACGTACCCGCACGACACTTCGCTTCTGCAAAACCGCTGTTTCCTTTATCATCGTATCGGCAATAAAACCGGCGAATGGAAGGTGCCGGTCGGCGGAATGGGCGCGGTGTCGTCCGAACTGGAACGCTCTTCACGCGAAGCAGGCGCGGAAATCCTAACGAATGTTCAAATTCGCGCGCTGAATGTCTCAGGCAAAACGCGCACCGTTGAATTTCACGTAGACGGAAAAGACGAGACCGTTGAAGGGCGGTTTCTGCTGGTGAACTTCGGCCGAAATTTGCTGGCGAAATTTGCGGGCCGTTTTTATCAGCCGGATCGCACGGATGAAGGATCTGTGTTCAAAATGAACATGCTCCTGAGCCGTTTGCCAAAGCTGAAAGCAAAGAAAATTCCTGCTACTGAAGCGTTTTGCGGAACGTTCCATAGCGACGAAGGATATGAACAGATGATTCTCAGCTACGACCAGGCTTCAGACGGCACATTGCCGGATAAAATGCCGTGCGAAATCTATTGTCATACGTTGACCGATGACAGCATCCTCGCGCCAGAGCTGCGCGAACAGGGCTTTCACACGGTGACGCTGTTCGGACTCGATGCGCCATGGAGTTTGTTTGTGTGGGACAATGAAAAAATGCGACGGGAAGCGGAGAAAAAATATCTCGCCAGCATTAACCAATGGTTGGAGGAACCGATCGAAAATTGCCTCGCTGTGGCGCGTGACGGCAGCCCTTGCATCGAAAGCAAAAGCCCCGTAGACATCGAGGACGCTCTCGGGATGTATCACGGCAACATTTTTCATAACGCACTTACGTTTCCATTTGCCGAGCGCAAAGATCAGGTCGGCACATGGGGTGTTGAGACGGAATACGACAATGTGTTCTTCTGCGGCTCGACCGCATTGCGAGGTGGCGCTGTTAGCGGCATTCCGGGGCACAACGCGGCGATGAAGGTGCTTGAACTTTGTCTAAAAGATTCCCATGGCTGAGAGCTCAAAATCCCAACCAGCCGATCCGCGCGACGTCGAGTCGATCGACGCGATCATTGCCGCGGCTTACGATGTGATCTCCGGGCCGGCCGGAAAGAAACGCGACTGGAATCGCGAGCGCTCGCTGTTTTATCCCGGAGCGCTCATAGCGCCCACTGCCAGCGTTCCGGGGAGAAACGACGTCGATCTCGCGCCGCAATTACTGAATGTCGAGAAGTACATCGCGCGGGTGGAACCGCTTTTGCAGCAGGGCTTCTACGAAACCGAAGTCGCGCGGCGCACCGAACAATTTGGCAGGATCGCTCACGTTTGGAGCACGTACGAATCGCGTCACCAGTCGAATGATCCGGAGCCGTTCATGCGCGGGATCAACAGCTTTCAACTGTTCAACGACGGCAAACGCTGGTGGATCTTGTCAGTTTATTGGCAGCACGAGAGCCCGGAGCACGCGATTCCGGGGAAATATCTTTAACGCCGGTAATTGTGATGACGAAAAATCCAAAATACTCGTTCATGCAAATACCACTGCGACTTGTCAGTTGCCTATTCTTTGTGGCTGCTGCCGTGCTCGGGTTAGCGAGAACTGCGGGAGACGCATCGGACGCAGGTGACCGAGTAGACGTGCAGTGCCATGCTCATTCACTTCTCTCACAATTTTTCGATAGCGTGACGCCACCTGCGCTGCCGACTGGTTGGTCAAGCACGACGTGGGTGACATCTGATTCTGGAGTTCCCGCGCCACCAGCTGATACAGCGCCCAATGCAGCGTTCGTAGACGATCCAGACATGATCAGCGACAAGCAATTCCTGTCGCCAGGCATAATGTTGATGTGCGATGGCGGGCCAGTGCAGGTGGCTTTCCGCAACAATTTCGACTTTCAGGAGGGGTTCGATGGCGGGGCCCTGGAGGTCAGCTATGATGGCGGGTTGAGTTTTCAAGATGTCCTTGCTGCGGGTGGCAGCTTTGTTCGCGGCGGTTACAACGGCACCATCAACAATTGCTGTGGCAATCCGCTGGCTGGTCGGCAGGCATGGACCGGTAACTCGGCTGGATTTATCGACACTACCGTGGTGAATCTTCCTGGTGGATGCATTCTCCAGCTTGTCCTGCGCTGGCGGATGGGAAGCGACAGCAGCATCTCTGGGGAAGGCTGGCGCATCGACAACGTTGATGTCGCTCAATGTAACCCGCCCCCTGTTCGGCGACGGCCGGATCCGCGGCCCCGGCCGACGCCGCGGTGAGCGAGAACAGCACGACTGTTGATTAGGTTGCGCCCCAGCGGCCGGGCCAACTGCAGTTGTGCGGTCATTGTCCAATCGGCTTGCCGAACGCCCGCACCTCTTTTGCAAGTCGGTCCATCAAGCCAGGAGCAGATTGCGGTGCATACCGCAGCAGGATGTACGTGTCGGTAATTCGCTGGATCCGGCTAGATTCGTTAGGTAACGTGTAAGCAGCGCGCCGCGCAAAATCCAGGGGACCTTCACACGGATCACGGGCTACACCGAGGCGGGCGGTCTTTCGGCAGAAATATTCGTATAACCTCTTTACCTTGTCCATGCGCGAGCGTGTCTGCAATTGCATCCACGTGAAATAAATTGCAAGCAGCGCGGCTGCGACGGCACTGATTTCCAACATCAGAAAGGCCATCCCGCGATTGCCGATTCCAGTCGACGTCAGGAAAACATCCTGGACGTCGGCGTCGAACGCAAGGAGCCGTGTGTCCCATTCATAGCTTAGTGTTTGCCAAAGAAATCGAATATTCGTGACAACGACGGATCGTAGCAACTGCGCCAGCAGCGCGGTACTGCGATTGCCCGCTTCGTCCGAAGCGAGCCGTGTTTCTAGAAACGTGGTTAAATCGAGATTTGCTCTTCCCGGCGCAACGGCGTTCGTGGGATCCACTCGGGTCCATCCGGTCTCTGGAAGCCACACCTCGCACCACGCATGCGCGTCGGCCTGCCGCACCAGGACGAAGTGGCCGAGATCGTTGTATTCACCTCCGAGGTAGCCGACTACCACACGCGCAGGAATTCCTGCCAGCCGCATCAGAGTCGCAAAACTAGCAGCATAATGTTCGCAAAATCCCACCCGACGGCGGAATAGAAATTCCTCGAGATTGTTATATTCGCCCGGCGTTAACGAATAGGCGAATCCCTGGGTTCGGAAGAACTGAAGCGCACTGCTTACTACCCCGCGGGGGTCATGATTTTGCACCGCCCATGACTGGGCCAGGTCGCGGACCGCAGGAGCAATCGATGCCGGAACTTCAAGCGCTTCCGCTCGTTCCCTTGGTGTGATTTCGTTGCTTCTGGATTCTGAGGACGCGACATCGTATCGCCGCGTTTTGCGATTCGCCTGGAGACTGTATAGATAATCGCCACGTGCGAGTATTGAACCTGGAACAGCTCGCGTCGGGCGATCAAGCGCAAACATATACCGCGCACCATTCGGGGGTAGCGTGATCCGTTGCTGGATTTCCTTTGCTTTCGCCGATGGAATTGAGATGCCATGGCTGTCGGAGAAGTCCGGCCTTGGAGTTGAAGACTTCGAGCGGGGCGCGTACGGCGCACGCCAGTCCATTCCATTGCACTGCCACATGACTACGCCGCGCCAATAAAGCGGGCCAGTTGGTCGAGTGCTGGCTCCAGGAAATTCCGCGCGGAAAGCGGTTTCCGAAGAATTTGTGAGCGCGGCGATGCTTCCAGGAGAAAGCCGATCAGAGAAGCCAATATTCGGCGAACGCAAGAAGCGCAGCTCAAATCGCAATCCGGTATTAATTCGCGGAAACAAGAGAAAGAAGAGCACCACAAGTGGAAAGGCCTGAAGAAGGAGCTTGCACGTGGTACGAACCGGGGGCCACACCGCTCCCGGCGAAGTTCCCCGATGAAACTGAACAAGAGCGACGACCAGAAGGGCAAACGCAAGCAGGAGACCAAGCGCAGTCGTTAGATCCTGCGAGAGGAAGAAGCCACACAAACAAAGCATCCATCCGATGAGTACCATCACCCGGAATTCGCGTGCTGTGTGTGCCTCAAGAATCTTGAGTGACATCAGGACCACCAGAAGCGATATGCCTGCTTCAACGCCTCTAACAGCGCCGTAACTAAAGAAAACTGCCGCGAAAGCTATCGCGACCAGCACTAGTTTCAAAACGACAGAACGAAGCCGGTACCCCATCCATTCCATCCAAAACTTCAGTGCCAGCGAAATGAGGAAAACGAATGGAACCCAAATAACCAGGGAATCGAAGAACGGAGGTAAGGTGAAGAGCAATGCTGCGGTCATCCAAAGCAACGGCCGCCGCGGAATCGTCGTATCACGCTTGCTCGTCGCGGTCTTACTCATGTCCTTTTTCCCGGAACAGGCTCAACGTACGCAGGCAACGGTGAAAATGAGATTGGCCAAGGGCCGGAGAAATGTC
>JAICUQ010000264.1 GCA_025935755.1 Chthoniobacterales bacterium | reverse complement strand
CGGCGCGTATGGCGTTTATCGAGTGGGTAGACGCGGAGCACGTCGCCGAGGAAAAACCGAAGAAGCAAAAGAAGGCGAAACGGGAAGAGCCGGAAGCCAAACCGCAACAGACAACGCCTGAAGCTGAACAACCCACGCGTGAAGAGCCAAAGGCCGAAGCGCCCGCTCAGAAGCCGGAGGAACCTACTGCCCCACCGGCCGAAGAAACCAAGCCGAAAAAGCGTCGTTGGTTCGGACGAAAATCAGGCGACAGCTAAGTGCAGGGCTTGCGAAGTTCGCGCAGTTTAGCCGCATTGAAATATTAAGCCTCTAGCGCGGCGATGTCGGCGAGATCCTGTGGCCGACCGACTGCTCGTTTGTTTCTGATCAATGCTTCTTTACCAAGGATGAAGACCGGAATGCCATCGAGTGCTGCGGCGATCTTGCTGGCGAACGCTTCATTGGTAGACACGCCACTGATGGTCGTTAATAGATCTATTCGGCTCGGCACTCGTCCGAGTTGAATGATTTGCTCGGGCTGGAGGAAATCAGTTTCCTCGAAGCCGGACTGTTCGAACCCGAAGTCCTTTAGAAGTGCGAGAAGTAGCCGCGCGTTGTCTCGATTAGGCCGGACGAGAATGTCCAAATCCCCGGTGTGGCGTGGGCGCCCGTGGAACGCCAGGCTCTGCGCGCCAACGATGACGTAATCAACGCCTCGGGAATTTAATAATTCGAGAAACTCTCTCCAGTCTTTGCTCAGGGCCATGATCGAGGAGCTCCACCAGAATTTGCAAACGTTCGTTACCGCTCAATTTTTTGTAAAAATCGCGATCCGCTTTCTCAGCCTCAGAGAAATTGCGGAATTTTCTCGCTGTTTTCTTCACGCTTTAACTATAACCTTGGCAGTGACCACTTCCGAGCGAATTTGATCGCAGACTGGATGGATCCGCACCCGTATTTCTTCATCGTCATTTTCATTGGCGTTGCGCTGGTGTTTCCGCTGGTTCCATTGGCGCTGGCGTGGTTGTGGCGGCGATTCTTCCAACCGCCCAAGCCCGGCCCGGATAAAATTTCTACTTACGAATGCGGAGTCGAATCGGTCGGCGAGGCGCAAATTCAGTTCCAAGCACAGTACTATCTTTACGCCATAATTTTTTTGATCTTCGACGTTGAAGCCGTGTTTCTTGTACCGTTCGCGGTTGCATTCACCGGTTTGCCAATCGGCGCGTTCGTCGCCATTCTTGTTTTTCTTCTGCTGCTTATTGAAGGACTCGTGTGGGCATGGGGCAAGGGATGTTTGCAATGGCAGCACTAGCGCGTTCGCGCAATGGTTAAAAGCGTCAAAAGAGTTACAGTGTAACAAACCACGCGCGCCCGATCGCGGGTGGTAACCATGTAACTTTTGTAACGCTTGTAACGAAATTCCATGACCCAAATCGACGAACAGTTACGCACCGAGCTGCAAAGGCAGGGAGTCTGGGTGACAAAGATGCAAGACCTTTACAACTGGGGACGTCAGAACTCGATCTGGCCGCTGCAGTTCGGCCTGGCCTGTTGTGCCATTGAAATGATCGCCACTGCCGCATCGCGCTACGACATCGCGCGGTTCGGCGGTGAAGTTTTCCGGCCGTCACCGCGCCAGGCGGATTTGATGATCGTTGCTGGAACAGTCACCAAGAAAATGGCGCCCCAAATCGTGCGGCTTTACAACCAGATGGCTGATCCGAAGTACGTGATCGCCATGGGCGCCTGCGCGATTTCCGGCGGACCGTTCAAGCAGGGTTACAATGTGCTCAAAGGCATTGACCGATATATCCCCGTCGACGTTTACATCCCTGGCTGTCCTCCACGACCCGAAGCATTGCTTCACGCGTTCATGGAACTACAGCGCAAGATCGATGAACAAAACTTGACCGGCGTAAATAAAGCCGACTTTCTCAAATCAGATCAACCGAGCGAGTTCCCCGTGCCGCGATTTGGCAAGCACGACGTGGAACCGTCTGCAAATCGGGATGTATTCCAGCCTCCGGTGATCGAAAGGAAGAGTTAAAAGAGTTACATGGCTTACAAGGTTACAAGGGCAGGAACACAACCCCGACTACAACAAAAAAGTTCCAGACCTTTGGGGATCTTGAGATCTAGAGGAGAGCTCGGGAATTGCAGAGAGCGATGATTTGCTTGTTGTCATTCCGAGCGGATCCCGCAGTCGCGGGAGGAGTCGAGTTGCAACGCAGTGGATCCACTCCGCGAGGCCAAGGTTTCAAAATGCGCGGCGAAACCACTAGACAATACTGCGGGATCCCTCGACTTCGCTTGGGATGACAGCTTTTTCGTCATGGATGCTCTCGACCAAATCAAATCCCGCATCGAAGCTGCT
>JAICUQ010000133.1 GCA_025935755.1 Chthoniobacterales bacterium | reverse complement strand
GCGATGTCATCGAACTCCAGATAGTCGCCTTTGACCGGATCGACCTTCGGTCCGATTTGCTTTCCGCTGAGCTCGTCGCGACCGCCGTTAATAGCGTAGAGCAGACACTTCGCGAGATTCGCGCGCGCCCCGAAAAACTGCATCTGCTTTCCCATGAGCATTGGCGAAACGCAGCAGGCGATGGCACCATCGTCGCCCCATGCCCCACGCATGAGGGAGTCGCTCTCAAATTGCAGCGCGCTAGTATCGATGGCGACCTTCGCCGCAAATTTGCGAAAGTTGTCCGGCAACCGCGGCGAATACCAAATGGTAAGATTCGGTTCAGGCGCGGGTCCGAGATTGTAGAGAGTGTGCAGGAAACGGAAACTGGTCTTCGTCACCAGCGGTCGGCCATCGTCACCCATTCCTGCGATCGACTCCGTCACCCAGGTCGGGTCGCCGGCGAAAAGCTCATCGTATTCCGGCGTCCGCAGAAAACGAACGATCCGCAGTTTTATGACAAAATCGTCGATGATCTCCTGCGCCTGGGATTCAGTGAGCGTGCCCTCCTTGAGGTCGCGCTCGAAGTAAATATCCAAAAACGTCGAGACCCGGCCTAACGACATTGCTGCGCCGTTCTGTTCTTTCACCGCGCCGAGATACGCGAAGTAAAGCCATTGCACTGCTTCCTTTGCGTTCCGCGCCGGGCCTGAGATGTCGAACCCGTAGTTCTTCGCCATTTCCTGCAGCTCTTTCAGCGCGCGGATTTGTTCGCTCAACTCTTCCCGATCGCGAATGATGCTCTCCGTCGACATTTCTGCGTCGAGAGCGGCTTTTTCGCGTTCCTTTTGCTGAATCAACCGCGCTACGCCATAAAGCGGCACTCGCCGATAATCCCCGATGATGCGTCCCCGGCCGTAAGCATCCGGCAAACCGGTGAGAATATGGGAACTGCGGCAGGCGCGGATGTCTGCGGTGTAGGCATCGAACACTCCATCATTGTGCGATTTGCGATATTTGGTAAACGTGTCGATCACTGATTGAGGTGCCTCGTAGCCATAAGTCTTGAGAGAAGTCAGCACCATTCGGAAGCCGCCGTTAGGCATGATCGCGCGCTTCAGGGGTGCATCGGTCTGAAGTCCCACAATGACTTCGTTGTCCTTATCGATGTAACCTGGAGCGTGCGCAGTGATGGAGCTCGGAATCAGTGAAACGTCGAGCACACTTTTCTTGCGTTCCTCAACGAACAAGTCTTCCAGTTTCTTCCAAATGCGTTTCGTGCGTTCGGTTGCAGGTGCGAGAAAAGAATCGTCCCCTTCGTAGGGCGTGTAGTTGTTTTGAAGGAACCAACGCACGTTGATATCGCGCTGCCATAAGCCGGGTTTGAATCCGCGCCAGACTTCCTTTGTATCCGGCTCTTTTGGCGGCGCCTTTTTCTCGGCGGACTTTTTCGACGGTTTCGCTGCGACTTCTGCTCCCATATCGTTCTCGGCGGTTCGCCTTTATCAAACTCCCGTTAGCAAAGCACAAGGTTTGCGGCGAGACCCGCTTCACTCGTTTCTTTGTATTTTGTGCTCATGTCCTTACCGGTATCCGCGAGGGTCTTGATTGTTGTGTCGAGATCAACACGGTGGCGTGACGCGATTTCATTCGTTGCAATCATATAAGCCGTCCAGGCTTTCACTGCTCCGAACGCGCAGCGTTCGATGCACGGGACCTGGACATAGCCCGCAACGGGATCACATGTCATTCCAAGGTGATGCTCAAGGGCAGATTCGGCGGCGTTTTCTACCACCAGAGGAGAAGCGTCCATCGCCGAGGCAATGAACGCAGCGGACATCGCCGAGGCCACGCCAATTTCCGACTGACAACCGCCTTCCGCTCCGGAAAGCGTCGCGTTGTGTTTGCACAAGTAGCCGATGGCAGCGCCGGCGAGCAAACCCTGGCGAACCTTTTCCTGCGACAACGCCCGCTTGGTCTGTGTCAGGCCATAAACAATCGCCGGCATCACACCCGCGGAACCGCCAGTCGGCGCAGTAATGACCAGGTGGCCGCGAGCATTTTCTTCCGAAGCGGCCAGAGCACATGCGGAAAGCAGCGCTACAGCACGATCGGCCTCGTATTTGTCATCCTGCGCGCGTTTCCAAACCTCCGCCGCCTTGGAATGCAACTTGATTGGACCCGGCAAAACACCTTCCTTCACCGCAAGTCCCGCTTTCACCGTCGCTAACATCGCTGCTGCGATCTTATCCAGAAATGCATTGATCTGGTCCTCGGTTTTGCCGGACACAGCGAGTTCGTTGGCCATGATAACCTGCGCAATGGAGAGCTTGTTTTTCTCTGCGTGCTGTCGCAGTTCCTTCATGGTCTCATACGGATACTTCGGCTGCCCCTTCTTAGGCGGCGTGTAGCCTTTCCATTCATAAAATCCGCCCCCTGGCGAGTAGTACTCCAGTTCGTAGACAGACTTGTCACCGCCCATCAGTTTGCATGTCATCGTGTTCGGATGCGGGAACTCGCCGTTGGGCGTGTCATAGATGATGTCCGCGAGCGAAAGATTAAACGTCTTATCGCCAAGTTTTAGCGGATAGGATTGATTCGGCTTCTCTTTCATTTCATCGAGGAACAACGGATCGACAGTTGCCGGTTCCTTGCCTAACAAACCGGCAAGCGCTGCTCGCTCGGTGCCGTGACCCTTGCCAGTAGCGCTCAGGCTTCCGAAAAGATGAACCTTCAGGCCAGTGGCTTGCTTCAATTGATCGGCGGGGAGTTTAGTGCAGCGCTGATAGAAATCGTACGTGATCCGCATCGGCCCGATCGTATGCGAACTCGAGGGACCGGGACCGACCTTGTAGAATTCATCGAGAACAGTCATCACGGGACCCTTGGATCTTTTTACCACGTCCAGGTCTTGCGACATGGAGGTGGAATCCAGTGGAGGCAGCGGACTTTTCGCCGCAGCTTCCTTCGCGGCTTGTTGCGCGCGTGCTGCGCTCGTCCAAACCGTACCGGTCATTGCCGCGGCGGCGCCGATGACAGCGTTCCGGATGAGAAAGGTTCGCCGATCAATGTTTTCAGGAAGATTTAGATCCTGAGAAAATTCCGGGAACGGATTGTTATTCCTATCTGAGGATTGTTTTTTCATAGTACTTTGCCGTTATAGGTTTCAGTAAGTTCCTAGCTGCTCTGGTATCCCTCGCTTTGAATTGCATCGATGTAACCCTGTGCGCCTGTTTTTACATTGGCCGCGTTGCCTTCGTCGGTATCGATGTGCATGGCCAGTTTGAAGCTCGGATCCACCCGCACCAGCACGTCGCCAAAAACAAGCTCGCGATCACCTGCGATTTTCACGCGCACGAAGGATTTATCGCGAACTCCGTAACGGAGCGCGTCTTCCGGGCTCATGTGAACATGCCGCAACGCGCAAATCACTCCCCGGTCGATTTGAACGCTACCGTTAGGACTTTCGAGTATGCAGCCGGGCGTGTCTGCAATATCACCGCTTTCACGGATGGGAGGATGAATGCCGAGTTTGAATTGTTCGGTCATCGCGATTTCGACCTGCGAGTATTTGCGCGCAGGTCCAAGGATACGCACGCGCTCGATTCGCCCTTTTGGCCCAACGATTGTGAGTTGTTCTTTGCAGGCGTATTGGCCGGGCTGCGAAAGGTCCGCATGTTTGGTGAGTTGATGGCCTTTCCCGAACAGCGCTTCAACGTGTTCCTGCGTGAGATGGATGTGGTGCGCCGAGATTTCAACGAGAAACGGCTGCTGTTTCTGCGCGTCCAATACTCGGGTGATGTAAGAGCGAGACAATGCGCGCAATGCTTCGCGCGCCATCATGCGTTCTTCATCTGTCGGGACGACCAGGACCGTCACGTTCGAGTCATCGGTTGAGATGCGGGCGATCTCGTCGCTGCGGGCATTCTGGTTGCGTTTGTCGTCGAGCGTAATCCCCATGCACTCCAAACCCTGCAACGCCAGCGCCCGAACCACCGCGCTTCCCTGGCCAACACCGCCGGTGAAAATCACCGTGTCGAGGCCGCCCATGGATGCCACGTAAGCGCCGATGTACTTCCGCACGCGGTAGCAATACGCCTTTAGCGCGATCAACGCCCGTTGATTGCCCTGATCGGCAGCTCGAAGCACTTCGCGCATGTCGCTCGAAACGCCGGATAAACCGAGCAGACCGCTTTTCTTGTTCAACATTTCTTCGCTCTTTGAAGCAGAAAGCTTTTCTTCCCGCTCGAGAAACGCGAGCACACCGGGATCAAGATCGCCGCAGCGGGTTCCCATGATCAAACCTTCCAGCGGAGTAAACCCCATACTGGTGTCCACCGAGCGCCCGTGATCGACCGCACAGATGGAGGCTCCGTTGCCGAGGTGGCAACTCACAACACGCAGCTCGTTAGGCCTGCGCTTCAGGAATTCCGCAGCGCGCAGCGCGACGTAGTTATGTGACGTGCCGTGAAATCCGTACCGGCGGACCGCTTTCTTTTCGTAGAACTCATACGGCAGGCCATAGAGAAATGCGTAGGCGGGCAGCGTGTGGTGAAACGCGGTGTCGAAAACACCCACATGCGGCGCGGCTGGGAATAGTTTCCGCATCTCGCGAATGCCGGCGATGATCACAGGGTTGTGCAGCGGCGCCAGCGGATTGAGCTTTTCCATCTCTGCCACGAGTTCATCAGTCAGGAGCGTCGCTTCCGTGAATTTCTCGCCGCCGTGAACGACGCGATGCGCCACCACGCTGATTTCCCCAGCGTTTTTAATGACTCCGTTTTCTTTCGACGTGAGTTCCGCAAGCATGGCTTTGAAGGCGGCCGCATGATCCCCCTTTTCCAAGTCGCGTTTCACTTCGCCCTTTGGCCCGCGATGCTTTAGTTGTGTGCCCTCTATACCAATGCGTTCGACCTGTCCCTTACCGTGGCGCGATTCATCTGTGGTGTCGTAAAACGAATATTTCAGCGAGGAAGAACCGACATTAATCACTAAAATTTTCTCAGGTCTCTCGCCTTTGAGATTGAGTCCATAGGGATCGTTACCTTGCTGGAGAGCAGCTTTGGTCTTGGCCGGATCGGACACAAGCATTCTTGTCCGCTCAGCGATTGTTCGCGTGATGTGCCGCACCGCGCCAGGTTCGGCGACAATGATCGATTGAAATAACGACACGGGAATGAGCAATATCTCGCACTGCGATTCGGCGATGAAATCTGCGAGCAATGGGTTACCCGTCATCAAGGCTGCTTCCGCGAATGTATCGCCGGCCTTCAATTTCCCGAGCGGTTGGCGTGTGCCGTCGGTCACAGCTGAGGCAGCAACCGCACCGCTCAGTACCACTCCCAAGTGTGCAGCTTCCGCGCCTTGATGAGCGATTGCTTCCTTCGCCTCAAACGACCTGATAACGGAGCCGTTGACCAGCTCTTTGATTTTCTCAACGGTAAAGTCTTTGAAAAGGCTGACGTTTTTTTTGAGGAAGCCCGGCACGTCCATGATTATTTCCCTTCAGGATTTCCAAGTCTCGGCCATTGGCGCGCAGGTTACGTATGAGACCTTAGTCCCATAATCAAGCAATGTTCATGATTACTCTCTGGTAAGGCTCAGGCTATTACCTCGATTTTTTCAATCGAAGATCGAATAGAGCGCGCCGATTTGAAAACGGAAAGCATCTCCATCCGCGCCATCCTTTTCCTCTTTGTGTCCGTACAACGCTTCAAAGCCAATGCTGAGGCGTTTCCGTGCTTTCCACACGAGATTGAGACTTGCGTAGTGCGTCTGGTGGTACGCACCAGGTTCTTGTGAGAATTGATTATCCAAATGGACATATCCGTAGCTGGCCGTTGAACGCAGGTAATCATTCCACTGGTGTGTATAGCCGATCATCGCTCCAAAGGCGGGAATGGCTTTCAGGTCTCCTGAACTATCAAATGCCGCGTCGTTGTTCTGAAAGTCATCATTAAAATAACGGAACAAACCTTGGCCATAGGTCAGTTGTGTCTGAAGTGAATCGAAAATCGGCTTAACATCTCGCTGCACTCCCGCGACAACATTCTTCTCAGTCGCTGACGCAACTATTTCTGACGTTGGCTGACGCTCGAACACGTTAAGAGAACTGGACAGGTTCACGCCCCAGCCAAATGTATTTTGATTCCCCACGACGGGTCCTTTGACGCCGATATCGCGGAAGATCGCCCCGAGTTGGACGTGACCATAAACTGAATCTTCCCAGCGGATATTGAGGCCGCCGTCGGGAGCGTGATTGACCTGTTGAGCATCCGGATCAGGCGACGTGTCGACTTCCGACCCCGGTTTCTCCAACCCGAAATTCAACTGCCATTTCTTGTTTAGTGGCAGCATGTAACGAACTAACGGACGTCGCGCAAAGATTGCCGAATTGGGTCCTTCGTAATCCACGGTATCCGGCCAGGCATCGGGATCTTCGAAAACGCTGAAAGTCTGTCCCAGGACAACATTGTAGATCTGCCCGTAAAGCTGACGTACCCGGAACGGCAGTTCTCCGCCGCCGCTGCCGAAGAAGTCATTCTGGTAGTAGAACCGCGGACTTCCCGGGAGCTCAGGCGCGCGAACGTCGAGGCTTAATTGTGATCCCCTGGCGTTCACGTTGAACTGGTTGCCGCCGCCTTTGAAGAAATCACCGTCGACGGGAATTTGCGCAGTCACGAAACGGTCCGGGTTTCCGGTATTTTGCGGATCATCGGTGAAGTCGACGCGGGGCTTGGCATTAAATTTAATCAACACAGGCGTGTTCGGAATTGGAACGAAGCCGCGGTATTTCGGATCGAGCGTGAGATCGTTAGGCCGAGGTGCGGCTTCCTGCTGGTCGTCCAATGCGGGACGATCCCTGATCTGGCTGGGGCGCCCCTGAATCGTCACTGTCGCAGGCGCAATGGTGACGGTCTGATCCGAAGGCGGTGCGGAGGCCGCTCCTTCAGTTGCGACCACTGCCGCAGGCGGCGCAACTCGGGAAGCGGTAGCCTGTTCCTTGTGCTTGTGGTTTTCGTGTTCCAGTTCCGCGATTCTGGACTGCATTTGTTCCATGCTTTTCTGCATGGATTGAATTGTAGCCTTGAGTTCATCGAGTTCGGAGGCGCGCGCCGGCGTCACTACCGTAAACGAGACGAATACCGCCAGAGTGATGGCAACTGATTTCTTGTTAGTTTTAATCATACCTTTACCCTTGGTTTGTTTGGTGCCGCTCGCGAACCGAACTGCGATGAGGGACAAATGAGAGCCGTTGCAGCGTTTCAATGGACCCCTCATATTCGCGGCACGTTCTGCTTATTCGGCAAGTTTGTACGCAACGATTCCAGCTGAACATAGGACGTTGGTCGTACGGAACTTGAGCGAGATCCCTGGTAAACTTGACGGTTGGCGCGTTTCGCCGCGTGTCAGGTTAACGTTGGAAGCACCGCCGTCCGAAGGACCGCAAATACAAATACGGCAACCGCGAAGATGAACGCGACTATACGCACCCGTCTCTGTTCGAACTTTGCCGACGCATTGGCGAAGAAAAGCACTGTGGCGAACAGAACGGTATTCGCGAGGTACTGGCCGGAAATACTCCCGGCTCTGCCGGCCTCCCGCTGGCTCTTGGCAGCTTTCGCAGACGCGTCGGCCGCCTCGCGGCTGCCCCGCATTTCGTAAAGGTTGGGCACAAACGGATGCGGATCGGCCTTTGTATTTTCAAAAGGTTTTTGGGCCAGCCATGCGTCGTACGCTTTGCGTAACTCCGGAGGAAAACGTTCTACGTAAAAGTTCGCCAGCTGATCATTGCCGGCCTGTTTCGCGGCCAGCACTTCTGTAAACATGGCAGTTTGAATCGTGGCCTGCTGCATGCCTTGCAAACTCAGAAGACCCGCCTTGCGCTCCAATGTATTAAATTCATTCATTAACCCGTTGCTCTTGCGTGTCCATGCGGCTGACTCAAAGGAGCACCAGGCCGTACTAAGTGTCGCCAGCGCCATCAAGAGCGCCGCAACAGGTTCAACCCACTGCTTCTTTTCCTGTGACGGTTGCGGTGGCCGAGTCGGTAAATCTGATCGTGTCGTGACGTTCATCCTGTCTCTTTTCCGATCGGAAGGGCAACAGGAATAAACTCTGTTGCATCAAATTCAGCGTTACTATTGGACTTTGGACCTACTTCCCTCAAGCAAATCCCATTGTAGGATGGCGCGATTGGAAAAAATAATCCGTCGCCTGAAGAAACTGTTCTGTGAAAAGGATAACTAGCTGGATTCCGTTGCTTGGCGATCTAAGTAGCTATCAACCGCAATGGTTATCACGAGATGTGATTGCAGGATTGTCGGTCGCTGCGGTCCAGGTTCCTACCGCAATCGCCTACGCAAACATGGCGGGTTTCCCACCGCAGGTCGGGCTTTACGCCAGCATGCTTCCCGTGCTGATCTACGCGTTATTCGGCTCGTCGCGACAACTGATAGTCGGTCCTGACGCAGCGACGTGCGCGCTGGTTGCCGCTGCCCTCCTGCCACTGGCTCAGAACGACGTGACTCAGTATATCAAGTTATCGGCGGCCTTATCTATCATGGCCGGAGCACTGATGGTTGTTGGCGGGATAGCTGGCCTGGGGTTCATCGTAAATTTTTTTGCGCGACCTATTCTCATTGGTTTTCTGACGGGAATCGCGATCAGCATCATAACCGGTCAACTCGGCAAATTCGTGGGTATGACGATTGCCAGTCGCGACTTCGTTCCATCGTTACTGGAGTTACTCCGGCGCCTGAATGAGGTGCATGGCCATAGCCTGGCAGTAGGATTAGGCACGCTGGCATTGCTGATTGTGATGAAACGGCTCATTCCACGTGCGCCGCTGTCATTGATCGCGCTCCTCGCCGCTGGAATCGGCGTATTCTTTCTAGGTTGGGCGCAAGACGGAATTAAGTTGGTCGGCGCGGTGCCTTCCGGATTGCCGAAATTAGCTGTGCCGGGCGTCGGTTACTCGGCGGTGCAGAACATTTTCATGGATGCCGCCGGACTTGTTATTGTTTCCTTCACCAGCGGCATGCTAACTGCACGTAGCTTCGCGACGCGGAACCGATATGAGATCGATGCAGACAGAGAAATGCGCGCGATGGGGCTCGCCAACATTGCATCTGGTTTGACTGGTGGCTTTGCGATAAGCGGAGCTGATTCCAGAACAGCGGTTAACGATGCCAGCGGCGGCAAGACGCGACTCGTTTCTGTGGTGGCTGCACTGGCGACCGCGGCCGTCGTGCTGTTTCTCAGTGAGCCATTGAGCCAGCTGCCCCTGGCCGCGCTGGCTGGAGTGTTAATCTTTTCTGCGTGGGGACTGATTGATATCACGGGTCTGCGGCGCCTTTGGAAAATCGACCGTTTTGAATTCTTCCTGTCGATCTTAACCATGCTTGGTGTGTTGAGCATTGGTGTTCTGCCTGGGGTCGTGTTTGCCATTGTGTTGGCATTGTTACACGTGTTAGTGAAGATCTATCATCCGGCCGAAACGATATTGGGGATCTTACCAGATATGCCGGGATACAACGATGTTAGTCGATCGGATAAGGCGACGCAGATACCCGGTGTTATTATTTGCCGCTTCGAAGCTCCATTGCTTTTCTTCAATGCCGACCGGTTCAAGAATCGGCTCCTCTCCCTGGTCGACAAGGCGAATCCCCGGCCGCGCTGGTTTGTGCTAAGCGCGGAAGCCATAACCCAGCTCGACACTACCGGTGCGGCTGCACTCGATGAGTTTTGCGCGGAATTGAAAAGCCGCAATGTTCAGCTGGTTCTCGCGCGGCCGAAGCTTTACATGCACAGGTACGGTCAGCCGCTTAACCTGGGAAAGAAAATTGGCGCTGAAAACGTTTTTTTAACCATCGAATCAGCGGTGGAATCAATTCAGCTACGCGAGTCGAATCCGCTCAAAGCGGAGAATAAAGCTTTTAAACGCGATTTACTTTAGGTGGCGCGTGTCCCGCGGCCACGCGGCCGCTGAGTGCCGGCGTCCACAGGAGTGATCGGCAACCTGACGATTCGCGGGGGCAGGCGGC
>JAICUQ010000265.1 GCA_025935755.1 Chthoniobacterales bacterium | reverse complement strand
TTGCTCGACGGTGTCCGGCAGTACGCGTTAAAGGAATTCGGCCCGATGGTCATGACGGTCTTTGATAGTTGGGGCATCCGTTCCTGCGAAGACATCGGGCACATGGTTTTCAATCTGATTGCGGCAGGCGTGTTCGGAAAAACCGAGGAAGATTCGATTGAACATTTTAAAAGCGTTTATGATTTTGAAGAAGCATTCGTGAGACCATTCGCACCGGCAAAACCGGAAACCGCGAAAAACCCTGCGCAATTACCTGCGCCGCGAAAGTCGGCGGCATCGAGCAAGTGAATTCCGACAGGTGAATTGAACGAACGATTCACCTCCGGTGTCGGTCATCAGTTATCTGATCGCCCCCGGGGTATCACTCAACGCCAGTTATTAATCGAATGTTCCATCAATGTATCGCATCCGAGTAGCGAGTTTTGTCACAGCGGCTCTATTAGTTCCCATGGTCAATTTGAAGGCTTCACCACCTGAATCGCCCGGGCTGATCGCGTTTCCTCCGAGCACTGCGCAAAAGTGGATTTTGCCAGACGGCCTGACCGTGATCGTGCAGGAAGACCACAGCGCGCCGGTGGCTAGCGTGCAGGCTTGGTGCGCCACCGGAAGCATCGATGAGGATCAGCACCTCGGAGCGGGCTTGTCCCACATTCTCGAGCACATGCTGTTTAAAGGAACCAAAACGCGATCTGCCAATGAAATTGCGCAGAGCGTCCAGGACGTGGGCGGTTACATCAACGCCTATACCTCTTTCGATCGGACAGTTTTCTGGATCGATGTGCCGAAGGACGGCGTTGGCACTGCCCTGGACGTCCTGAGCGACGCGATGATGAATTCCACTCTGCCGCCGGAGGAATATAACAAAGAGCAGGAAGTCATCCGGAGGGAGTTCGCCATGGGCCTGGATGATCCCGATCGCATGACTACTCTGCTTCTTTTCGGAACGGCGTACCAGCGGCATCCCTACCGGTTTCCAGTGATCGGTGAGATGGAAATCTACAACCAGCTCACCCAGGACCAGGTAATGCAATATTACAAAACGCGTTACGTTCCGAACAATCTCACTTTCGTGGTTGTCGGCGATGTCGATCCAGAAAAGGTGCGGCAACAACTCGGCGACCTGTTCAAGGCGTATCCGGAGAAATCACTTAAACCGGTATTCATCCCGTCAGAACCGCCACAACTTGGCCGGCGAGAAATACATCGGGAATTCTCGACGGAGTTGACGCATCTGGCGATGGCCTGGCACATCCCGGAAGTCACCAGCCCCGACGTTCCCGCGCTCGATCTGCTCTCAACGATTCTCGGGGAGGGACGCAGCTCGCGGCTGTACCGGCGCGTGCGGGAAGAAGCTGGTCTCGCGTTTGCCATCTCGGCGTTTTCTTACACGCCGGGTGATCCTGGCTTGTTTGGCATCGACGCCACTCTCGACCCGAAAAAGCGCGAAGCTGCTGAGAAGTTGGCCCTGCAAATTCTCGACGAAGTGAAACAGAACGGCGTGACTGCGGACGAATTGGAAAAAGCCAAGAAGATCACGCTCGGTCAGCATCTGGGTGCGCTGACCACGATGCGCGGTCAAGCTTCGGATATCGGTTCAAACTGGTTGCTCACGCGGGATTTGAACTTTAGCCGTGAATACCTCGATGCCGTCCAAAAAGTAACGCTCGATGATATCAAGCGCGTCGCCAAAACGTATTTGATCGACAACAATCTGACGGTCGTTTCTTTGAATCCCAAGGGCTTACTAACCGGCAAAGCTGCGCCCGTAAAGCCCATTGCCGCAGGCGAGGTTCAGAAATTCGAGCTCTCGAACGGACTGCGCCTGCTGGTGCGTGAAGATCATCGGTTACCACTCGTGGGAATGGGCGCCGTGTTTCGCGGTGGGTTGCTCGCTGAAAATCCGGAAGATAACGGCATTACTCGACTGATGGCGAAAGTGTTGTTGAAAGGAACGAAGACGCGTACTGCCGAGCAAATTGCCAATGAGCTTGAGTCGGTAGGCGGTTCTATCTCGAGCGACGCCGGCAACAATTCGTTTAGCGTGTCGGTGGATGTGATGAAGCCCGATGTAAGACTGGGCGTGGACTTGCTCTCCGACGTGTTGCTGAACGCCACGTTCCCGGAGAAAGCGGTTGCCCGCGAAAAGGAAATCCAGATCGCTGCAATCCAGCAGGAAGACGAACAGCTGACCAGTGTTGCGCGCAACATCATGCGACAGGCGCTTTTTCCGCAGCACCCATATGCCTTGCGTACCAACGGCTCAGTCGACGCTGTGCGGCACCTGACGCAAAAAGATCTGGCCGATTTTCGTGATCGTTATGTCGTTGGGAAGAACGGTGTCATTTA
>JAICUQ010000157.1 GCA_025935755.1 Chthoniobacterales bacterium | reverse complement strand
GGCTGATCGTTTTGGTTTGTGGGGGCCTTATGGAGCAAAGAACGTCTCCTGGGGAAACTTCGCTCATTTCGTGGAGTACACGGGCGCGGTGACGTCTCTATTCCCCAGTTCATCGACAGTGTCGTTTGCGTGGGCAGCTACCGTCGCAGAGACACTCTTTGGGATATTACTTATCGCAGGCGTCAAAATACGAATGGCCTCCGTCCTCTCCGGTCTTCTCCTTTTGTCATTTGCTATAGGCATGGCCACAGGTCTTGGCATCAAGACGCCATTCGACTATTCGGTCTTCTCGGCAGCCGCTGCAGCATTCTTACTGGCGTTCTGGGAGCCTGACCGATTTACGTTGGACAAGCTTCTGAATCGATTACGAAACTGAGCGGGAGATCCGATCACGAACAACACTGACTTCGATAGCGTGAACGCTCCGCATAACATGGGCGTCGAGACAGGCGGCTGTTCTCATACGGCGATTCGCGAGAATGCTTCCCTGAACCTTTCCGCCATTGAAGACATGAACCTGAAATTTCCACATGCAGAATTATGCTTTGTCGAGTCGGGTGGCGATAATCTTGCGGAAGGTAAAAAAATACCTCGTAAGGGTGGCCCTGGGATTACCCGTTCCGATCTTCTTGTTATCAATAAGATAGATTTAGCTCCTATGGCAGGCGTAAACCTTGCGGTCAGGCAGGCGGATGCGCTGAGCATGCGCGTAAAGCGACCCTTCGTTTTTACGAATTTGAAGAGCAGCGAAGGTGTCAATCAAATCGCAAAGTTTGTTATCAAGAAGAGCGGATTAGCAAAGGAGTCCGATACCTTGATCAGGTAGGAAGAAGTATAATGGGGATTATCTCACGAGGCTTTTCCGGTCGACGGAGCGCGGCAGATGCAAAGCTACCGCCAGGGCAGTACCTAACTACTGACTTCCCTGTTTTGTCCGCAGGACCAACGCCACACATCCCACTCGACCAATGGGAATTTGTGATCGACGACGGCACGGATATTCTGCGACGATGGAACTGGAAGTCATTTCGTGACTTACCCACAGAGACCTTCACTGTTGATGTGCACTGCGTCACACGGTGGTCGAAACTCGGAACATTCTGGGAGGGCGTTTCTCTCGACACCATCCTTGCAGACGTGAAGACAGATGCTTCTTACGCAATGGCGCGTTCATACGGCGACTACACGACTAACCTGCCGTTGAAAGATCTCATGAACAACCAGGCATGGATCGCGTTCCGTTTTGACAACAAAGATCTTGCACCGGAACACGGCGGACCTGCACGCCTTCTTGTCCCGCATCTGTATTTGTGGAAAAGCGCCAAGTGGGTGCGGGGTGTTACGCTGATGCACAAGGACAAACCCGGCTTTTGGGAGAGTCTCGGCTACCATATTTATGGGGACCCATGGCGGGAGCAGCGTTATTCGGGCGACGAATGATGTGGCGAGTCGGAACAGTGGTTGCTCTACAGGACGAAACGGCGACGGCACGGACGATCACACTCAAGGTTCCAGATTGGCCTGGTCACATTGCGGGCCAGCACGTTGACGTGCGTTTGACGGCCTCGGATGGATACTCTGCGGTTAGGTCATACTCGATCGCCTCTGCACCGAACTCCGAAGGACGCGTAGAACTAACGGTCGAACGATTGCCTAACGGCGAGGTCTCTCCCTATCTAACGCAAGAGGTGGCGATCGGTGATCCTCTGGAGGTGCGAGGTCCGATAGGCGGTTGGTTCGTGTGGCGCTCTGAGCAGACCGAGCCGGTCCAGCTCATAGCGGGAGGCTCCGGCATCGTACCGCTCATGGCTATGATTCGCTCGCGTGCGGCAGTGGGCAGCGCTGCGACGTTTCGATTGTTGTATTCTGTGCGCGAACCGGGAGCGGTTTGGTACCGCGACGAATTGCAGGCGTTATCAGATCAAAACAGGTCTGTGGCCCTTACCTACGCCTACACACGAGTCGCTCCGAAGGGTTGGCCGCGCGCGCCCAGCCGCATCGACGCCGCTCTGATAGCGCAAACGACCTGGCCATCGAATCTTTGTCCAACCTGCTACGTGTGCGGCCCTACATCGTTTGTAGAACGTGCCGCTGGCCTCCTAACAACTATAGGTAACAGCCCTGACAAGATAAGGACGGAGCGTTTTGGACCCACTGGAGATCGGAAATGAACTCACATACCTGCCACTACGAATACCTTGACGGTAACGCTGCTGCCGGTGAATTGAGCAACATATTTACCATGGATGTCACAGCTGCGAAGGGACAATGTGCGCACTGCGGCGCAACAAAGCGGTTTGCCGAGGCGCATGTATACATGCAAGCTCCCGGCATCGTTGCGCGGTGCGCCGTCTGCGAGCACGTCATCCTTCGTTTTGTAACTACTCGCCAGCGCGTGTTCCTTGATTTGCGTGGGATGACATGTTTGATCCTCGATACATCACAACTTATCGACTCCGGCCAATAGTTCTGATTCTCAGAAACATTTGGTTTCGCTGCTTTCGGGCCGGAGGCAGGAGAATTAATGGGTAACGTTCAGGTCGCAATGCTGGCAGGGAGCGCTTGAGAATTTGGGAATGTTGTTTGCCCGCGTGCCCAAACGAGGCGACGCGGTTATGGAGAAACGCGAATACACGTCAGTCAACTCGTAAGTAAACCAATGATCGGAGTGACCAGAGTTAATGCTGTTAACGCGTTTGGCAACTTACGTTTCCATTGGCCTGAGTATCTGATGGAAGCTGGCGAGCTGGGTTTGTACATGTTCTCTACATGCGCAATCGCAACCTTGTTACAACATCCTGCTTCACCGGTTCGACATGTTATTGCTAACAGCTTCTTTCGCCGGGCCGTTATGGGATTAGGCATGGGCGCCACTGTTTTCGACCGAAACTGGGAAAACGTTAATGGTGCGCGAGACATTATTTAGTCGTTTTTACCGTGCATGCGAAAAACATTGGCTACGGAATTCGCAAAGACCGGGGTGCCGATTCGAGTTGCCATGGAACTGATGCGCCACAGCGATTCCAAGCTTACGACCCAGGTCTACACGGATGCAGGAATGCTGCCGATTTGGGATGCGGTCGGAACGCTGCCAATGTTCAACGACACACAAAAATTATTCGAGACCAGTCAAAGCGCGTCGGCTCGTGTCCGGTTGGATCCAGGGAAAGAACGCTCGTTAGGCGTTGGAGAAGAGAAGCTTCGTCCATTAGCGACATCAACTGTCCCGCAAAGTTCAGAACAGAAAGTACGTGCACCGTGCAGGAATCGAACCTGCAACCCAGTGATTAAGAGTCACTTGCTCTGCCAATTGAGCTAACGGTGCAAATGCGTTGTTGTGAGGCTAATGCGGCACAAGCGTGTACTTTCGTGCTGCCAAAATCCGTACTAATTTCGTAGCTAAAATGATCGTTGTGTTAGCATTGGCCTCGGTGAAGAGTCGAAAATTACTCGTACCCGTTCGATACACAACGCGGAAATTCCAGCCTGCTCCGCCGGGTAAAAACAATCGGTGTATCCGATTCACTACGCCAGCCATTAACGGCATTCGGCGGATATCCCGGAGCACGGGAACCAAGGAAATCGCGACAGCGAAACGCATCGCAACGCAGATTGTCGAATCATTTTGGGCAGACGCAGGTCGCCCTGCGAGCTGCTGAAGCTTCGCGGCGACAGTGCGACGATCGGCGAGTTGATTCCCAAATGTCGCAGTTGTCGAACGATCTTCGGCGGGAACTTCCGCCAATGGACGTTCGGCCATGAGTCCGTATTGGGTCAGATAGATTTGTTTGCTCACGTGTCCCTGCGAAATCGAATAGACTAAGTTGATCGTCGCGAGTCGCGACTTGTCCATTGTGATTGAGCACACAGGACGAGCACCAAGTCTCGCCGCGAAGATGCAAGCGCGTGCTCTGGAGTTAGAGCGTCCTTTACGTGCCGAAAGCTTAGGTCTACTTGACGATGATCGTGCCTTTCATGACCGGGTGAAATGTACACGAGTAGGAAAAATTTCCTGCTTCCTTAAAGGTATGTTGCCAAGCGGCGTCAGAGGCGATTGACCCCGAATCGAACGTGGCCGACGTGGCCGTGTGTGGCGTCATATCATCGTTTTTCCATTCCACGGTATCCCCTTTTTTAATTTCAATTGTCGCAGGAGAAAATTTCATGTTTTTCATGGCCACATGCACGACCAACGGCGCGTTGGCATCTGCGACCGTGCTCTGGAGGGCGCTGGCAGAAGCAGTGCCGGTTTGAACAGCCTGCGGATTCGACTGGGCCGCCGGCGGGTTAGCCCGATCCACGTTCGTGGCGGTAAAGTCGGTGCCCTGGCGAGCCAAGAAAAATCCGGCAAAGAAGAAGATCAACCCCAAAACGACCAGTATCCAGAGCGAGAAGGGCTTGATCGTAACGCGTCGGTCACGTTGCTCATGCCGAATGGCTGCGTGCAGCTTTTGCACATTTTGCTCTTCTCCGTAATCGACTCCCTTGCCGTCGCGCTGCAAAGTGGGCTGGCTCATTCTAAGAAGCGCCGCAGGCCCGAAGTCCGCTCTGGATGGAGCGAACTCGGGACGCGGGTCAAGGATCGCGCTGGGGTCTGGCATTTATTTGTTCAGCGATTTCTGCAGAGTCTTCGCGTGCTCCAGATGGGATTCGAAGATCGGCTTGCCGCTTTCCAGGAGCGCCTTCAGTTCCGCGTTCTTGGCGTTTGGCAGCAGGACCGTGTTGAGAGCACCAATGACTGATGTGTGATAGGCGACTTCATTGTCGACGTAAGCCTTGTCGAACTCAGCACCGTGCATTGCCTTGAGCTTCGCCAGCATCTTGTCGCCATCGGATTTTAAGCTTTTGCTGGTGTCGCTCGGTTCGGGCGTCAGGTTGATTTTTTTGGCGAGGGCAGCCGCCTTGTCGTTCACCGCAGTGTGATCGCGAATCATGGTCTCAGCGAAAGCTTTCACTTCGGCGTTCTTTGTCTTTTTCACGGCCAATTTGCCGTAATCCACGTCAACGGTGTCGGCCGTGAGCACGATCTGGGCGATCTGGGCATCGTTAGGCGGAGCGGCTGCGGACGTCGTTTGGGCCTGAACAGTTGTGAACGCCGCTAAAACGGCGGTGGTAATCGTGAGTGCAATAATCTTTAGCATGGGAAGATTCTCCTGTTTTTTTGTTGGTTTGTTTTTGGTTTGGTCATATCGCCAGTTTATCATCAGGCGGTCTTGTGACTAAGACTCAGATTGCATCGCTTCGATAGCATTAGGGTATGAAAGCGAATCGTGCGAATACCGTGACCTTGAAACTCTCGTGGCCGAATGCCTCGACCGATGGGTATGGGAGAAGATGCAAATGGCCCGCGACGCCGGAAAACGAACACGCGCATTTCCTGACCGCCCTCGCCAGCATGAGGCTACCCCGGGGCGTCTGATGGTTCGGGCAACATCTTTTGCGCACACGGCGGTGCGGTCAGTTCAAAGGAAGTCTCGCTTCGTCCGGGATACAGCAGGCAAACGCATTATCAACTTACTCAACTCGCCGAGCCAGAGGACCGAGCTGGCGACAATCGCGCACCGCAGCCAGTCACCAGTCGTTAGGCTCACGGTCGAGAATGCCTTTCGCAAAAACGGCACATAGATTACGGCCAGCTGTAAGACAAAGGAGAAACCAAGCCCGATCCAGAGCCAGTGATTGCGGAACAAACCACGAAAAGCGCTGCGGGTATCGGAACGCGCGTTAAAAACATTGAAGAGTTGAAACACGATCAGGGTGGTAAATGCCATTGTCTGCGCATATCGCCTGCGCCTTCGATCGAACCGCCCGGGAGTGACGCATCGAAGACGCCGACCGTGCCCACGGTCATGATCGCGCCGACAAAGAAAATGCCGCGCCACATCCGCGCAGTGATGACTCTTTCGCTTCGCGGACGCGGCGGGCGTTGCATCAAATTTTCGTTCGCGGGATCGACACCGAGCGCGAGCGCAGGCGCGCCGTCGGTCACCAAATTGATCCATAGAATCTGTGTGGCGAGCAGCGGTAACACGACCGCGCCGCCAGTCGCTCCCAGGCCGATCGTCTTGCCGAGGAGAACGCCGAAGAACATCGTCATCACTTCGCCGATGTTTGAGGAGAGCAAATAGCGGAGGAATTTACGTGCAGCAAACGCAGCTTGATCTCCGCAATTGTCTTGCGTGCTCACTTCTGCATGCGTGGGGCGATGAACTTCTCGGTAAGGTTTTTTCTCAGGGCCTATTGTTGCTCGCGTTCAACCGGGTGAAATTCGAGGTATGAAAATCACTCTCTACCGAAAATCCGGCTGTCCCTGGTCAGCCGCAGTCATGGGCTTTCTGAACGAAATGAATATTCCTTACGAGATAAAGAATGTGACGACTAACCCTGCCTATGCCAGGGAGATCGAGGCGATCTCGGGTCAGAGTAAGAGTCCGACGCTTAGCGTCGATGGCGTGATTTTGCCAGATGCCAGCGTGGAAGAAGTGGCGCAAGTCTTGGAGAAAAGAGGAATCGTTATTTAATTATGCAAGCAGGATTGGACTCTGCGCGAGCAAGGCGACCACTGGCTCGTTTCAGTTCTTTCAACTCTTTCACGCGTACTGAGGCCGGACCGCGGATGGGAAAGCGCATGAGATAAACCGGCACGCCCTCTATCGCCTTCTGCCAACCCCAATCGCATTTTCGAATACGGTAAAAAGTGTTGAACGCAATTTTACCGATGAAGCAAACCACGCGCGGTTTATAGCTTCGAATGATTTTTGACAGCCGCCTGATCCCAGCCTCCGCTTCCCCTTTCTTCAACATAGTCACATCAACTGTGGGGCGGTCCACCAGGTTTACGAAGTTCAATCCGTATTCCGACAGGAATTTCTTGTCGTAGATTGCCTTGAGCGATTGGTCGTTTTTCAGATCACTCTCAGTTTCGTGAAGCAGGCCGGCGCGATTCAGGAGATACCAGAACATCTTATTGTTGGAGAAGGGAACCCCGCGTCGGTAAGAGCCGGGATGTGGATTGATACCTACAAACAGGATTCTTGCGCCTTTTGATGTTTTGTAAGCGATCATTCTGACTGGAGCGATTGTTGCTCAATTTTACGCGATACCTTCCTTGTCGGTTGGAGCGAATTTGCTGCCGGATAAGTAAAGGTTGTGGTGTGGACTTTCGCGAAGGGATTAAGCGTATCAACACGCCTTGGGAGATCGTTATCCGGGTCCACCAGGTCGGCGCGGGAATTCATGTGATCACGTCTGCCGGAACTTCGTTAGGCGCCACGATGATCGCGCGACGCAATTCGTCTGTGAGCGGTTTCCAATCTCCCTGTCGACGGCGGGCCGGAAGCGGCCGTCACAGCGAGCAAATCTTGGAAACGCTGCTTATCCTGACTGGTAACGTAAATGGACTTTTTCATGAAAATACTTGGTTGGTCGAGAAGTCGTTCAAATTCCGATCAACGTCGTCAATTGAAACTAATGTTGGTTGGTTCCGGTCGCTGAGCGGGCGCGCACGACATCGCCCACGAGAAGCGCGGCCGGGTAGAACACCTCTTCTTCGGTCTGCGCATGCACCTTTAGCATTTCGGCGAGGCGTTCGACCGTAGCATCACCCGCGGCTTTCGCGGCTTCGCCCAGTCGCACCGTCGCGGTGTGGATTGCCTTGTGCTCCGCGAGCATGCGGGGAAGTTCCGCGTGCAGCGCGTCGGTCATCGGCAGGACTTCGCGCATCTCCGGGGTGAACTCACCGCGCGAGAGTGGCGCGAGCAGCCCCAATGGCGGCAGGGCGATTTGTTCTTCGCGGACGAAATGAGGATCCAGCACAGCGGCGAGTTTGCGCGCAGCCTCACCGACTTGTCCCGGCACCTTGGTCGCGCTGACAAGGCCGTCGTGGATTTCCATGTGTTCCAGGCGCATCGCCTCCGGAATCTGAATTTTTGAATCGTGCCCATGCGGCTCGGAATGTTTCGAGGTCTGGGCGTGGACAGCCATCGGCGCGCTCAATGTGATGACGAGCAGCGCGGCGGCGATGGTAAAAAAAACGTGAACGCAGATGGATTTTTTCATGACATTAGAAACCAAGCTCAAACGTGAGGTGGCACAACAAAT
>JAICUQ010000039.1 GCA_025935755.1 Chthoniobacterales bacterium | reverse complement strand
TTTTTCGTTTCATTTCGATACACATGAATCAATCCAACGTACTTCCTGTCATCCTGAACGAAGTGAAGGATCTCTCGATTAAAACTAGTCATGGCTGCACGTTTCATATTTTGTGAGATCCCTCGCTTTGCTCGGGATGACCGCGGCTACTTTTTTTCGTTCCATTTCAGTGCCGACGTGCATCAATCGGGACGACCGCATTTACATTTTTCGTTCATTTCAGTACACGCATCAATCCACCGCACTTCCTGTCATCCTGAACGAAGTGAAGGATCTCCCGATTAAAGATAGGTGGTGGCTGGAATTTCATATTTTGTGAGATCCCTCGCTTTGCTCGGGATGACCGCGGCTACTTTTTTTCGTTCCATTTCAGTACCACCCCATGCATCACTCCGCCGATCTCGAGAAGTTTCTCTTTGTGATGCACCATGTCGGCCCGCGTAAAGCCAGTGATAGCGTAATCTTTGCGCAGAAAAATGGCCTGCTCCGGACAAACTTCCTCGCACATCCCGCAGTAAATGCAGCGGATCATGTCGATATCGAATTCTTGAGGAAATTTTTCGACCTTGGCGAAACGATCGCTCGGTGGAATCTCGCCGGGGATAATTTTGATCGCGCGCGGCGGACAGATGAACTCGCAAAGTTGACACGCCACACAGCGCACCCTTCCACCGGAGTCGCGCACCAGCGCAGGTGCACCACGGTAATAATCCGGCAGGTGACTGTCCCATTTTTGCTCGGGATACTGCATCGTGACCTTGGTGCGTCCGAACAGCATGTTTTTGAAATGCTTCAACGTGATCGCCAGGCCCGACGCAATGGCGGGCAAATATAATCGCTCGCGCCAATTCAGTTTTGGTCGTGGAACAGTAATGGTCATGATTCGTCTACCTCTAGGTCTTCTTGTTCCTCTGCCGTCCCTCCACACTCGCTTGGATCTTCAGCGATCCGGCAGCCTAACTGATCTAGCATGTTGAAGAACATCCTTACGATTTCCTCGAGGAGCCGTTTGCCTCCTTTGATCGCATCTTCAGCGCAGCAGCATCGCGCAACGAGCAAATCGAGACATGCTGCAGATTCAAGGGCAGAACCTTGGGCGATTTGAAAAAACCGCGCCCGATCCCTCTTGGAAAAGGATCGCGAGTGGAAGTTTTTTTATTTACGGATTCGATGAGTTGTTGTGACCAGGCGGCGAAATCCAACGCGCGTTGGTAAACAGTGAGGTTTTTGTGATGGAATGGCATAGACAATGAAGATTCAGAGGGAGAGGAAGAGAAAGGATTATGGTGTCATATAAGCGAGAATCCCCGCCACCAGGAAAATGTTGACCAGTGCAATTTCAAAAAAGAAAAGCCAGCCCAGCCGCATCAACTGATCCCATCGAAATCGCGGGAGCGTCCAGCGCACCCACATAAATAGAAAAATGACCACGGCGACCTTTGCGAGAAACACTGCGATGTTGATCAGGCCGAAGATCCACCCGTGGGAACCGTCCGGTATGCCCGGAAAATGCCAGCCGCCAAAAAATAATGTCACGACGACAGCGGCGCCGGTGATCATTGCTGCGTATTCGCCGAGAAAATAAAGAGCGAACTTCATCGAGCTGTATTCGGTGTTATAGCCGCCTGCGAGTTCCTGTTCGGCTTCCGGCAAATCGAATGGTAAGCGGTTTGTTTCTGCAAAAATCGCGATCATGAACACGAGGAACGAAATGATCATCGGAATGGTAAGCAGCCATTTCCATGGGTTCATCCAATCGCCAATAAAAGGAGCAATAAACCAGCCATGCTCGATCTGGTACTGCACGACGCTCGTCAGTCGTAAACTCCCAACAAGAAGGAAAACCGGAATGACGGCGAGCCCGAGCGAAAGCTCGTATGAAAGCATTTGAGCGCTCGAGCGAATACCGCCCAGGAATGGATATTTCGAATTGGATGCCCAACCGCCGATGACAATCCCGTAAACGCCTAACGAGGAAATCGCGAACACGAAGAAGATTCCGACGTTTACGTCGGCAATCACCATCGGAATGCCGAACAACGTGCTGCCGAATGGCACTACCGCGATGGTGATGATGGCCGGCATCACTGCCAGGCAGGGCGCCAGCCAGTAATAAAATGTGTTCGTGGTGCGCGGCGTGAAATCCTCTTTCAGGAGAAGCTTGAACATGTCCGCAAGCGGCTGCAAAAGCCCGGCCGGCCCAACGCGATTCGGCCCCACCCGGTCCTGTATAAACGCGCTGACCCGGCGTTCTGCGTACACTGCGTACGACACCATGAACAAGATCACTCCCAGGACAATCGCGATCTTTATGAGCGATGTGATGATGAAGAAAAAATTCATCGTCTTCCTGTCTCTACCGGGGAGGCGCAGCTTCGCGTTCGATGCTCGACGCGCCCACACGCGCGCGGGCTTCGTGGACCTGTTCGTGGACTGCACGGCGCCTTGTCTGAATCTCGATAGCTTCTTCGATCGCTTTCTGGTCTTGAGGCTGAGTGGGCGGCAACTCTTCAATTTGCAGAATGTGCACCCCGGCATCGCCGATTTTACTCAGACTCAGTCCGCCGAATTGTGGGACTGTTTCGCTGATGCGGCGGAACACCTCTTCGATCGAATGAAGCGAGTTGCCGCCTCCGGTTGCTTGCAGCAGGTCGCGTAGAATCTCCCAATCATCCCGGGCATTGCCAGGCGGACGAACGGCGCGATTCAGCCGTTGCAAGCGGCCCTTGCCGTTCACCATCGAGCCACGTTTTTCGGCAAAACCGCACGCGGGAAGGACAACAGTAGCGTTTTGAGTGGCTTCGTTAGGTAGAGTGTTCATCACGATCAGGGCTGGCATTTGTCCGAGTTCTTCCACCGACAGACCGAGGTGCATCGCATTCTCTTTTAAAATCACCAATGCTTTAATGGCTCCTGATCTCACCGCGCTGGCAATGCTCAGCAATTTCGCGCCTGGCGCAGAGCTCGAACCCAGAATCAATCGCGCGCCGTTCGTGTTTGGATTGCGATCTTTGCTGAGTAAAATGTGGTCGGCCTTGCCGCGCCGGGGGACGATGTCGATCCTCTTCACTCCTAACGAGTTGGCCAATTGTGTAGTTAACCAAAGCTCTTCGTTAGTCATTCGCCCCGAGGCGACGATGGCGATCTCGGAACCGGCAAACTGCTTGAGCTGAAGCGCTGCCTGCCCGATTGCGGTTGGCCAATCGGCCGGGACCAAGCGGCCTTCGGAACGAATCTGCGGTTCCAGCAAACGGTCCGGAGCTTCGAGGTATTTGTAATTGAGCCGGCCAAAATCGCACATCCAACTGGAGTTCACATGGTCGTTCTCGCGCGGGGTTTGGCGATAGATCACGTCCTCACGGGTTCCGATGACTGTGTTGCACCCCGTCGCACAGCTAGTGCAAATGCTTTTCGTTTCTTTCAAAAACCAGACCCGCATCTTGAAACGGAAATCGGTCGAAGTCAGCGCGCCGACAGGGCAGATGTCGACGGTGTTAAGCGAATAATTGTTATCCAGGGATCTCCCGGGATGCGCCGTGAGGACTGTATGACTGCCGCGGTCGACAAACCCGAGCACATCGTCGTGCGCGATTTCCTGGCAGAAACGGATGCATCGCGAGCAGAGAATGCAGCGCTCGTCATCTAGCGTCACGCGCGGGCCGAGCTGAACTGCTTTCGGCTTTTTCACCTTGTTCTCCAGGAAACGCGATTGCGAATTCCCGTAGTCGACACTGAATTCCTGCAAAGGGCATTCGCCGGCCTGATCGCAGATAGGGCAATCGAGCGGGTGATTGATCAGAAGAAATTCCAAGACGCCGCGCTGGCATTCCTTCACCAGCGGTGAATCGGTGCGAACGGCCATGCCTTCGGCAACATCTTGTGCGCAGCAAATCTGAGGGCGCGGCATCCAGTTGATGATCGGCTTGCCGTCGGCGCCGAGCTCCGGCTTGCGATCAGGCCCGAGCCTTGGAAATCCCATTTCGATCAGGCACATCCGGCAATTGCCCGGCGAGCTCAACTTTTTGTGATAGCAATACCGCGGCACAAAAATGCCAACCTGCTCACACGCCTCGATGACACGAGTCCCCTTCGGAAACTGATGCCAGACTCCATCTATCTGGACGTTCAACAATGGAACAGCTGGTTCGTTAGGCATTTTATGAATTAGGAAAGCAGGAAAGCAGGAAGTTCATGCAAGAAGATCAGGTAATTCATGTTCTGTCCGCTCGCGGCAGAACCGCTTTATCGTTTAACGGGGCAGTCGCGAAATTGAACAGCAATCCATCGTTAAGATTAGCGGCTTTGAGATAGCTGCGGCCAATTGCGAAATGGATGTCCTCGAGTCGGCTGACGGCTTTTAGTTCAACAAGAATTTTTCCTTCAACGAGAAAGTCCAAACGGTGCTCGCCGATCTGATGATCGCGGTAAAAGAGTGGCGTCGGATGCTGTCGGACGAACTGAATTCCGCTCAGCGCAAATTCAACGGCCAGCGCTTCCTCGTAGATGGATTCTAAAAAACCAGGACCAAGCGCTCGGTGCACTCGGATCGCGCACGCAATAATCTCCTCCGTGATTTTGAAGTCTCTGAGATTTTTTCCCGCTTTCCTGCTTTCCTGATTCATATTTTTCTAAATCGTTCCTTTAGCGCCGGCTTTTTCCCAGCCGGGGTCGTGCGCCATGGGGACGATCGGAATCGATTGCTCCTCAATTAATTCTTCGGATGTGTATTCGGGCGGGAGAGGTGGAGGAATCGGTTTTTGTGCGCGGGCCGCAAATTCGTCCGGAAACTTTTGGACAAAACTCTGTGTCGGCCATGCGCACGCTTCGCCGAAGGCGCAGATGGTGCGGCCGGCGATATTATCGCCGATCGTTTTCAGTTGCTTCGGATCTTCAATCACACCGCCGCCGCGCAGCATGCGATCGGTGATTTTTTGCATCCAAAGCGAACCTTCGCGGCAGGGCGTGCATTGGCCGCAACTCTCGTGCGCGTAGAATTTATTGATGTTGTTGAGCACCCAGAGCATGTCGCGCGAATCGTCCAGCACGATCACGCCTCCGGACCCGGCCATGGAGCCCGCGGCTGCCAGTGAATCGAAATCCATCGGGATATCGTCGATCGAGATTTCGCGTTCGATTGTCGAGCCGTCAGCCTTCCTTTCTTTCAGCTTGAACCGTTCATCGGCGCGCAAAACTTTTGCGGAACTTCCCCCCGGAATGACTGCCTTTAGTTTCCGGCCCGGGTGCAAGCCACCCGCCATCTCGTAAATCAACTGGCCCATGGTGACGGCGCCGACTTCAACTTCGAAGTAACCCGGACGCTGTACGTCGCCGCTGACGCAGAGAACCCGCGTGCCAGTGTTGTTAGGCCGGCCAAGGCGCGCATACTCCGCGCCGCCCATGGCGATGATATGTTTGATGTTACAGAGTGTCTCGACGTTGTTCACGATGGTCGGGCACATGTACAGGCCCAGGACGGCCGGAAAATACGGCGGTTTGATCCGCGGATAACCGCGTTTTCCTTCCAGCGATTCAATTAGACCCGTTTCCTCTCCGCAGATGTAGGCGCCCGCGCCCCGGTGGATGTAGAATTCTACGTCGAACCCCGAGCCGAGAATGTTTTTGCCGAGAAAATTGTGCTGCCGCGCTTCCTCGATCGCACGCTCGAGGATCTTCGCGCCTTCCGGGAATTCTCCACGGATATAAATGTACGCCGTGTGTGCTCCCAGGGCATAGCACGATATCAACATCCCTTCGAGCAACTGGTGCGGATCGTCGTGGATGATGTAACGATCTTTGAAGGTGCCCGGCTCCGATTCATCAGCATTGCAGATCAGGTACACTGGTCGCTTTTCGTCGGGCTTGATAAAGCTCCATTTCAAACCACAGGAGAATCCCGCCCCGCCACGGCCGCGTAGCCCGGAGTTTTTAACTTTATTGACGATATCATCGCGCGACAGAGTCAACGCCTGCTTTAATTGTTCGTAGCCGCCGTCGCGAAGATAACAATCGATGTCGGTCGTCCAACCCGGGCGGCCGACATTCTTGTAAACGAGGCGATGTTCCAGGGAATTAGGCGGCCACGCTAATTTCGGATTGCCGATGGGCGATTGGGGATTGGTTACCAGTTCTGCTGCGGAATTTGGATTTACTTTTTCCAGCAGTTTTTCGCCGACCATGCATACCGGCGCGGTATGACAACTGGCCAGGCACTCAACAAACTCGACGCTGTAGTTTCCATCGGCGCTAACCGCGATCGGATTATGCATTTCGTCGCCGTCATTCGGGCGCCGAATACCCAGGCGCGCGCACAAGTGTTCCATGACGTCCAATCCACCTGCCATTGCACAACTGAGTGTGCGGCAGACCCTGATATGCGTTTTGCCGGCCGGATGCTGGCGAAACATGGGGTAAAACGTGACGACCTCGAGAATGTTTATCGGCTCGAGGCCGAGTTTATGGGCGATCCAGAAAATGGCTTCGTCGCTGATGAACCCGAAGTGTTCCTGCCACAGATGCAATAGCGGCAATGCTGCGCTGCGACGGTGATCGCTTGGATAACGGGTAATCGCCGCGTCCATGCTCTGCTCCAGTTCCGCTGGAATTTGGATACGCGTCGCGTCTGCCATCGTTGAACCTAACCCAACGCAGTGATACGCGGCAAATCGCGTTTCGCACGAGTGTGCGTTCAGCGCGACCGGCGATTTCGCGAAGCTTTGGGAAGTGCCCCGTTTGCAGCAGCTTCGCAGCGATGTGGGCCGACCCGTCACCGCGTCCCTTTTTGAGGGCAGACGTCTGCCTCACGCTGAATCAGTCGGAGATCGTGCTGTCTTTCGACTGCACTTTGTCGTCCTTGAATACGATCGTGACAGTGTCTTTGCCCTGCCGATAAACGTAGGTCGTTTGTCTTGTTATGGTGGGGTCCTCCATTTTGGACGAAGTAGGCTGCCCCAAAATCGATTCCACCTGCTTCTTCGACATGCCTTCAGTGACCTCATCCACGTTAGCTTTGGTGATTCGCTTGCCGATGCAGGAAACGGAGAGGGCGATCAAAACTACAAGCGTCAGGCGCGCAATTATTTGTAGCAATGATTTCATAGTCCCATCATCTATCGCATTCGCCCATCACGAAGTCCAGACTGCCGAGCACGGCAGGCACATCACTCACCAGGCAACCCGGTAGAAGCTCCGGCAAAATGCTGAGATTCACGAACGACGGCGCTCGAATTTTCAAACGATAAGGAACGCCGCCTCCTCGGCTATTAATGTAAAAGCCCAGCTCGCCTTTGGGATTTTCGGCCCCGAAATAAACTTCGCCTGGCGGCGCGTCGAGCCCTTCAGTGACGACGATGAAATGATGAATCAATTCTTCCATCTTTGTCATCACTCGCGATTTTGGAGGAGTCATGTTTTTCCAATTGGAAAGGTTGATCGGACCGCTGGGGAGTTTGTCGATGGCCTGCCGTAAAATTCGCGCGCTCTGGCGCATTTCTTCAACTCGCACCAGATAACGATCATAACAGTCGCCTGTCGTGCCGATGACCACGTCGAAATCGTACTGATCGTAGTCGAGATAAGGATGTTTACGGCGCAAATCGTGTTCAATGCCGCTTCCTCGCAGATTTGGTCCGGAAATCGCATACGCGATCGCGCGCTCCTTCGTTATCACCCCGATGTCTTTGGTGCGATCGATAAAGATTTTGTTTCGGGTCAGGAGCCGGTCACATTCATCGAGATTGGGACCAAAATCGTCCAGGAATTTTTCGAGCTGCGGGATAAATCCGTCCGGAATGTCGCGGATTTGTCCACCGACCCGCGTGTAGGAGGTTGTAAAGCGCGCGCCAGTCAGCAGCTCGAAGAGATTATAAAGTTTTTCGCGCTCAGTGAACGTGTAGAGAAAGACCGACATCGCACCAAGATCCAGCGCCATTGCGCCGAGTCCGAGAAGGTGCGACGAAATACGCGACGTCTCGCAGCAAATGGTGCGGATTGCTTTCCCGCGCGGCGGAATGTCCCAGCCCATTAGTTTTTCAACCGCGAGTGCGTAGGCCACGTTATTCGACAGTGGCGCAAGATAATCGAGCCGGTCGGTGTACGGCACGAATTGGTTGTATTGCATGTTCTCGGCGATCTTTTCGTCGCCGCGGTGGAGAAATCCGATATCGGGCGTGGCTTTGGTGATGATCTCACCATCCAATTCCAGCACCAGCCGCAAAACGCCGTGCGTCGCGGGGTGCGACGGCCCCATGTTGAGCACCATCTTCTCGCCGATGTCGTCCTGCCCGGGTTCGCGCAATGCCGCATCGGCCGCGGCCACCCGGGTCACCGGGTCGGGTGATTCGATCTCGCGCGTGGTGAATGGCATGGGAAGAAGGTGATTTGTTAAAAAGTTACAACGTCAGAAGCTGAAAGAACACGTTTACGCTCGCTAGCGTGTCATCGCGTGCAAGCCTAAATTCTGGGGAGCGGTCGTCGCGCCGACCTGGTTGCGGCATTCTGCCGCAACGAAGTTTTCGTCAAAGGAGGAGCAAATCACGGTGCGCATAGAGTTCTAAGTTCGCGATGGCCGAATGCCATCGCCAGCACGCCAGAGGCGTGCGCTCCCCGGAAGGCGCTCGCGCTAGCGGTAAAACACGATTAACTACGTCGCCATATGGCCAAAAAAATCGCACTATTATTCGCCGGACAAGGCGCGCAATGCGTTGGTATGGGACGCGATCTCGCTGAACGATATCCCGTCGCAGCGGATTTGTTTCAGCGTGCGGACGAAATTCTGGGTCGCGGTTTGTGCCAGATCGCCTGGGATGGACCGATGGAAGAATTGACCAAGACCTCAAACTGTCAGCCGGCGCTTTACGTTCACTCGCTTGCCGCGCTGGCAGCCCTGCGGCACGTATTCGGTGACTTTGAAGTTGGCGGGGCCGCCGGCCTGTCGTTAGGGGAAATTAGCGCGCATGCCGCGGCGGGCACGTTCGATTTCGCCAGCGGTCTGAGGCTTGTGCAAAAGCGCGGCGAATTCATGGATGCAGCGTGCGCGACGACGCAAGGCGGAATGGCAGCGATGATCGGTGGTCTCGAAAACGATGTGCGACGGCTCGCCGCGGATCAAGATGTCGATATTGCCAACATCAATTCGCCGAATCAGATCGTCATTTCCGGTGAGTTGGCGAACGTGGAAACCGCCGTCGGTGTTTCGAAAGAATACGGCATCGCCCGCGCGATGATGCTCAACGTTGCAGGGGCATATCATTCGCGTCTTATGGAAAGTGCTTACGTGAAGTTGGAGAAAGCGCTTGCCGATATTCCCATACAGTCGCCGCGCTTTCCCGTAATCAGCAATGTAACCGGCGAAGAGGTGAAAACGCCCGAGGAAGTGCGCGAAACTCTTCGCGATCAGGTCACCGGCACCGTGCGGTGGACGGATTGTATGCAGCGTCTTATCGATCTCGGCTGCGATTTTTTCATCGAGCTGGGTCCAGGCAACGTGCTCGCCGGGTTGCTAAAGCGCACCAACCGGACCACCGCTGTCGTCTCCATTGGCGACGCCGATTCGCTTGATAGGTGCTGCGGCGTACTTTCGTAGCGGTCCGTTTCGAGAAAAGCGATGCGAAGACACATCGCACTCGTAAAGCGCTGCGCGAAATCAAGCTGCGCGCCTTTCGGTTTTGCGAAGCTTTGGGAGTGCCCTGCCTGCAGCGGCTTCGCGCAGCGATGCGGGCCCGGCGACGCCTCCTCGCGTCGCCGTGATGCCGCGGCTTCGCATCGACAAGAGAGTCCTGGTTAGGTAGTATTTCCGCATGACACTGCAACAGCGTGTGGACTCCGATCTGAAAGAGGCGATGCGCGCCAGGGATTCAACGAAACTGGCCGTTCTGCGCATGCTTAAATCCGCATTGAAATACGCCGCGATCGAAAAATCCGGCGCCGAGGCCGAACTCAGTGACCCTGAAGCTATTCAGGTCATTCGAAAACAAGCCAAGCAGCGCCAGGATTCCATCGAGAGTTTTGAGAAAGGCGGCCGGTCTGAACTCGCCAACAAAGAAAAAGAAGAGTTGGCAGTTTTGAACACCTATCTGCCACAAGCCATGAGCCCCGACGAACTCACCAGAGTGGTGCGCGAAACCATCGCTGAAATCGGCGCTACATCCAAAGCGCAAATGGGCGGGGTGATGAAAGCGTTGCAGGCAAAGGTCGGCGGCCGCGCCGATGGAAGAACGCTGAGCGCCGAAGTGCAAAAGCAGCTTTCGTGATCGGTTACAGACACACGTCATTCCGAGCGAAGTCGAGGAATCCCGCTGCATTACTGCACGTCAGCGCACCCGGATCCTTCGACTTCGCTGCGCTTCAGTCAGAATGACTGGGCCTGACATTTCAATCCGTAAGATATCATGATGCTCAGTGCCATCATCGTCGCCGGCGGCAGCAGCCAACGCATGGGGTTCGATAAACTATTCGCCATGATTGCGGGCGAACCTGTGATCGCTCACTCACTTCGCGCCTTCGAGCGCGCGACTTCAGTAACTGAAATCATCGTTGTGGCGCGTGAACAATGTCATGATGAAATCGAAAAAATCTTCTCCGGTGCGGGATTCAGAAAAGTCCGCGCAATTGTCCCCGGTGGGGAGCGTCGACAGGATTCCGTTCGAGCTGGTCTGGACCGAATCGATCGCGACTCACAATACGTGGGTGTGCACGACGCGGCGCGTCCGTTGGTTACTCCGGAACAAATCGAACGCGCGTTCGAGCAGTGCCGCATGCATGGCGCAGCCGCATTGGCTCAACCAGTCAATGACACTCTGAAGCTTACGGATGCCGATGTTTTCGTTGCTGGTTCGGTTGACCGTCATCGGCTGTGCGCGATGCAAACGCCGCAGATTTTCGACCGGAAATTGATTGAGGGCGCGTACCGCGCTGTGTACGCGGAAAACATTCTGGTCACCGACGAAGTCTCAGCAGTCGAACGACTCGGCCAGAAGATCGCGCTCGTCCTTAACGACGAGTTCAATTTCAAAATTACGTACCCGCGCGATTTACCGCTCGCAGACTTCATCCTTCGCGACCGAGCGAAGAAAGCCAGGTAGGGCGCGCACTCCGTGCGCGCCGAGGCGAAACGGCGGCTTAGGAAATCGCGTGCAGACGACTGCCCGCTCTATCGCAGTTTTAGCGTCCCATCGCCAGGCGCTCGGATAACAGTCGCGGCAGACCTGCCTTATTGATCTTCTTCTGTGCGGTCGGAAGGTCGTATTTAACTCGTAAGAGGTCGACGAGATTGTTCTCGACGTCGTAAATGCAATATCCGGCCCGCCAATTGCCGTCACGCGGTTGTCCGACGCTGCCGGCATTAATGAAATATTTTTTGCCAGGCTCGATACGAACGTGTTCAGATGTCTGACGCCGCACGCCGTCATCGCGCACAAACACCATTGGCACATGCGTGTGGCCAAAGAAACAGACGGCTGTCCGCTGATAGGTAAAACTCGCGACGGCATCGAGATTATTAAAGACGTAACCCCATTGTCCCGGCGTATCGAGTGTGGCGTGCACGATGGTGAAATCGTGAACCCGTCGCTGCAGCGGCAGGCTGCGCAGCCAATCCCTGTCCTGTTCGCTCAAACGTTCGCGGGTCCATTCGATCGCGCGTTCGGCGAGTTCATTGAAACGTTCCGATGACGCAGGGAACGTTGCCTGCTCGTCATGGTTGCCTTTCACCACAGGGCAATCGAGCTCGCGCACTAGCTGGATGCATTCACCCGGATTCGCGTTGTATCCGACGATATCGCCCAGGCAGACGAAGTGCGTACATCTGCGTTGACGCGCGTCCGCCATCACGGCCTCAAGCGCTTCGAGATTGGAATGAATGTCACTGAAAATGGCGAACCGCATTGCTCCCATTAGACCATCGAAAAGTCACAACGTTACAACGGAAGCACGCGGGCGCACCAATGTTTTGCTGCGTGAAATGAATTTTGTAGCCCGCTACCCACCTAAGGATTTGAGTGACTGAATTGCTTAGTGTTTCGTCAGCGTATCGGGAATTCGCTGGTCCGGCGGAATCGCGAGTTTATCTTCGAGGAACTTCAGCCGCTTGATCAGCGTAGGAAGTCGTTCCTTCTCGCCCTCATCGTACAAGCTGCGCAACCGCTCATACGCGTCGCGCTCGCGTCCTTCGGTGTACGAAAGCTCGTATGCCGAGAAACGCCGGTCCCACGGCGCTGCTTCCGGTAAGGTGGAAGCTTTGGCGTAATATTCTGCGGCGCGCCCGTGATCTTTGTATTTTTCTTTGTACAAGCGGGCAAGCGCTTCATAGAGCTCGGGGCGATCTGGATTATTTTTTATTCCGCGCTCGAGGAATTCCTTGCCGATCGCAAAGTATTCACGTTGGGCTTTAACCCGGAGGGCCTGGCGCGGCTGGTTGGAATCGTTCATCGCCGCCACGCTGGCGTTCCAGGCCATGTGCCACGCGGCAGTATCCCAAAACAAAAGTACGTGCGGTTGGAGCGCCGTCACTTGGCGAAACAACCATAGCATCCGGCCCCATTGCGTGTTTTCCCAGGCCGCATGCGCCTGGATGAAAAGCGCGTCGGCGACGATGGCGCGAAAGCCACTCAGCGCAGCGATGAATCCGAGTTGGCCGAGTTTTTCGCGAAGATCGAGATTGAATTCGACGCCGCGGAAATGTTCCTGCCGGTGGAGAGCGGCGAGATTGTGTTCTACCGGCAATTTGATCAGGCCCACTACGATCAGTATTGCGAGCGCGATCAGGCCCCGGGTCATAATTCTTTTCCGTAAAACACGAAGATCGCCAGCAACGTGTAAATCACCGTGTAAAAAATCCCGAGCAACGCAGTCTTGATGAACACCGCCATCGAAATCGCGGTGCCAGCGACGATGTCATCCACCAGATTGAAAGCCTGCAGATCGGGAAATAGCAGCGCCACGACCGCAAGAAACACGCGTGTGATCAGACCGCCGCCGTGCGCGGCGAGCCAATACTCCCGCGCAGTCGCTTCCAAGTGTCCGATGAAATAGATGAAAACCATCACCACGATCGTGAAGATGGTTGATGTGGCGAAGGTTGAGACAAACAGCGTTAGCGCGGTGAGCAGACATGCTTTGAGGAAGATGATGATGATTCCCGGAACGAGATCGACGTTGAAAGCGGAGGCGCGCACCGCGCGCAGTGCATCGGCGAGCTGATCAGGCGGCGCGCTGGCCAGTTGTTTAGCGGTCGCCTGCAGGACTGCCTGTTCGCGCATGTACAACACCGCCAGGAACGCGGCGACCATTACCAGAGTGCTGATAGCCAGCAACAAGAGAACTCCGGCAATCTTGCCAACAACGTATTCGAAACGCGGCACCGGCTTCGCCAAAATGGTATAAAGCGTGCGGTCTTCTATGTCGCGCGGGAGCATTCGCGCCGTCGCCACAATCGCCAACAGCGATGTGAACATGGAAATCGCGCCTAACGAAACGTCCTTCAGGATCTGGAATTCCTGCTGGAAGGAGAATTGTGCCATGAAAATGGAGCTGCCAATCAACAGCAGCCCGAACACCAGCAGGACATAGAAAACCTTCAGGCGCGCCAGCTCGGTCAGAGTGTTGCTGGTGATCGCGAGGATGCGCGAGAGCGAAAAAACGCGGTGGCGCTTCGGAAGGGTTGAAGCGTTGCCCCGAAAGCTTTCGGGACCGGGCGATGATTGAAACGTTGAAGCGGTTTCGGCGTCTGTCATTTTGGGGTGGCCTGTCACTCGCGAGTTGAGCGTTTGTCGTTTCCTCCAGTCGATTCCAGGAACAATCTTTCCAGCGTGGTAGTGGATTTTCGTCGCTCGAGCAATTTCGCCTTTGAACGGCCGACGCACGATTCAATCTCCTGAAGGAGTTCATCGGAAGCATCCGCGATGACGAGTTCGGTTTGATTTTCGATCGCGATTAAATCTTGCAAACGGCCTTCGCGAACCAGCACGCCGTCGGCAAGAATGCCGATGCGGTCGCAAATTTCCTGCGCTTGTGCCAGCAAATGCGACGAGAGCAACACGGTGATTCCGCGATGTTTCAGATCCATGATCAGGTCGCGGATTTCGCGCGAGCCCGCCGGGTCGACGCCAGCCGTCGGTTCGTCCAGCACAACCAGTCGCGGATCGTAGATCAACGCTTGCGCCAGCCCAATGCGTTGCAGCATCCCCTTGGAATACGTGCCCAACCGGCGGTCCCGCGCATTATTCAATCCAACCAGGTCGAGCAGTTCGTTGATGCGGTTCTTCAATGTTGCGCCTGTCATCCCGCAAAGCCGTCCAAAAAATCGCAGCGTTTCTGCGCCGGTGAGGAATTTATAAAAGTATGGGTTCTCCGGAAGAAAACCAACTGCTTCCCGGCTCTCGACCAGGCGACTGTCTCGGCCAAAAATTTCGGTGCGCCCGCGTGTCGGCGAAACGAGGCCGAGGATGATTTTCAGCGTAGTGCTCTTACCGGAGCCGTTCGGTCCGAGCAACCCGTACACTTCACCGGGTTCGATGCGTAGATTGAGGTCCTTTACCGCGACAACCCTGCGGGTGGGATGAAACGGAACGGGAAAAACCTTGGTCAGTCCGTGAACAGCGATGGCCGCATCCGGCTGCGAGTTGGTATGGCGTGATGATTCAGTCATGGCGAATCTCAAACCCGCGAGCAACGACCGCTTCGTTCAACTTGTTCTCGGTTTGTTTGCGGATGAGCGAATGCAGTTCGCCTCGAGCAATTTGATCGAGAAATGCGCGTACCTCTTCCTCGTCGCCTGAAACCTGAAGTTCTACGCGACCGTCCGGCAGATTGCGCACCCAACCGGTCAAGTCGAAACCCTTGGCGATATGGCGCACGGTGAAACGGAACCCAACCCCCTGGACGCGACCTTCATAAAACACCTGAAGCGAGATCATGACCTGCTCCAAGTTAAAGCCCGGGCATCGTCTATTTATATGAATAGACGAGACAGAAACTGCCTTCCTGGCCTTCAACCGAACCGACGGATACAAAGTATTCGCCGCTATTCTCGGGAGCGAAACCCGCGCCGGTTTTTCCTTCGTTGTTGAAATCCTCGGTCTTCATCTGTTTGCCCGCTTCGTCGTAAACGGTGACGCTAACTTTTTTTAGCGGCTCGGCCGTGCCGACAGAAAACCAATACTGATTTCCCGCAAAAAGGTTCACCGCGATAAGCGCGTGATCGTGCGGCTTCAGTACGCCGCACGAATGTCCATCTCGAATCTTGAACCCGTCGTTTCCAAATGCCCCTGCAAGCTCAAGCGCGTCTCTGCGGGCAATCACTTCAGCATCTGTATCTGCGCGAAGAACAGCGCTCGCGCTCAGCGCAAAAATCAAAACGAACGATCGGAGGCAACGTTTCATTTGGGCTAATCCTTGCTCTCTATTTTGGTCATCAGCTTTCCGACCGCCTCATTGAGTTTCTTCACATCTTCCGCGGTTGGCACTTTTGCCTCGGGGAACGAAACGAGTTTCTCAATTGCCCCGAGTTGCTCGCTGACATCTTTGACCAGCGGTTCCTGACGCAATTCAGGCGAAATGGCGTTCAGCTTTGATTGCATGAACTGAACCAGTGCCGGTTCCCGCAGGACCTTAGCGGCCGCCTCGTTGTAGTTTTTCATAATGGCACCGGTGACCACCTGTGTTCCGCGGATCCACCCTCCAAGGGTGACCAGGATCACCAGGTCCTGGTCGGCGTGCGATTGCATCGAAGTTTTCACCTCGTTTTGCGTCGCTTCCAATTCCTCCTGGAGTGTGTCCCACTGGTTGTTCTCGGCAAAATCATTGATGCTATTGCCCCGGCCGAGCAGCTGCTCGCTCACCCCGAGCGCTTTTCCGAGCTTTATAATATCCGAGCCGATATTCTTCACCTGCTGACCGTCCTTGGCTTCAACGGCAATAAACCCATCAGCGATGAGACCGCCGAGATTGAGGGCGATCTGCGCGCGATTGGCGTAGGTCACAGGAATTGGGGCGCGATATTGAGCTGACCAATTGATTTTTCCCGACTTACCGAGCGCAGCGAAGAGCTCCCCAGGCGTTGGAACGGTAATCGAATCGGTTTTAACAGCTTTCGCCATTTGATCCGACGACAGATGTTGTCCTTCCTCCGCCGCCGCCACGGAAATAGCAGCAACCGAGGCAATCATGGACAGTGCAACCAAACGAATCATCGCGAAGATTATGCGCGCCTTAACGAATTTGCCAATCGGAATCTCTCACGCTCTTGAACTGACAAAACCGTGACCTACTTATTGCAATGTTTGCTCACAATTGACCAGGCCGACATTCCACAACTTAACCGACTCCCATGACAGCTCGGCCTATCGACAGGGTTTGCTCTTTCAAATACTTCGCCTGGAGCGACGACAGTGGATTGAAAGGAAGGAGAGCGCGCCTAAAGACCGAATATATCGCCTAACCGAACAAGGGCGGCTGCATGTGTTGGGAGGACGCTATCCCGGGCAACGCTGGACACGGGCTTGGAGGGACAATGGCGGATGGTCCTTTTCGATATGTGATCAAACATTGCAATGCGCGACATAAACGTGTTGGTGAATGATTGCGAAGCAGACGGTACCGTGACCAGGTCGATACACATTTGCCTGATCACCCCAAAGCTGTTCTAATGGGCAGGACGTATGGCGAGCACCAGCATTACCCATATTTACGGTCGCCAAATCCTGGATTCGCGCGGTAATCCCACGGTCGAGGCGGATGTCCGCGTCGAAAGCGGCGCAGTGGGACGAGCGGCTGTTCCCAGCGGAGCCAGCACGGGCGAACATGAAGCGTTGGAATTGCGCGACGGCGACAAAAGCCGTTTCGGCGGCAAAAGCGTGACAAAAGCGGTTCGCAACGTGAACCACGAAATCGCGCCGAGTCTGAAGGGACTGGACGCCCGCGACCAGGCGACCATCGACAACAAACTGATCGAGATCGACGGTACTCCGACGAAAAAAAATCTCGGCGCTAATGCCACACTCGCCGTTTCGCTGGCAGTCGCCCGTGCAGCGGCAACCGCTGCGAACTTGCCGTTGTTTCGTTATCTCGGCGGACCTGATGCACGCGTGCTCCCAGTGCCTATGATGAACATCCTGAATGGCGGCGCGCACTCCGATGCGCCGATCGATTTTCAGGAATTCATGATCGTGCCCCGCGGTGCGCACAGTTTTTCGGAAGGGCTGCGTTACGGCACGGAAGTGTATCACGCGCTCAAATCTGTTTTGAAAGCGCGACACCTTTCCACTGCCGTCGGCGATGAAGGCGGATTTGCGCCGCAACTCGATTCTGCCGAAGACGCATTGGAATCGATTTCCGCAGCCGTCGAGAAGGCCGGTTACAAGTTGGGTGAACAGATCTTCATCGCGCTGGATCCAGCTGCGTCGGAGTTCTATGACCGCGACCAGAAGCTTTACATTTTCAAGAAATCGGGTGGCGGAAAAAAAACCGCTGAAGAGTTGGTTGATTATTACGCTGAGCTTTGCAGGCGGTTCCCGATTATCTCGATTGAAGACGGTTGCGCGGAGAACGATTGGGATGGCTGGAAAAAACTGACCAAAAAACTCGGCTCGCGGATTCAGTTGGTTGGCGACGATCTTTTTGTCACCAATGTGAAATTCCTGGAGAAAGGAATTGCCGAGCACGTGGCGAATTCGATTCTCATCAAAGTAAATCAGATCGGCACGTTGACGGAAACCCTGGCAACGATCGATGTCGCTAAGAAAAATAATTACACGACAGTAATCAGCCATCGGTCGGGCGAAACCGAGGACACAACCATTGCCGATATCGCGGTAGGAACCAACGCCGGCCAGATCAAGACCGGAGCGCCATGCCGGAGCGAGCGTGTAGCCAAGTACAACCAGTTGTTACGTATCGAAGAAGAACTTGGTGACAAAGCCGTATACGGCGCTACACTCCGCTAAAGTGGAGCACGGTTACGCTGATTTCCGCGCACGTCGCGAAGCCACAGTCTGGCAGCGACTTAATCGTGTTCTCCTCGTCCTGCTGATTATGGCCATCTGGCTCGTGATCGTTAGCTTGTTCGTGCCGCCGTATAAAAAATTGATGCAAAGCCGGATGGAGATCGACAATCTTCAGCAACAAGTCACCGACCAACAAACTCTGCTGGCGAAGCAGACGCGCGAAGTCAATCTGCTCAAGACCGATGTAAGTTATCTGGAAACGATCGCACGCGACCGCCTCGATCTGATGAAGGAAGGCGAAACAATTTTCCGGTTGGAAACTGCGAAGGTGAAGGCAAAGCCCGTCGCTCCTGTACACAAATAGGGTAGCGCTCCGGAGCACAGGGCTGCTGTGCTCCCCGGACATCAGACCCGCGTTTAGACCGATTTTGCGATGCGCGATGAATTGAATTACCCTTTCCCATGCCAACGGAAATCTCCATTCCAGATGCAGAGGAATTGAAATCGCGGGTGCGCGAGTTGCGGAGGTTTCTTTGACGTTGAGCAGCTTCAAAAGAATCTAGCTGCGATTGAAGCGCGGATGGCTGCGGCCGATTTCTGGTCGAATCGGGAGCGCGCCCAGGCAGATGTCGAAGACGTTTCGCGATTGCGTTCGTTGATCAACCCGTTCCAGCAGCTGGAACGTGAGATCGAAGATTTCAGCGCATTGCAAGAACTAGCCGCGGAAGAAACCGACCCGGCATCTCGTGCCCAGGCTGACAAAGAGGTGGCGACTGAACGCGACCGTCTGGCTCACAAGCTGGATGAGTTCGAGCTTCGCCAGTTTCTTTCCGGCGAGAACGATCGAGCCAATGCGTTCATAACGATCCATTCCGGCGCCGGCGGGACCGAATCGTGCGACTGGGCCGACATGTTGCTTCGGCTGTATCAGCGCTGGATCGAGCGCAGCGGTTTCAAATCCGAAACGGTGGACATTCAGCAGGGCGAAGAAGTGGGAATCAAATCGGTGACTTTGCTTGTAACAGGCGAGTACGCGTACGGACATCTGCAAACCGAGCGCGGCGTGCACCGGCTGGTGCGGATCTCGCCGTTTGACGCAAATAAACGGCGACACACGTCATTCGCGAGCGTCGATGTAGTTGCTGAAATCGCCGACACCGCGCCGATTGAAGTTAATCCGGCCGATCTCGAGATCGGCACGTTTCGCAGCGGAGGGAAGGGCGGACAGAACGTGAACAAGGTTGAGACTGCGGTCCGCATTTTGCACAAGCCGACCGGAATCGTCGTGGCCTGTCAGGCCGAGCGCAGCCAGGGGCGTAATCGCGAGCTGGCGATGAAAATGTTGAAAGCAAAACTTTATCAGCTCGAAGAAGACAAGAAGCGCGCCGAGATCGAGCGGCAATATGGCGAGAAAGGTGAGATCGCGTGGGGGAATCAAATTCGCTCCTACGTGTTTCAGCCGTATCAAATGGTGAAAGATCACCGCACCGGCGCCGAGACCAGCAACGTGCAGGCCGTGATGGATGGCGACATCGATATGTTTATCCAGGCGAAATTGCGCGGTGAGAAAGCTGAAAAAGGCAAACCGGACGAACTATAGCAGCCCGGTTGCATCGCTGACCGTTGCCTGACCGTCGCCGACCGGAGCCTTATCGAAGATTGCGCAGAAGCCTTCTTTGTAGAAACGAAGCCGCCAGCCATTCTGTTGAGCAAATAATGCGACTTTCGCTTCACGGGTTTTGCCGTTTGTCGGCCAGACCCGTGTCAAGTCAGGCTCATACACGGCGCAATGGTTCGCCTTTTCTAATTCCTTAGCGATTTGGCTCGCAAGTATTTTCATGGACGCTGATTAAAAGTGTAAATGCCCCAGGGAATTTCCTGAGTGTACCTGCAGTTGTCACTCCTGCGCCCGTCCGGGCCGAGCACTCAGACACAGGCACGAAACTAACACGTAATTGATTCGGAAATTTGCGCGATTACGGACGTGTCTTGTGGGCATCCCCAGGTCAAAGGCGCAGTTGGCAAAACGCAACAGAGATAAATTACGTGCGATCAGATCGGATCGAGTTCTCGGAGCTCGATGGCGATTTTTCCAGGAAGGATTTTCAAAATCCGTGGCAAAGCGGTGACCCATTCAACAAGCGCTCGTTAGGGCGAGCAGGTCGAACCGTAGGCCGCAGCCCGGCCTCTCTACCTCAGGCGCTTCAAGCGAAAGCGTTCATCGAATTCGCCGCGGCTGTGCGCGCGGCAGCAGGCCAGACATGCGACGGTGCGCTTGACCTTGCGCACACGAGGGAAATCGCGCCCGCAATTGGGGCAACGATAAACGTAGCGCGGCGCATACCGCTTCGCCGGAAACGGCAGCGTATGACAGCGTTTCTCGCCTGCGATCCCCAAATCGCGACAAGCCTGCTGCCACTCGCGCCCGTGCGGTGAAATCCGCCGGCGGCCTGCTCGAAAGTGCGCAAGGATGTGAGCCAGTTCGTGTCGCAGCGTGCGATCGATTTCCTCGACATACTCAACCAGCCGCGGGTTTAACGAAATTAATTTCCGGCGATAATCAGCGCGGCCAGCGGCGGTTTGGAGGCGGGAGTTCCATTCAACGCGAAGTTTTGCTGCGAATCGCTTTGCGCCTAACGAGCGCAACAACTCGCGAGCGGTTGCTTCAAGAGCTGCAGCGCGCCCACATTGCAGGCCGACCGCTTCCATTGTCGTGCTGGGACCCGGCAGGCGGGGCGAGTGCCCTACAATTCTGTAGTCGCCCGGCTGGGCCAGGCGCGGCGCATCTTCGAGGGACGCGCTTACAGGATGAAATGCGAATTCGAGTTGCCTAAGCGACGGCATATTCGCGGGCGTCTTTGGTTCGCTCCGCGATCCGCCCCAGTGCGTCAGCCGCGGTGGCGATTTCTTCCGCAGTCGTGCGTCTGCCAAGCGAAAAACGAATAGCGGACCTGGCACTTTCCATTGGCAATCCCATGGCGAGCAAAACGTGCGACGCTCTCACGGATCCGACCATGCAAGCCGAGCCGCTCGACGCGCAAACGCTTTCCAGATCCAACGCCATCAGCATGGTTTCGGAATCAACACCAATGAAACTTGCATTCAGTGTGTTCCCGAGCCGGTGAGTTTGATCGCCGTTTTGCTGCGCGTCCGGAAAAATGTTTGTGATTCGTTTCCAGAAATCATCACGCAATTGCGCTTCACGTTGGCTCTCCTCATCGACGTCGCTTAAAACCCACTGGGCGGCCGCGGCCATTCCCGCCAGGGCGGCGACATTTTCCGTTCCCGGGCGTCGCTGATTTTCGTGCGCGCCGCCGAACATGATTGGCTGAATTGGCAAGCCGCTCCGCAAAAATAAAAATCCTGTTCCCTTAGGGCCATAAAATTTGTGCGAGGCGAAACTGCCGGCATCGACTAACGAGACATCGACATCGCATTTGCCGAACGCCTGGACCATGTCGCTGTGAAGCAAAACGCCACGGTCGCGGCAGATCCGTGATATTTCGCGCATTGGCTGAATGACTCCGGTTTCATTATTCGCAGTCATGATCGTCACCAGTTTGGTGTCAGATCGAATGGAGTCGGCGAGCTGATCGAGATCGAGCATTCCCGCTTTGGAAACGTGGAGCCAGGTCACTTCAAATCCTTCGTGATCTTGAAGGTGTTCGACTGCGTGCAGCACCGCGTGATGTTCGGCCTTGTTCGAGATGAGGTGTCGATGGGCTGAAGATCCGGATCGCGCCAGGCCCAGTACACCCAGGTTGCATGACTCAGTCGCGCCGCTGTTAAAGATAATCTCGCCGGGTTTGGCGTGCAGAAGTGCGGCGATCTTGTCGCGAGCGTCATCAACGGCGGCGCGCGTCTCGCGGCCAGCGGCGTGGACACTGGATGGATTGCCGAAATAGCGATCCATGTATGGCAGCATCGCTTCGCGCGCTGCGTCACTTAACGGTGTGGTGGCGTTGTAATCGAGATAGATCATCAATTCTTGCTGTTCCTCCGGCTCTTACTGTTAATCGTGCTCATGCTCGTAATCGTTGCCGCGTCAATTATAGGCAGGCCTTTATGGGACGCGCAGGACGAACTTTGCAGGCTTGAAAAGAGTACGCTTCGCACAGCGAAGCAGCTACCGCAGTTGGTGTTTCACTTTTGGAATTCATTGCGCGGTGTTGCGGCGTCGTTTTTTCGCTTTGGCACGACGCGAACTTCTTTCTCTTCGTAGTAAACGAGCGAATGCGGCGGAACGCTTTTCGTCAGGAAAACATTCGCGCCGATGGTGGAATTGGCGCCGATGACGGTGTCGCCGCCCATGATGGTGGTTCCGGCGTAAATGCACACGCCATCTTCGATCGTCGGGTGGCGTTTTTTTCCACCCAACCCGCGTCCTGCTCCAAGCGATCGGGCGATGAACGAAACGCCCTGGTACAGTTTCACATGCGAACCGATTTGGGTCGTCTCGCCGACCACGACACCGGTGCCGTGGTCGATAAAGAAATGCGAGCCGATTTGCGCGCCGGGATGAATATCGATGCCGGTGCGGCTGTGCGCCCACTCGGTCATGATGCGCGGAATCAGCGGCACCTTCCCGTAGAGAAGATGTGCCATTCTATAAATGGCGATCGCCTCCAGCGCCGGGTAAGCCAGAATGATCTCCTCGTAAGTCGTGGCAGCGGGGTCGCCTTCGTAAGCGGCATCGATGTCTGTCCAAAGCATCCGGCGCACACCGGGGAGTTGCCTGAAAAATTCCGTCAAGACTTCCTCCGCTTTCGCCTCCGTTGCTTCGTCAGGCGGAATTCTGCCGAGGCTTCTGCAAATTTCCGTTTTGAGTCGCGCGTGCAAATGTCTGACGCGAATGCGTGTGGTATCTGCGAGATCGTCCGAGCTGACGAGGGCTTCACTGCGGAAACCTGGAAACATTAGGCTCATCAGCTCTGTGCAAGCCGCTTCAATGGAGAGCCGCGAGGGGAGAGAAGCCGCGGCGGCGAGGTAATTGATTCCGCCAGTCTCGCCGTACGTATGAAGCAGTTCTTCAATCGCGTCTCGCATCGTCGTAGCCATCGAAACGAATATGCGCCCGCTGAGCGTGAAAAAAAGCGAAAGTGTGGCGGGGGTTGGGAAGCCGTTGAAACGGCTTGCGTGTGGTGGCTGCTTGGACACCGGACTAAAGTCCGGTGTTAATGAGATCGTTTGGCGCTTGAAATCAGCCGCGGGGTTCCGCAATAGCGCCGGGGAACGGTGATGACTACAATGCCGCAACACAACGAAAATTGTCACGGCTCCATGCTGCAGGGATGATGTTGGATGACCTTCGTGCGCAAGTCGGGCGATTTGCGTGG